>JACPNO010000055.1:0-16201 GCA_016185465.1 Candidatus Solibacter usitatus
AATTCATCCCTGTACCCGCCTGGCAGCAAATCGGGCGGCCCGGGATTGGTGCGCGCGAAATGCAGCGAGGGATCCACCTCAAAGCCGAGTAGCCGCGGATAACGGCGCATCAGGTAGCCCAGGATTTCAATCTTGCCGCGATAGGATGCATGAGGGCCGTCTCTCTTGCCGTGACCATGATCGGTGCGGTCGCAGGCAAAGCTCACCGTGCCCGACGGATCCCACTTCACCCACTCGATGTTCCATTGATCGATGATTCCGCTGAGCTGCTTCTCCACCCATTCGACAACCTGCGGATTCCCCAGGCAGAGCTGCCGCATCGGAGTCAGCGAAGGGTGCTCGGTGATCAGCGGTTTGCCGTCGATCGTGGCCAGCCACTCTTTCGGAATTTCGCCGGACTCGACGCGGCCGACATCCACGTTTCCCGGATCCACCCAAATGCCGAACTTGAGGCCGGCCGCGCGCACTTTGTCCGACAACGCTTTCAGCCCACTGGGAAATTTCTCCCGGCTCTCCTTGTACGAACCGAGCCCCTTGCTCCAGTTATTCTGCCCGGGAATAATGGATGCGCCCTCAAACCAGCTGGCGTCGTGATAGAAAACGTCGAATCCCGTGCGTTTGGCAAAAGCCAGCTCTTTGTCGAGAATCTCTTCGACATTGGCGTGCGTGAGCCAGATGCAATAGGTCGCCAGCGGCGTATCGGCGAGCGGCTTGGGGAAAACGTAGCGCTTCAGATAACGGAACGCTTCATTGCCGGCGTTATCGGAATCGCCTTTGGCCAGCGCGAGAAATGCAATCGGCGTCTCCACCTTTTGGCCGGGCTGGATTTCGTAAGCCGGAGGCGGCGCGGTTTTCCGGTCGTGGCGGAAGACGTTCCCCGCACGCACCGCGACGCCGGAATCGGCCGCGCGCGTGTTGGCTCTCCAATCCAGAATGCCTGCTCCGATTTCGCCGCCGATCAGCGCGGATTCGCCGGCACCGGCATTTTCCAGCACCAGCCAGTCCTTGAATTCGCGGGCGCCGGCCAGCGTTCCCGCCAGATGAAATCCATGGCTATCGCGAATCGAGGAATAAGGCTTCAGCGCTCCCTTGAGGGTGAGGCTTAACGGATCGATACGGAAGAGCAGCGGCAGGGTGCGCTGGCTCTTGTTTTCCAGTTCAGCGGCGAATTCAATGGCAGCGCCGCTCGGGTAGATGCGCAGCAACAGCGACAGCACCCCGCCGGCGGCGGACTGAAAACGCAATGCCAACTGCTTGGCGCCGCCGCCGAAGTCTGTGGTGTCGTCCGCAGCGAAGCGGAGCGCGCCCAGGCTTTCGCCTTCGAGAAACGCGCTGAGTCGTGAGCCGGCCGCCGCCCATTCCTGGCCGCCCGCGCGCCGCAGTGAATCCACCCGGACCTCATCGCCCGCGCGAGAAAGCGTGAATTCAATGTCGCCGTTGGCAAGCTTCCAGCCGGCGGGCGAGCGCGTAATACTGGCATCGGCCAGCAAAAGGCAGGAGGCCGAACACATGAGCGCGGCAAGACGCAGAAATCTATTTCGGATTGGCAAGTGACCAGCCTAGTGGAGCGCCGCTGGCCTGTCAAACGATTGCGGATTTAGAAATGCCGCTGGACGCCGAAAACCGGTTCGACCGAAAAGAAGCGTGCGAAAAACTCGCGAAGAGCGCGCATGGATTCTCCCTACCTTGATTAGAAGTGTAGGCGCAATTTCATCGGAACGCTAGTTATATTTGGTTAACTGCTATTCTGCAGAAGAGGAAAATCGGATGACGGAGCGCCCGTTTCGCGACGCAGCACGGTCTCACGACAGCCTGACGGCGCGGGTGGAGAAAGCCACTCTGATCTGGCTGGCCCGGCACACGCCGCCGTGGATCAACTCCGACCATTTGACCGCGCTTGGGCTGCTCTCCATGCTGGGCGCAGGGTTGAGCTACTGGTACGCGGCGGTGAATCCCGTCGCGCTACTCGCCGTCATCGGATTTTTGGCGCTGAACTGGCTCGGCGATAGCCTGGATGGCACGCTGGCGCGCGTGCGCAACCGCCTGCGTCCGCGCTACGGCTTTTATGTCGACCATATCGTGGACGCTTTCGGCGCCGTTTTTCTGTTTGGCGGCATGGGGCTGTCCGGCTTCATGAATCCCGCCGTGGCCGCCTGCCTGCTCATTGCTTATCTGGTGCTGATGATCGATGTGTTCCTGGCCACTTACACGCTGGGCACGTTCGAAATTTCATTCTGGAAATTTGGGCCGACCGAGCTGCGCATCCTGCTCGCCATCGGCAATATTGCGCTCTATGCGCGCGGCCCATTCGCCAACTTGGGTGGCGCGCGCTTTCTGCTCTTCGATGTCGGCGGCGTGATCGGTACGGCCGGCATCACGCTGGTGCTGCTCATCTCCGTGATCCGGCACACGCGCGCATTGTACCGGCTTGAGACTCTGCCGTGAGCCGGCTGGCGGCCGCTCTGTTGTTCGCCGCGCCCGTTGCACCTTTGCACGCGCAGTTCATCGTCAAACTGGCTCCGCAGACGTTGGATGAGTTTCAGGCCTACGTAGCGCGCGTCGAAGCCGGCATGCGCGAGCGCTGGGGTGGACGCCAGCCTTTCCTTTGGCTGGACGAAAATCGCGACGCGCGCCAAGCCGCGCGTAAGGGCGAGATCGTCGTCAAGGCGTATGGCAGCCAGGATGGCAACCCGGTAACCGGCGGCCTGGTGCACGACTGGCTAGGCGCCATGTTCATTCCCGGCGTCCGCATGGAGCAGGTGGAATCCATCATTCAGGATTTCGACCGCCACAAGAAATTCTACCCGGAGGTGATCGATTCAATAACGTTGCGTCGCGAGGGCTCGACGGTCTATGGCCGCTGGCGGCTGCGCAAGAAAAAAGTGCTCACCGTCGAGCTGAACGCCGAGCTCGAAGTGCATCAGGATTCCGCTAGCCCCGCGCGTTGGTACACGCGCTCCTATACGGTCCTCATGCGGGAAATCGCCAACGCCGGAACGCCGCAGGAGCGGGAAATGCCGGATGGCCACGGGCACGGTTTCCTTTGGCGCCTGAATGCCTACTGGCGTTTGGAGCAGGAGCCGGATGGCGTATTCGCCGAGTGCCACACGCTGTCCCTCTCGCGGGACGTGCCCGCCGGCTTGGGCTGGATTATCCGGCCGATCATACGGGACTTGCCCAGGCAATCGCTGATCGAAACAATGAAGGCAACAGCGCGCGCGGCGAAACTGCCTTAGCGATCCGTGACCGAAGCGAGCGGTGCTACTTCGTCCATCGCGAAATCATCGGCCTAGTACGCACCGCTCCTTGTAGTAGCGGCTCGCAATCGGAACGCGTAGAAGCGAGCCGTGACCGAAGGGAGCGGTATTGGTGTTCTACTCAAAATCCCACCGCGCCAGCGTCGTCGCATCCTTGATCACAATCCCGCCGGGCAATATCAGCGGATGAGCCCAGGTGGGACTTTCAGCGACGGTATACCGGCGCAGCGGCGTCACCGAATTCTGGGTGAATTCGGTGGTAAAGGGAATTTTCCAGAGCAGCTCCCCAGTCGAGGCCGCGATGCCGACAATGTTCTGCTGGGTTTCGGTGACCACCTGCCGCGTCCCGGCGAGCTCAACCAAGCGCCATCGTCGTGGCCGCCCACGTGTGCGATCACCATTCCGCCATCCACCACCGGCGAAGTAGCCGTGCCATACCAGGGCGATGTCTCGCGAAACTCACCGGAGAAATTCTTGCGCCAGCCCGGCTTTCCGGTGGCCGCGTCGAACGACGACAAAACGCCGCCAATGCCCAGCGTGAAAACTTTCCCCTGATACACCACCGGCGTTGATTTCGGACCGGCGCCATGGCGGTCCGCTGCCGGATTGACTTTATACGGCGCCGGGTAAGCGGCGCGCCATAACACTTTGCCGGAATCGGGGTCGATCGAGGTGAGCGCTTCCTCGCTCTGCTGGCGGGTGAAGACGAAAATCTTTCCGGATGCAAGAACGGGCGACGCGTGACCCTCTCCCAAAGTCACGGTCCACTTACGCTTCATGGTTTCCGGCCACGATTTCGGGGCTATGAAGGACAGCAGGGCGCCATCTCGCTGAGGGCCGCGCCACTGCGGCCAATCGTCGCGGGCGATGGTCGACCCAGCCGCGAGCACTGCCAGCGCGAATACCCGGCTTCCCGAAATTGCCATAGCTACGACGCTACCGCGTGCGCCGGTGGGCTGGCAACCGCAAGTGGTCCGCTATATACTCCCGCCATGAGAAGCATCGGCCTTCCAGAACTGTTCGTGATTCTTCTGATTTTCGGCTTGGTGAGAGCTGGATTCTGGGGCAGGATTTTTGCCAAAGCCGGCTACTCGCGCTGGCTTGCGCTGACAACCATCATTCCCTTCCTGAATCTGGGCGTGATCTCCTGGTTCGCGTACTCCCGTTGGCCGGTCCTCGCTAGAATTCCGCCAACGGCTGCCGATAAGCCCAACAAGTAGGTTCGGGCCTTTCGGAGGGGGAGGTGAGGACTCTGCGCGCGGCTTGCCGGGCTGGAGGGCTTCATCTCCAAGCCCGAAAACCGCCTACAGGCCGCCGGGCTCGGTCTTCTCCACAAACTGCTCCACGCGCACCCGATAGATGGCGGGCTTACCATGCAGATCGCTCTGGAAAAAGACGCTCTGGCTGTCGGCGGAAAAAATGGGCGCAACCGCAGCCGGGTCGCTGGCGCGGTGTTCGCACAGCGTCAGCTCCCGCTTGTTGGCCCGTAATGACAGCAGCAGGTGGGGAGATGCCGCATTGCGGCTGGCGCCGGCGAAAACGGATCCATCCCGATTCACGCCGAAATGGACGAACTGGCTGGTCTTGGCCACCAGCGCGTCCCGATCGTCGTCCAGCGTGTAGGCGCGAATGGTGTTGAGCTGCCTGCGATCCTCGGGAAAATGTAAGTACAGCACCGCGCTGCCATCCGGAGCCCAATGAGCGGGACCGAGGGCCCCCGCCGGGGTTTTCAAACGGCGGTTCTCGCGGCCATCGTACTGGACCACCCAAATCGATCCGTCCGCCTGACGGTACATCAATTGATTCCGGCCCGGCCGCGCCACCGCGTGGCTAATCTCGCCACGCGCTTCAAGGATGACGGCTGCCGCGCTCTTCACCAGGCCAACAAGCCGCAGTCGCGATCCGCCATCCCGCGTCTCGGCAAAAAGCGCGGAATCGCCGTCGCCGGTTACGCTAGCTCCCGCAGTCCGCTTCCATCCATCCGGCACGCTGTACACTACGCGGTCGCGCATCTTTGCCAGAGCGACATAGCGCAGCGACGGACCGTCAAAGAAGCACAGGCTGCGCTCGTCCGGCGTCAAGGTCAGCGTCGCGCCGTCGAGCGCCGGGATATCGCTAAGCTGGGCGCTTTCGCCAGACCGCAGATTCATGCGAAATGCCTGCGCCGCCCCGGTGCGGTGGCTGGAATAGAACAGGATTTGCCCGCGGCGAGTGAGCGCGCGATTGTAGTAAGCCGGCAGGAAACTGGCATACGAAAAATCCGTGAGGCGTAGGACGTCGAGCTCTGTAGCGCCATCGGGATAACGGCGCCAGTCGGCTGGAAATGTACGAGGTTTAGGCGAGCCCGCGTCGAGCCCGGAAGCCGCCAGGAACGACAATAACGCGCGGCGCGTCCAAGGGCGTGGAAACGCCGCCGAAAGACCCATAAAACGATGGTAACAATCCCCGCCGGGTTAGCGGTGAGCGCTCTGGTAGTGTTCCTTCAACAGATCGAGTCCGAAATCGCCGGTGAACTCGCGCCAAACAGCGTGAATGTGATTGGCTTCGTTCTGCGTGTTGTCGTACTCGATGAGGAATGTCGGAGCCTGGATGCGATAGTAGTGCGGACCGCCGCGTTCTTCCACGCCGGCCCAGGCAAAGTAGAGGTTGGTGCCGGCCTTTTTCAATTGCTCCATGCGGACGCGCGCCAGTTCTTCGGGCACGTTGCGGGCATAATCGTCGACCAGCGCGTTCAGCAGTTCGAGCTGCTTCTTGGTCATCTTGGCGGCGCTCAGTCCGGAAGGCTGCCCTTTGAGCGCGGCCTTGCGGTCGGCTGCGGTCAGGATGTCGGGATAGGCTGTGGCGGTGACGATGGCGACCTTTTTCTGATCCTTATCGAGGGCGGTAAGCAGTTCTCGCCCCAGGTCTTCCTCAGCGGCTAGAACCCGCAGCCCCTTGCGTGGACCTTCGCGAACTTCCGCCGGATTCGAGCCGAAAAAGCTGGGCGTATCCACGGCGCGTCCATTTACCACGGTGAAATTCTGGCTGACGTGATGGCCTTCGATGCGATAGCCCCAGGTGCCGGTGTCGCTCGGCTGGCCGAAAATCGTGAAGTAATATTTTTCGGGATTGCGCCGCTCGCCGTCATCCTTTTCCATGATGCGCAGCACATCTTCCAGGCTCATGATGGTGACGGCCTTCATGTACCCCTGCTGGCTTAAGCCGGCGGCTAGCAGAGCTTGCGCCAGATGCTTTTGCGGCGGAGTCATTTCCCGCAGCGGCAGCCCTTTGCGCTCGCGCGGAATGAAATGCCAGTTGAAGCGCTCGTCGTCGTGAAACGGGATCACGGCTTTGGCCCGCTGCTCAGCGCTCAACGAAACCAGGAAGTGGTTGGCGGCCTGGGTCATGACCGACGATGCGCCGATGCGATTGTAAGCGGATACGAGCAAGATGGTTCCTATCGTAAGAACAATCAAGCGCGGAATCAATTGTTTCATGACTACACCTCAAGTACCGCTAGAATCGTCAGTCAGTCTAGAACGGAAGCTCTGATTTCGCCGCGGTGACCGGCATTTTCGCCAGGTATTTGTACGGATTGACGGGAGCATGGCGCACGCGGACTTCGTAATGCAAATGCGGCGCGGTCACCCGGCCGGACGCGCCCACCGCTCCGATCGCCTCGCCTTTGCGGATCTCCTGCCCCGGCATCACGTCGAAGCGCGCCAGGTGCGCGTAGTAGGTTTCGAATCCGTTGCCATGGTTGACGATTACCAGCCTGCCGTAGCCGGCGAAACGAGATGCAAATTCCACCACGCCATCGGCAGTGGCGCGCGCCACGGTACCGGTGGGAGCGGAAATATCGACGCCGGTGTGAATCGCGCCCTCCCCCGAAAAGGGGTCGTTGCGCTGCCCGTAGCTGCTCATCAACCTGCCATCCACAGGCCACATGCTGGGCCGGCTATTGACATGCCAGCGCCGCGAGAAGTTCCGGTCCAGACTCGCCAAACTGCTGCTTCGCAGATAGTTGTATTCCTGAACGGTTTCTGAAAACGTGGGAGCGAGCGTGCCTTCCGTCGCAATATCCCCAGGACCTTCCAGCCGCCGCTTGATCCCGTAAGCCACCGATACTTCGTTGGCCAGCGTTTCGAGCGAGGCTAATTGTTCGTTGGTTTGATTCACCACACGCTGCAGATTTTGGTAGCGATCCCGCAGGTCGGCCGCTTCCCGGCGAAGCGCGTTATAGTTCGCCACTTTCCAGGCCATGCGCGCGTAACTGCCCACAAAACCGAATACCGAGAAGCAGCCAAACAACGCCAGCGCCAGGATGCCATAAATAAATTGATGGGGAATGTGAATGCGGCGGAGACGGCCGTGAAGAGAGTGGGCCAAAACCAAAATGAAATATTGCTGCTTCATTGTCTTCTTCCTTCACCTTCCAGAATGATGATAGGACCTCGCTCATGCCATGAGCGCCCCGATCCGTGGACTACCCGGATCCTTGAATTAACGAACTTTAAACTCTAGCAGCGGGCAAAGTTGCGTGTCAAGCCTGCTTATTGTTAGCATGCGGCGTGTCCAACCGCCTCCCCGGAAGCCACTTCCTCCGAAATCTGGTTACGCGGCGGAGCCTGCTGTTTCAACTGGTCCGCCGGGATTTTCAGCAGCGCTTCGTGGGGTCGGCCGCCGGTTGGGTTTGGGCCGTCATTCACCCCCTGGTCCTGCTGCTGAGCTGGACCTTCGTATTCAGCTTCTGCCTCAAAACCCCCCTTCCACCCGGACAGCCGGGCAATTACCCCCTCTTCCTGTTCGCCGGGATGTTGCCATGGCTGCTTTTCAGCGAGACCATACAGCGCTCGTCCACCAGCTTGATCGATCACGCCGGCCTGATCACCAAGACCGTGTTTCCGGCTGAAGTGGTTCCGGTTTCCGTATTTCTGTCCTCGCTGGTGAGCCACCTGGCGGCGCTGCTGCTGGTAATTCTGGCTGCGGCCTTTTGGCTCAACCAGATCAGCCCGTCCCTGCTATTTCTTCCTATCTATATGGGACTGCTTGGCATGCTAGCTGTAGGAATCGGCTGGATTGCCGCCGGGCTGCAGGTTTATTTGCGCGACACGGCCCAGTTCTTGAGCGTGGTCCTGACGTTCTGGTTCTGGCTGACGCCGATCCTGATCACTGAGGATAAATTTCCCCGCCGGCTGCAATTTTTGATCACAGGCAACCCGCTAGCCTATTTTGTGCGGGCATACCGCGATACGCTGCTATCGGCCCGCCTTCCCAAATGGGAGGACCTCGCTGTGGCCGCCGTCTGCGCCACCGCGGCATTCGTGATCGGCGGCTTGTTTTTCCGCTACATGAAGCGCGGCTTTGCCGACGTGCTGTAAGCCTATCAAGCCATGGTCATGGTCTGCGGATCCCACTGGCACACGCGCTTTTCGAAATAGCTGACATTGGAAAGCAGTGCCGGGCCGGCGGCGCGGAACCCGAATGACGGATCCTCAATTACCGGCTTGCGCGTCCTTACCGCGGCGAAGAAGTTGCGGTGATGGTCGCGATGATCGCTGTAACCGCGAGGCGGCAGGTATTTGTCCTCGCTCTTGGGACGAATGCTGTCGGCTTTGGCCGCGGTTTTGGGATACCGCTTGAAATAGCTTTCCAGGAACTGCTCCTGCGTTTTCTTGGCAAACGTATTGACTTCGTAGCCTGGCTCGGTTTCGCGCGGCTGCTTGGAAACGGTAACGCCTTCGTCGATCGTGAGAATCCCCTCCGTGCCCACGAAGCGGAACCCGGACGTTTCGCCCGCGCCGTTCACGAAATTGACGCGCAGCGCCAGATTGAAGCCCGGATAATCGTAGAGCCCCAGCAGGACATCGGGCACGTCGCGCCCGTCTTTCCAGAAACGCAAGCCGCCGGTGGCATAAACGCGGGAGGGGCCAATTGCGCCCGTGACGAAGTGCATGCCGCTGAACAGGTGGACGAACAAATCGCCGGCGACGCCGGTGCCGTAGTCCTGATAATTCCGCCAGCGGAAAAGGCGCATGGGCTCAAAGGGCACTTTGGGAGCGCGGCCCAGGAAGCGATCCCAATCCACGGTCTGTTCGGAGGCGTCCGGCGGAATGGAATATTGCCAGGCGCCGAGCGCGGAATTGCGGTCCCACCAGGCTTCCACCATATTCAGTTCGCCGATAGCGCCCGCCTGCAATAAATCCTTGGCCTTTTGATACACGATGGAACTGACGCGCTGGCTGCCCACCTGCATGATGCGCCCGGTCTTTTTCTGGGCGGCGATCACGGCTTTGCCATCCTCGATGCGCTGCACCATGGGCTTCTCGCAATAAACATCTTTGCCGGCGTTCATCGCGTCGATCGAAATCTGCGAATGCCAGTGGTCGGGAGTGGCAATGATCACGGCGTCGATGTCTTTGCGCGCCAGCACTTCGCGATAGTCGCGAGTAGTGAACAGCGAATTGCCGTGGACTTCCTTAGCGCGATCCAGACGGCCCTGGTAAATGTCGGCGATCGCGACCAATTCCACCCCGGGCTGGGCGAGCGCGGACTCCGTGTCGCCGGTCCCCATGCCGCCTAAACCGATCGTCGCGAAGCCGATGCGGTCGCTGGGGGCGATCTTGCCAGTGCTGCCTTCCTGGGCCGAGGCCAGACCCGACGCCGCCAAACCCGCGGCAGTGGATTTCAGAAAATGACGTCGCGTAGACATGTCCATACTTTATCGCAATGGTATTCTCGACCGAAGTGCGCGCGACCGAACTGCTGCTGATCGGCTATTTCGCCTATACCTCCGTCCTGGCAATGCTGCTGCCGCTGGATTTCGCGGTCCGCGTGCAGACCCTGGTGGGCAATCTCACTATCTTCGCGGCGTTTGCGCTCTTGTATTGGTTTCGGCGGCCGTGGCTCGAGATATTGCGCGACTGGCTGCCGCTCGCGCTCACCCTCACCGCCTATCGCCAGATGGGCTGGTTCGCTCCTCAGCACCACACCTATGAGCTCGAGCGGGCGTGGATTGTGTGGGACCGGGTTCTGCTGCGCGACTGGGGATTGCGCGCGGCCATTGAAAGCCTGGGAGCGCTGCTGCCTGCGGTGCTTGAAATCTCCTATCTGCTGGTGTATGCGATCGGCGCGTTCGGTCTCGCGATGCTCTATGTCTATGGCGCGCGGGATCGGGCGGATCGCTTCCTGTTTCTGGCGGTCGCAGGACTGCTGCTCTCCTACTCGCAATTTCCCTTTTGGCCTTCCGAACCGCCGCGCACGGTGTTCCCGGGCGAGGATTTTCCCACCGTGGTGACCGTGTTTCGCAGATTCAACGGCTACATTCTGGGCGGATATGGCATCCACACCAGCGTCTTTCCCAGCGCCCACGTTTCCGGGGCGTTTGCGGCCGCCTGGAGCATGATGCGTGCGTTGCCGGAACAACCGTGGGTAGGGCGCGTGCTGCTGGTTCTGGCGATCTTCATCGCCGTGGCGACGGTCTACGGACGCTACCACTACGCCGTGGACGCGCTGGCGGGATTCGGCGTCAGCCTGCTGGCGCTGGCGTTAGCTTTTCTTGTCGGAAGAGGAACTGGCGGGCGCAGCCGGCTTTGACTCCGACTTCGTTTCCGTTTTCGATTCCGATTTGGATTCAGATTTGGACTCGGATTTGGATTCCGACTTGGCCGCCGAATCTCCGGATCCGGAATCTTTGTGGGAGTCTTTGCTGGCTTTTTCGTGGGTCGATTTGCCGTTGGCGGACTTGCTGCCGTAGTCGGTTACGTACCAGCCCGTGCCTTTGAAATTGAGCGAGGGCACCGAAATCAGGCGCTCCACCTCGCCGCCGCAGGCTTCATGGGTCTTCAGCGGCTCATCGGCAAACTTCTGCCGGACCTCAAAAAGGGCGCCGCAAGATTTACATTTGTATTCGTAGAGTGGCATGAACGGCCCAACCGCTTGATTTCATTCTAGCAAATCCCCATGACGCGACGGCTAACGTGCTACGCATACCCAACGTCTAAGTGACATGAGCAAAAGGCTTTCCAAAAGACTCCGGTGGCTGGCTGTGGTTCCGGTGATCCTATTGGCCGGCCTGATCCAATCGAGCGCCGGGCAGGCGTACTGCAAATCTGAGTTCCGCAAATATTTCGAGGGCTTAGGCGCAGCCGCAGCTGTGAACCCGGTTGAGCGGGTAATTTTCAGTATTGTGCTGGCCAACGCCGAGCAGACCGCAGCGGCGCGGCCCGAATCCCCCAACCATCTATAGGGCTGCGCTTGCTAAGCCGCCTTTTTCTTGGCTGCGGCGGCACCCTTGGCGGGCGCTTTCTTGGGCGCCGGCCGGGGAGCGGTTTCCTTCACCGGCCATCCGCCTAACTTTTCCTTCTCCACCTCGAAGGTGAGCATGAAGGGCTCTTTGGCAAATTCCTTGGCAACGCCGGTGAATTCGATTTCAATGCCGGGATCGGCTTTCCCCGGAAGCGCTTCGTCGAACTTCAGGGTGGCGTCGGGCGTAGAGCCATCGCCTACCGATACCACCAGTTCCTTGGGCTTGAGCGCGGGCTTGGTGGAAATCAGCTTGCCTTTGAACTTCATGGGAATTTCGGCGTCCTTCATCTTGTCGCCAAAGTACGCGTCGCCGTTAGGCCCGGTGAGCTCGGTTTTAATCGTGCGCCACATGGCCAGCTCGGGATTCTTTTTCTTGAACTCTTCATCGCCCTTGGCGGCGATTTCGTTGACGTCCTCGATCTTGAAACCAGCCGGCGGCATGGCGGTCGCCAGCGCGGTCTTGCGCAGCTCAGCCAAGCCAGCGTCGTCCTTGCCGTGGAAGCGATTGTAGGCGTTGGTGAAATAGGTGTCGACGGTTTTCAGGAACGCGGGCGCGAGTCCACCTTGATCGGCAGGCAGCGAGGCGGCGCGCGCAAAATGAAACAGTGCTTCCGATTGCCGCTCGGCTTTTTTCTCGCCCAGAATCACCGTGCCCAACCAATACGATACTTGCGCGTTGTTGGGAGTCAGTTCCAGACTTTTTGCGAAGTGCTTTTCGGTGGCTTCGTCAAACGCCTTGCGAGTGAGACCGATCCATCCCAGCGTGGTGTGCGCCAATGTCTCGAGATCGACGCGGGCTTTCTTCCAGTCTTCGTCTTTTGCGGCGGGCGGTTTCTTATCGGCGGCAAACAGGGCGTCGGCGTTGGTGAGCAGCCCATTGGCGGCTTGCTCCCCGATGGCCAGCTGCTCCGGAGTGGGCTTGGCAATCCGCTGCACGTTTACCATGGCCAGCGCCAGGGCCTGCAAGTTCTTGCCATCCGCCTGCAGCGCTTCACCGGCGGTTTCGATCACTTTATCCGGCTGATTCAGCCTGGCATAGGCATCCAGCAGGAATTGAGAGCGCTCCGAGCTATAGTCGCTAGCGGGGTACTTCTGCTTCCAGGAGCTCAGCAGGGCGAGCCGTTTATTAAGGTCCTGTTCCTTGCTGATACTGTCGAAGAGATCGTACTCTCCCCGGTCCTTCCATTGTTTGGCCGGGGCCTGGGCGTGGAGTGAGACCAGCCCTACGGCTCCCACCACCAGAATCGCTAGTGAAGCTCTTAATACTCGATCCAACACTTGCAGCCTCCTGCTTTTGTTACGCCGATTTTCGAGGCAGTTTTCCGCCTCCGCCATTGCGCCGCCAACAAGCGGGGCCAACGGGCACTTGCGGAGTATAACCAAACCACAGTATTAGCGCAACAAGAGTCATCACCATAGAAATTTTCTATCGGTTTGACGCACTACTGCCATAGTATGTGACGCCAACCGGCGGCGAAGGGTTCCCGATCTGCCCCTCTCAATCACCTTAGATGCGTGGCCAAACGGACCAATCATGCTAGAATTCGCGCATCCCATGCGCTATCTGGACCTGGCGGTGATCACCGCGTACCTGATCGGCATCACCTGGTTCGGCGCGCGATTTGGCCGCGGCCAGAAGCGCCTCAAGGACTATCTGCTGGGCGGCCGCACAGCGCCCTGGTGGGCCATCAGCCTCTCGATTGTTTCCGCCGAAACCAGCACGCTCACCATCGTCGGCACGCCGGCGCTGTCCTTCGGCGGCAATATGGGATTCCTGCAAGTAGTACTGGGCTATCTGGCGGCGCGTATTGTCATTATCACGCTGCTGCTGCCTCATTATTTCCGCGGTGAGCTGTTCACGGCCTATGAACTCATGCGGCGGCGCTTCGGCGAACGGGTCCGCCGGGTGACCGCATTTGTGTTCCTCGTCACGCGCGCGTTAGCCGAAGGGGTGCGCGTGTTCGCCATCGCCATTGTGATTTCGGTGGTAGTCGGCACCTCCGAAATTCCATCGTTCCTGCTGATCGTCGCGCTCACGCTGTTCTACACCTTTGAAGGCGGCATGACCGCCGTGATCTGGACTGACGTGGCGCAAATGGCGCTCTACGTCGCCGGCGCGCTGCTCAGTTTCTGGATCCTTCTAGACCAGATTCCTGGCGGCTGGGCGCACGTGGCGGCAGTGGCCTCGCCGGCCGGCAAATTCCGCATCTTCGATTTCGATTTCGCCTGGACCCGCCAGTTCTTCGCCCGCCCCTACACCTTCTGGGCAGGCGTGTTGGGCGGATGCTTTCTCACCACCGCCAGCCACGGCACCGATCAACTCATTGTCCAGCGCCTGCTGAGCGCGCGCAGCGAATCCGAAAGCCGGCGGGCATTGCTCGCCAGCTGGGGCCTAGTGATGTTTCAGTTCACGCTGTTCCTGCTGGTGGGCATCGCGCTGTACGTTTATCATCGCGACACCGGTCTCGCCCCGCCCGCCCGCACGGATCGCATTTATCCCGAATTCGTCTGGCGCCAGCTGCCTCCGGGAGCCGCCGGGTTGGTGATTGCCGCGATCCTCGCCGCGGCCATGGCCAATCTCAGCGCGGCGTTGAACGCGCTCGCGTCGACCACGGTGATCGATTTCTACCGGCCGCTCGCGCCCGATCGCGACGACGCGCATTTTCTGCGCTGGGCGCGCATCGCGACCGTGCTGTGGGGTGTGGTGCTGATCGGGATCGGAATTCTGGCGCGCAATTGGGGGTCGGTGCTGGAATCGGGACTCTCAGTGGCGTCGATCACGCTGGGCCTGCTGCTGGGCGTGTTCCTGCTCGGCGTTCTCACCCGCCGCGTGAATGAAAGCTCCGCCATCGCCGGCGTAGTGGGCGGACTGGCAGCCATCCTTTATGTGCGCTTCTTCACCACGATCGCGTTCACCTGGTGGGTACTGATTGGAACAGCGGCTACTTTCCTGTTTGGATATGTGGCATCGCTGCTACTACACTCGGGGGAATCCACATGACTACGCTTGCCAGGCCGGTTGTCGAGCTGAAGCGCGATCTCGGCATGTGGGGCGCCGTGGCGATCGTGGTGGGAACCGTAATTGGCAGCGGAATTTTCATCGTGCCGCGCTCCATGATCCAACTGGTGGGCTCGACTCAATGGGTGTTTGTGGTGTGGGTGGTGGGCGGGCTACTTTCGCTGGCCGGTGCGCTGAGCTATGCCGAACTGGCCGCGGCCATGCCCGAAGCCGGCGGCGAATACGTCTACCTGCGCGAGGCCTATGGGCCGCTATGGGGCTTCGTTTACGCGTGGACCCAAATGTGGGTGGCCAGAAGCGGGGCCATGGCCATTCTCGCTACCGGCTTCTTCTATTACATGGCCAACTTTCTTCCGGCCATGGAGCAGATATTCTTCATCGTGCCATTGCCCTTAGGGGCGCACGGAGCGCCGCTCGAGATTCGCTACGGGCAACTGTTAGCGATCATCCTGATTCTGTTGCTGGCCGGGCTGAATTACCTCGGAGTGAAAATCGGCGGCGGCGTGCAAATCGCGGTTACCGTGATCAAAATCGCGCTGATTCTGCTGATTATCGTCGTTGGCCTCGCCTGGGGCCACCCGGAAGCAGGGGTGCGTCACGCGTCGCTGGTTCCGCTCACCATTGCCGGATTTTTTGCCGCGCTGGTAAAAGCCCTGTGGGCTTTTGACGGCTGGAATACGGTCGCCATGGTGGCTTCCGAGGTCCGGCAACCGCAGCGCAACCTGCCGCTGGCGCTGATTTGGGGCACAGTTGCCGTAATCGTGATCTATATTTCGGCTAACGCGGCGTATTTTTATGTGCTTGCGCCATCTGAAGTTGCCGCAAGCAATCGCGTCGCGGCGGAAATGATGCGCCGCATCCTGGGAACAGCGGGCGGCAATATCGTTTCCATCGCCGCCATGATTTCCATGTTCGCTGCTCTCAATGGCACGATTCTCTCCGGCGGCCGCATTCCTTATGCCGCTGCGCGCGACGGTCTTTTCTTCCGCTCGATGGCTCACGTGAATCCGCGCTATCACACGCCCGGCCCGGCGCTTATTGCAATTAGCCTGTGGGGCGCAGTCCTGGTGCTCTCCGGCACGTACGATCAATTGCTGGATTATGTGATCTTTGCTAGTTGGATTCTGTATGGAATGGCCACGGCCGCAGTCCTCGTTCTCCGCAAAAAAAGGCCGGTTATGGAGCGTCCGTACCGGGCGGTTGGCTACCCAATCGTACCCGTACTATTTGTAATCATGGCATTCTGCATAGTTGCTTCCGCGCTCTATAATTCCCCGCGTGAATCCGGCATGGGACTGGTATTGATTCTTGCCGGAGGCCCGTTTTATCTCTATTGGCGCAAGCGGAACGATCAGGTAAAATCCTGAGTTTGTTCTGAATTCAGAACAAAACACTTGAAAACTCATTAGAAGTGGGATAAACATGTCTGTAGAGCGCCACAACTTAGTCGTCTTTTGTTCTGACATTGGAACGCAATGGCTGAACGTGGCGTCACACATAAGCGAGGGCAATTATGGACGTAACCAAGATCCTGGGCCAATTACGGGACGAACGGGAGCAGTTGGAAGAAGCAATTATGAGCCTGGAACGGCTGGCTCGTGGCAGAGGCCGCCGTCGGGGACGACCGCCAGCCTGGATG
>JACPNO010000055.1:16241-44562 GCA_016185465.1 Candidatus Solibacter usitatus
GTCCGGCTGGCAGCAAGAACAAACCCGTGACGCCTAAAGCAATGGCCGCCACCAAGACGGCTGTGGCTTAAACCGGCGATCGAGCTCTAACGATAGAGCAGGTATTTTTCGCGCAGGGTCAGAAATTTCTGCAGCGAATTTTCCTGTCTTTGGCGGATGGCTCGCGGATCTTCTCCAGCTGCCATGGCGCGAATGGTTTCGTCCTCGCCAATCAGGATTCGATTGGCGGCAAACGAAATCTTACCCGGGTATAGCTTCTGCAGCGCCGCTGCAATTTCCAACCCCAGGCGCTCTGAATCGAACACTTCACGGTCCGTTACCACAAGGCGGACACCCTCCACCCAAACCCCGCTGAAATGCGACGACGCCGGCTGAAACCTCACCGGGTAGGCGCGCACGCCCGGGATGAAGCGCTGGTTCAAATAGGACGCCAGATCGCTTCCCACGATAAAGTCGGCGCCAATCTGCTCAAATGGCGTATCGGTGCCGCGTCCCACCGAATAATTCGGCGTGTATTCCAGCATCGCGACTCCCGGATAAAGCAGCGCGGCAGTGAGGCCGCGAATATTCGGCGATGGGTTCACCCAGGGCAGGCCGGTCGAATCGAACCAATCGCCGCGCTGCCAATTCTTCATGGCGACCACCGTGAGATCGGCGCCAATGTGATTTTCGGCGTTGAACAAGCGCGCCAGTTCACCCGCCGTCATCCCGTGGCGCAGCGGCAGCGAAAAATAACCCACAAAGGAAAACTTATCCCGTTCGAGAACGGGCGGCTCGACGCGCACGCCGGTAATGGGATTGGGGCGGTCCAGCACAAAGAACGGAATCCTGGCACGCGCAGCTTCTTCCATCGCGTAGGCCATAGTGGAAATATACGTGTAGAATCGCGCGCCGATATCCTGAATATCGAAGACCAGCGCGTCTATGCCGCGCAACATTTCTGGCGTGGGCCGCTGGGTCTTGCCATCATGCAGGCTCCAGACTTTGATGCCGGTCTTGGGATCGGCGGTGTCGGCGACGTCTTGTTTGTCTTCCACGCCCGCCCAGCCATGCTCGGGAGAGAACAGCGCGGTGACGCGGACGCCGGCTTCCACCATGCGATCCACATTGCGCCGGCCCTGGCGATCGATGCCCGTATGATTGGTGATGAGGCCGACCCGTTTTCCCGCCAGCGCTTTGAACCCTTCGCCTGCCCAGACGTCCAGTCCGGTTTCGACTTGCGCATTGCGCGCCACTTCGCGCCGCAACCTCGCTCCCGTTTCGTTGTACCCGGTGAGGCTCACGCCAGGCGCGGTGATACCTTGCGCCGCCGCCACGATGGTCGCCACACGAGCCCGCAGCGACGTGATGGCCGGGCCAACTTTCGGATGCACAGCGTTGGTCATCAGGATCACGTAGGTTTGCGAAGCCGGGTCGATCCAAATGGAAGTTCCGGTAAAACCGGTGTGCCCGTAGGAGCCGATGGGAAAAAGCTCGCCGCGTTCTCCGGAAAATGGAGAATCGATATCCCAGCCCAGGCCGCGCAAAATCGGCTGATCGGGCGGGCTTTGCGGGCTGATGAATTTCTCGACGGTGAGCGGGCTGAAGATACGCGCGCCGCTCCAGGCGCCTTGGGCCAGCATCATCTGGCAGAATTTGGCGAGGTCGGCTGCAGTCGAGAACAGGCCGGCATGTCCCGCCACGCCGCCCATGAATCGCGAAGTGGGATCGTGCACCACACCCCGCAGTGGCGCTCCGCCGACGACTTCGGTAGGCGCGATCCGGGAATGCAGAGCGCGCGCTGGCTGAAACATCGTGTTCTGCATTCCAAGCGGGGCGTAGACAATCCGGCGTGCGTAATCCGGCAGCTGCTCACCGCTCAACCGGCGCGCGATTTCTCCCAGCAGAATGAAATTGATGTCGCTGTAGACGAAACGATGCCCCGGCGGAAAGACAGGCTTGTCCAGCAGAGCTTTTTGAATACCGGTCTGATACCCGCTCCAGGCGGGCTCCAGATCGAGGTCCGGACGCAGGCCTGAGAAGTGCGTCAACAGATGCCGAACCGTAATTTCGCTCGACCCGCCTTGAAACTCGGGCAGGTATTGCGTTACGCGATCGGTGATGCGCAGCTTGCCTTCTTCGAAAAGTTTCATCAACGCCGGCGTGGTGGCGGCGACTTTGGTGAGCGAGGCGCAATCGAAAATCGTATCCAGCGTCATCGGCTCGGCGGCCGGAATCAGCGCCCGGTGCCCGTACGCTTTGTGATGCAGGATTTGATCCTGGCGGCCCACCAGGAGCACGGCTCCGGGGATGCGCTTCTCGCGGACGGCTGCGTTGACGGCTTCGTCGAGCGCGGCGGTTCCGGAGAAGTTTTGCGCCGGGGCGCTGGCGGAAAATAACAGAACCGCGCACGCCAGCAGTTTCATGAATACCCCTTACGCCGTTCGCATGGATTCCGATTTGTCTCCCGAAATCGCGGCCTGCGCCGCGGCCAGCCGGGCGATGGGCACGCGGTAGGGAGAGCAGGAGACATAGTTCATGCCCGTACGGTAGCAGAACATGACCGAGCTGGGCTCGCCGCCGTGTTCGCCGCAGATGCCGATTTCAAGATCGGGGCGCGTTGCGCGGCCCAGCTTCACGGCCATCTGGATCAGCTTGCCAACGCCTTCCTGATCCAGCACGGCGAACGGATCGTTTTTGAAAATTTTTGCGTTCTCGTAGTCTTTCTGGAACCTGGTGTAGTCGTCGCGCGAGAGTCCCATAGTTGTCTGGGTAAGATCGTTGGTGCCGAAGCTGAAGAACTCGGCTTCCTTGGCTACTAGATCCGCAGTGAGCGCGGCGCGCGGTATCTCGATCATGGTGCCCACCAGATATTTCAGGTCGGTCATTTTGGCCTTGGCCAGAACTTCATCGGCCACCCGCACCACGATTTTCTTCTGATTCTCCAGCTCCTCCACACTGCCGATAAGCGGAATCATCACTTCCGGAATCACCTTCACGCCTTTGCGCGCCACCTGCACGGCGGCTTCGAAAATGGCGCGCGCCTGAATTTCGGTGATCTCCGGATAGCTGACGCCCAGGCGGCATCCGCGATGCCCCAACATGGGATTGAATTCATGCAGCTCTTCGACGCGATGCAGCAGCTTGGGCAGCTCGGCCTTGAGCTTGCCGGGCGAAATGCCGTAGCGCTCGGCCATTTCTTTCTTGAGCTTGATGCCGGCGCCGGGGAGGCGCGCAACGTCCACCATTAGATTTTCGCGCTTGGGCAGAAATTCATGCAGCGGCGGATCGAGCGTGCGGATCACTACCGGAAATCCGTCCATGGCTTTGAACAAGCCGGCGAAATCGGCGCGCTGCATGGGCAGCAGCTTGGCCAGCGCTTTGCGGCGCGATTTCTCGTCGCGCGCCAGAATCATGGCCTGCATGTGCGCGATGCGATCCTCGGCGAAGAACATGTGCTCGGTGCGGCACAGGCCGATGCCTTCAGCGCCGAAACGCCGCGCGGCTTGCGCATCGCGAGGAATATCGGCGTTGGCGCGCACACCGAATGAGCCGCGGAACGAATCCGCCCAGCTCATGAACGATGCCAGAACACCGGAGGTTGGATCGGCATCGATGGTGCTCGCGCGTCCCGCCAGAACCTCGCCGGTCGAGCCATCGAGCGACAGCCAGTCGCCTTCGCGCAGGATGAGCGGCTTGCCTTTTACGGCGACCGTCATTTCTTTTTTGCGATCGTTGACTTCGATTGCGCCCGCTCCCGCCACGCAGGGAATTCCCATGCCGCGCGCGACCACCGCCGCATGGCTGGTCATCCCTCCGCGCGAAGTCAGAATGCCTTTGGCAACTTCCATGCCGTGAATATCGTCGGGCACGGTTTCGGCGCGCACCAGAATCACAGGCTTGGTTGCGGCCAGTTCCACGGCGCGATCGGCCGTGAATACGATGGTGCCCACAGCCGCGCCGGGGGAAGCCGGGAGCCCGGTCGCCAGCAGCGCCAGTGTTTTTTTCGACGCCGGATCGAGAACCGGATGCAGCAGTTGATCCAGCTGTTGCGGATCGACGCGCAGCACGGCCTCTTCCTTGGTGATCAGATTTTCGCCCACCATATCCACGGCGATGCGCACGGCAGCCGGTCCAGTGCGCTTACCGTTGCGCGTTTGCAGCATGTAAAGCTTGCCATCCTGCACGGTGAATTCGAAATCCTGCACGTCGCGATAATGATGCTCCAGGCTGGCGGTGATTTCGCGGAGCTGATTGTAAACCGCGGGCATCAGATTCGCCAGATCCGAAATCGGATGCGGCGTGCGAATGCCCGCGACGACATCCTCACCCTGGGCGTTGATCAGGAATTCGCCGTAAAAAGCTTTCTCGCCGGTGGATGGATTGCGCGTAAAGCCCACGCCGGTGGCGGAGGTTTCGCCGAGATTGCCGAACACCATGGCTTGCACGTTCACCGCCGTGCCCAGGTCGTCGGGAATGCCGTTCATCCGCCGGTAATGGATGGCGCGCTTGCCATTCCAGGAGCGAAATACGGCGTCGCGCGCCATGGTGAGCTGTTCGCGGGCGTCTTGCGGAAAGGGCTTGCCGGTTTTCTTCTGGACTAACTTCTTGTATTCAACAATGATGGCTTTCAGATCTTCGGCGGTGAGATCGGTGTCGAACTTGGCGCGCGCTTTTTTCTTGCGGGCTTCGAACAAGTGATCGAAATCGTGTTTTTCGATATCCAGCACCACGTTGCCGAACATTTGAATGAACCGCCGGTAGCAATCCTGCGCAAACCGCGGATTGCCGCTTTTGTTTTCCAGCGCGGCAGCGGTTTTGTCGTTCAGGCCGAGGTTGAGGATGGTGTCCATCATGCCCGGCATGGAAAATTTCGCGCCGGAGCGCACGCTGACCAGCAGCGGCGCCTGGGTATCGCCCAATTTTTGCTCCATGCGTTTTTCGAGCAACCCGAGCGCCTTGTCCATCTCGGCGTCGATTTCGGCGGGAACCTTGTTGCCGTTTTGGAAATAAATATTGCAGACATCGGTGGCAATGGTGAATCCGGGCGGGACCGGCAGTTTGGCGCGGCTCATCTCGGCAAGCCCTGCGCCCTTGCCTCCCAGCGTTTCTTTCATCTTCCCGTCGCCGTCGGCGATGCCTTCGCCGAACGAATACACGTACTTTTTCATCTTGTCTCCTGTGAGCTGGTAACGATCTCGGAAAAATCCGCGATCGTGGAAAACTGTTGCAGTAAATTGTGCAGCAAAGTAAGTCGGTTCTGGCGGACAGCGAGATCCGGCGCGTTCACCAGCACTTTGTC
Organism: Candidatus Solibacter usitatus; assembly: GCA_016185465.1. GTDB lineage: Bacteria > Acidobacteriota > Terriglobia > Bryobacterales > Bryobacteraceae > JACPNO01. The sequence goes on from JACPNO010000055.1 coordinate 21,523, forward strand.
GAAGAATAAATCTACTTTTGGACGCAGCGAAGCAATGACGCTCTCGAGCGGCTGGCCCGCGGTTCTGGCGATGGCCTCGTGCAGTTCTTTTTCAGGGCCGTCCTCCAGGAGCTTCGCGTCAAAAGCAACGCCGCCCTGGAATTCCGCCTGGCGCAAGATATTCTTGATGCGCTTGAAGCTCGCCGCCAAGGGTTCGAAGTCCGTCGTGGGACGAATGCGCTGCACGCGGAGCAGGCGGCTCTCCAAATCCACCAGATCGCTCCAGCCGGCCGCCATCGCTGCGTTCACTTCGTCGTACCGGAAAGCACGCGCCTCCCGGAAATAAAAACAAACGCGGTCTTCGAAGAACGCCTTTAATGCCTCATCGCCGCCGAGCAGGTCGAGCAGAGGAATTTGAACCTTTGCCTCGACGATAATCTTGACAACGCCTTGCGCGGCGCGCCGCAGCGCGAATGGATCGCGCGAACCGGTAGGCGCCATGCCAATTTTGAAACACTCGCGCAGCGTATCCAGCTTGTCGGCCAGCGAAACCAGTTGTCCGGAGTGCGCGCGCGGAATCGCGTCCTCCATGCTTTCCGGCTTGTAGTGATCGTAAATCGCCTGCCAGACCTGCTCGGGTTCGCCTTGCTCACGCGCGTACAGTCCGCCGACCACGCCTTGCAGCTCGGTGAATTCTTTGACCAAATCGGTGGTGAGATCGGCCTTGCAGAGGTGCGCGGCGCGCTGGGCGTGCGCATCGCCGCCTAGCTGTTTCACCAACTCCACCACGCGCTCCGTCTTCGCCAAATACGAACCCAGCTTGGCCTGAAACGTGACATTCGCCAAATCTGCAACGCGATCGGCGAGCTTTTTCTTTTGGTCTGTCTCCCAGAAAAAACGGCCGTCATTGAAACGCGCCCGCAGAACGCGCTCGTTGCCTTGCCGCACCCGGCCTTCGGGATCGCCGCTGGTATTCATGACCGCGACAAATTCGGGCGCAAGTTTGCCCTCCGCGCTTTCCACCGAGAAATATTTCTGATGGTGGCGCATCACGGTCACCAGTACTTCGGATGGCAATTTTAAGAACTCGGGATCGAAGCTGCCGTTGATCGCCGTTGGATATTCAGTGAGGTAGACCAGCGTTTCGAGCAAAGCCGCATCCGGCCGGGCGCGCTGATTCATCTCTTTCTGGATTTTGCTCCGCCGCTCAGCAGCCGATAAAATCACGCTGTTCTCGCGCAGCTTATGTTCGTAATTTTCGATGGTGACCGGTATGCGCGCCGAGCCCAGCACACGATGCCCCGCCGTCACATTGCCCGATTTCACGCCCGCGATTTCGAACGGCACCACTTCATCGCCGATCAACGCCAGCAGCCAGCGAATCGGCCGAATGAAGCGCGGCCCGGTTTTCCCGGTCCAATACATCGTTTTTGGGAAATGAATTTTCGGAATCAGGTCCGGCAGCGCCTCGGCGAGAATATCTTTGGTCGCGCGCCCCGGTATCCGCTTCGAAAAACAGTAGCGCCCGTCTTCTTGCTCGAGCTCGGCCGTCGTAACGCCCTGCTTGCGCGCAAAACCATCGACGGCGGCTTGCGGCGCGCTCACCGCGGGTCCGGAAACCTTCTTCACGGCATCCGCCTGACGCTCGACCAGACCCTCGGCGCGCAGCACCAACCGCCTGGGCGTGGCGTCCACCCTTGAGCCGAACTCGCCGCCCATCAGCTCCACAAAAAGCGTCCGAAGAGTCTCGAGCGCGCCCGGAATCATCCAATCCGGAATCTCTTCGGTGCCGATTTCGAGCAGGAAGCGCAGGCTCATTGCTGCTGCTCCACCCACGCGCCCGCCGTGCCCACGGCCAGTTTGCGCACCCGCGCAATCACTCCCACGCGTTCCGTCACGCTGATCGCCCCGCGCGAATCCAGCGTGTTAAACAAGTGCGAGCATTTCAATACGTGCTCGTAGGCCGGCAGCAGCGGGAAGCGGGCCTTCTCCTTCGATTTCGGAAACAAATCGAGCAGGCGCCGCGCTTCCTTCTCGTGCAGGTCGAAAAGTTTCCACAGCGTGTCGACGTCCGCCATCTCGAAGTTGTAGACCGAATTCTGCAGCTCGTCGTTGAAGCGCACCTGCGCATAATTGGCGTCGGCGCTCCAGTTGATGTCGTAGATGCTGTCCTTCACTTGCAGAAATGCCGTGATGCGTTCCAGGCCGTAGGTCAGCTCCGCCGGCACTAGTTCCAGATCGATGCCGCCGCACTGCTGAAAATACGTGAACTGCGTGATCTCGAGACCGTCCAGCATCACTTGCCAGCCGATTCCCCAAGCCCCCAGCGTCGGCGACTCCCAATTGTCTTCTTCGAATTTGATGTCGTGCTTGCGCAGGTCAATACCGAGCGCCGTGAGACTCCCCAGGTATTGATCGATCACATCGGCGGGCGATGGCTTCAAGATCACCTGGAGCTGCATGTGCTTGTACAGGCGATTGGGATTCTCGCCATAGCGTCCGTCGGCAGGCCGCCGGCTGGGCTGCACGTACGCCACCCGATATGGTTTTGGACCGAGCACGCGCAGAAAAGTTTCCGGGCACATGGTCCCGGCGCCCACTTCCAAATCGTACGGCTCCTGAATAATGCAGCCGCGGTCGGACCAATAGTTTTTCAGCTTAAAAATAATTTGTTGGTAGGAATCCATCGATTACGCGGCTTCCAGCGCGCTGGCGGTGATGAGTTTTCGTTCGATGTGCTGCTCGATCTGGCGCACCAGGAACCGGCGCAAATCCGCCGCGGTTTTCTGCTCCCAGCCTTCGGGCGAAAGCTGCGCCACCGGCGTATGCTGCATCTGCGCGGCAATATTTCTCGACGTAATGGTCAACTCCTCAGTCTTTCCCAGGCCCGCGGTCCGGCGGCACTGGCTGCAGAATAATCCCGATCGGAAGCGGCTATAAAATGACTGCTGCGGCTCTTCCGGATTGGCCAGCCACGTGCCGCAGCCGAGACAGGCATCCAACTCCGGCAGAATTCCGGCCAGCTGCACCGCCCAATAACTGAAATACGCGACCGACAGCCACACACGTCCCGGAGCGTTCGACCGCAAATGCTCGAGCACCGCCAACAATAACCGGAAATGCCGCTCGTTCGGCTCCGCAGGCGGCAGCAATTGCTCGGAAATCTCAGCAAAATAATCCAAAGCCACCGACGCTTCGTAATCTCCCGCAAGTGCGAATTGCGAGCGAATCAAATCACACGAGTCCAGGTTGACCAACTCCCGCGTTTCGCGCTGGAAATACGACATCTTGACTTGCGAAAGCCGCTCCAACCCCGAGCCGAAGCTGCTTTTCGGCCGCCGCGCGCGTTTGGCGATCCCGCGCAATTTCCCGGCGTCGCGGGCCAAAAAACTGACCACCAGATCCGACTCTTTGAACGGATAGGTCTGCAAAACGATGGCTTCGCTCACGCGAGCGGGCATATCTGGCGCACGATGGAAATTTCAGAGTAACACAGGCGGGCTATGGATTGACGGGCTCGCCGAAGCGCACGCGGCTTGAAACATCGGAACGCTGAAAGCCGCTGTTGGTAAGCGCGATGGCAAAACGGCGTTTGTAGAAAAAGACGGCTTTCACCTCAAATTCCCCGCCGTAGGTGACGGGAAACCAGAGGCCTTGGTCGAACTTTTGATAGGTAAGCTTGAAACCGAGATGCCGGATGTTGGTGCCCAGCAGAGTTTGCACCAGAACCGGGACGTTTTTGGCGAGAAAAGTCGTGATCACCACCGGCTGAAATTCCGTGGCGTCCACCAGCACTTCGCCCGACCAGCAGGAGTTGCCGTCGTCGTCGCAATCCACCAGGCTGGTCTTTTTAGGTTTGAAATTGATTTTGTAGACCTCTGCGCCGCGGTAGTTTTCCGTGCCTTCCAGGTGGAATACATAGCGCTGCTGCTCTTTTCCGGAAAGCGGGAACCCGGTGGCAATGCCGTCGCGCGCTTTCTTGCTATTGGCAAGATCGTCGGCCATATCGGTCAGAATTTCACCATCGATATCGGTGCCCCGGTACAGGAAACCCGGCTTGTCATACTCGGTCACACGGCCCTTGTTTTCATATTTTCCGGCAAAGCGGGTCAGCTCTTTCTTGATGCCGTTCTCGGTAGGCACCACCCTGTATTCCCGCTCTTCTTCGCGCGCCAGCTTGCCGTTGCCGCGCTGCAAACGAATCAGCATTTTCTGCCGGTAGACGAATTCGGCGCGCGCCGCCTGCGCGCGATCCTGATTCTCCGCCACTTTGGCCATGATGGCGTCAGCGGTCGGAGACTCCGCGGACACACTCCACGCGCACAACACGGCGGCGGCGATCGCCGAACGCCAGATCACTCCTCACGCTCTTTTTTCGCCGGCGGCTTGCTGTTTTTCTCCAGGTCCAGCTTGGGAATTCCCAGGTTTCCGCCCAACTCGCTCAATTGGTCCAGATCGAGCTTGCCCATAATCTGCACCACCGTCAATTGCCTCGGGTTGGCGACGATGATCGCCAGGCCGCCGCTTTCGTGATTGGTGCGCAGGAACAAGTCCACGTTCTCGCTGTCCCGCTTGCTGCGCACGCCGACCAGGCGCGACCAGTCCGGCGCCCGCAGTTGATTGCGCAGCGCCGCCACATCCGAATCCGAGTAAGCGCCTTCCTTGTCGAATTCGAAGCTGCGGACGTAAATGCCTTTCAACCCGCCGACCAGTTTCTTGATCTTGGCCTCTTCCGGGTCGTTCGCCGAGAGGAATTTCGCCGCCAGTTGCAGCAGCGGGCCTTCGAGCGTGACATCCACCGTATTGGTGGAGGAGGCAGCCAGCCAGTCCAGACGTTTGATGTCGAAACCCTGGCCAGCCGCCAGCGCCGTGAATAACAGGATGAGAGGACAAATTTTCTTGGTCATTGATTTTCCATTCGACTGATTCGCTGCACCTGCTGCTGCGCGTGATACAGCTCCGCTCCGGCGATTCTCATTGCCAGCATCAATTGCTGCTTCGCCACCTCGCCTTGCGCCCGGACCTGCCGCTCACGCCGGTACTCCAGCGCCGCAAACGGAACCACCAGAATCACCAGGCTGGCGGCTACCCACTGCAGGCGCGGCGGGCGCAGCAGCGTGGCGAGTTCGTCAAACCACGAACGCGGCGCGGGCCCGGCAATTCGCTGCAACACTCGCTGCGTGAAGTCTTCAGCCGTTTCCTTACGTCCCAGCGCCGATTTCAGCTCGTCCTCAAGATGACTCATAAAGCGATTTCTCCCACGCTGCGCGCCAGCTTATCGCGCAACATTGCCAACGACCGCTGCAGATGGCTCTTCACAGTGGACACCGGCATCTCCAGCAATTCGGCGATCTCGGCCGGCTCCAAATCCTCCTGGTAGCGGAGAATCACGATCATGCGCGGCGTCTCCGGCAGCGACGCCACCAGTTTTCCGAGCGCCCGGCTCAACATCGGATCGCGCGTGGCGGTTACCGCCGCCGGTTCGGGCACGTCGTCCAGCTTCAACATCGGCCGGAAGCTGCGCCGCCGGGTTTGATCGATGCAGCGACGCCCGGTCACTTTCCGCAGCCAGAAGACCAGGTGCGCCGCCGACTGAATCGCCGCCAGGTTGCGATGCAATTCCATGAACACATCCTGAGCGAGTTCCTCGGCGAGCGAACGGTTGCGCAGAAAGTGGTACGCCATGCTGAAAACCATGGACTGGTGATCGCGCACCATATCGGCAAAAGCGCCTTGATCTTGCTGCGCCGGATTCACCGCCAGATCGTCCACGCTGGTCACTCTATTGGAATAGTACGCAACCGCGACGCCTGGCGAACGCAATTTCTTTTTGCGGCTATAATCGATGACCATGCGTAAAGTCTTTTGGTTGCTTTGTTTGCCGCTGCTGGCAGTGGCCGCCTCCGCCCAGCTGGGCAAGCTGAAAGTCTACATTTCGGTGGACATGGAAGGGGTCGCCGGCGTGGTAACCGCCGATCAACTTGGCCCCGCTTCGTTTGAATACGCGAAATTCCGCGAGTTCATGACCCGGGAAACGTTGAGCGCGGTCCAGGCGGCCAAGCAGGCCGGCGCGACCGAAATCCTGGTCGCCGATTCCCACGGCAACATGGAAAATCTGCTGATCGACATGTTTCCGCCCGACGTCCGGCTGATTCGCGGCTCTCCTCGCCGCCTGAGCATGATGGCGGGAATTGACCGCACGTTCGACGCGGTGATTTTCATCGGCTATCATGCCTCCACCAATAATCTACAAGGCGTGCGGGCGCACACCTTTTCCAGCGCCCGGCTGACGCGCGTAGCCCTCAACGGTGCTGTGGTCACCGAAGGCGCGTTCAACGCCGCCGTCGCGGGACATTTTGGAGTGCCGGTAGTAATGATTTCCGGCGACGATGCGGCGGTGGCCGAGGTGCGGTCGCTGGTCGGCAATATCGAGGGTTTCGAAACCAAGAAAACGCTGGGATTCCATTCGGCGAACTCGCTCACGCCGGAAGCTTCCATTGCCGGGATCGCGCAAAAAGTGAAAGCCGCCCTGGCCCGGCGCGGCGACTTCAAACCCTACGCCGTCAAGGCGCCCGTCACGCTCGATATCAGCTTCAAGAACTATATGCCGGCCGAGGTTCTGGCGTATCTGAAAATTGTCCAGCGCGTCGATTCGCACTCCATCCGCTACGTCGGACAGGACATGGTCGACGTTTCCGACTTCGTGGATTTCATCAGCAGCTACAACCTGGCGCTGGAGCCATAGGCGGCGGCCGCATTATCATGGTTCCCTATGGCTACGGCTCCTAATCCCGGACTTTTTTTCGACACGATCAATTCCTATCAGCGCACCGCGGCTTTGAAAGCAGCCGTTGAACTGGAGATTTTCACAGGTATTGGTGAAGGCAAGACGTCATCCCAGGCGCTGGCTGAGCGCGCCAAAGCCTCCCCGCGCGGCATGCGCATTCTGTGCGACTACCTGGTGGTGCTTGGGCTGCTTACGAAGAAGGGCAGCGATTACGGGCTGACGGCCGATTCCGCCCTTTTTCTCGATAAACGTTCGCCCGCCTACCTGGGCGCCGCCGTTGGGTTCCTGACCGAGCCGAGTTTGATGGCCGCGTACAACGATCTTGCCGCGGTAGTCCGCAAAGGCGGCACGGTAATGAGCGAACACGGCACGGTGGCGCCCGACAATCCGATCTGGGTGGAATTCGCGCGCAGCATGGCGGCCATGATGGCCATGCCGGCGCAATGGATTGCCGGTCTGGCGGGCGTGGCGGGCGGGCAGAAATGCAAAGTGCTGGATATCGCCGCCGGCCACGGCATTTTCGGTATCACCATCGCCAAGATGAATCCCAACGCTGAAATCGTAGCACTGGATTGGAAAGCGGTGCTCGCGGTAGCGAAAGAGAATGCGCAGCGCGCCGGCGTTACCAGCCGCTATCGCACCATCGAGGGCAGCGCATTCGACGCCGATTTCGGCACCGGCTACGACGTGGTGCTGCTCACCAATTTTCTCCACCATTTCGATGTGCCTACAAACGAGAAGTTGCTGCGCAAGGTCCACGCCGCGCTTGCCCCCGGGGGCCGCGCCATTACGCTGGAATTTGTTCCCAATGACGACCGCGTTTCCCCTCCCACGGCGGCAGCCTTCAGTCTGGTGATGCTCGCGGGAACCGCGGGCGGCGACGCCTACACCTTCGCGGAGCTGGAAAAAATGTTCCGCAACGCCGGTTTCGCCAGCAGCAAACTACACGACGATCCCAATGCGCCGGAACGAATTGTGGTGTCGAATCGGGATTGAAAACCAACACATTTCTCGCAGAGACGCAGAGTACGCGGAGAACAACCAAGACCTAATTATTTCTTAAGGTTTTCTCTGCGTCCTCCGCGCCTCAGCGAGAAACGTTTTGGTTTTGTAGTTGATTATTTTCCGAGCGCCCGGTCGAGCGCTTCCACGAAGAAGTACTCGCCCCACATCACGCTCTCGTTAACCCCGAGATTCTTGTGCAGATGATAGACGCCGCCCTTCAGAATGCCTTCCCAGGCGGCATCGCCGGCCGCGGTATGGTTTTGGCAGAGCGTGGACAGCGTGCGGCGCGCCACCGTGTCGTAAAGCGGATTCTGAGCGAGCCGCGCTAATTGCAGCAGCCCGGACGCGGCAATCGCCGCCGCCGAGGTGTCGAGCAGCTTACGCGATTCCGCGGGCGCATCGAAATCCCACGGTGGAACGCCGCCCTCGCCGGTGTGCTCGATGTAGTAGCGCGCGCAGGCTTCGGCAGTGGCGAGAAATCGGCCGTCGCCCGTGTATTCGTAGCACGTGCCGAATCCGTAGATGGCCCACGCCAGGCCGCGCGACCAGCAGGAATCGCCGCGATAGCCCTGCTGCGTGGTCTGTTTGAGAAACTCGCCGGTTGCGGTATCGAAAATGCCTTCGTGGGATGTCGAGCCATCGCCCCGCACCAGCACGCGGCGCGTGGTCAGGCTATGGCGCAGAGCCACATCGCGCAGCGCCGCGTCGCCCGTCTCGCGCGCGGCGTAAAAAATGATTCCGGCATTCATCATGATGTCGATGAACAGCGAATCCTCGGCCATGAACGAGCGCAGATATTCGCCTTTCTCACGGAAGCGCAGCGCCATGGTTCGCCCGGCCTGGATCAGCACGTCATTAAGCGCGGGCTCGCCGGTAAGCTCGAGCCAGCGGCGGTAGGTCGACATGAAAATGAAGCCGAGGTCATGAACATTGCGGTCGTGCTGCCGCGGCTCGAGGGGTTTGGAGTAGCGGACGGCCGGCTCGACCCACCCGCGATCGCGCCCGGCCAGGATCCACATCATGCCCGGCAGAAAGCCATCGCACCAGTGCGTCCAGGCTTCGCCCGTGTGTTTCCATTTTCCGCCGGCGGTGTACATCGGATAGAAATCCGGATGGCGTTTGATCAGGGCGCGCAATTGCTCGCCGGCGAAATGCAAGGTGTCCGTGAAGAGCGGTTCCGGCACGCGAACATGATAGCAAGCGCGCTTTACGACGTCTAAAACCTGGAGAACAGCCCGCTCAGCAGCGACGGTTTGCGCGGCGCCGCCGGCGTGCGTCCCGCCAGGCGCTCGGCGAGTTCGGTGATGCTCTTGCCCACTCTGGTGTTGCTGGGAATACTGTGCCCGTCCAGCAAAGCTTTCTGAATGCACACGTAGTCGCTGGGCAGCACATGAAACACCGATAGGTCCAAGGCCGCCTCGATCGCCTCCTGATCCAGACCGAGGTCGGCGTTGTAGCGATTCACGATGGGTTTCACTTTGCCGCGATGCACGCCGTTGCGGTCGAGAAACGCCAGGACATTTTGGGTGGCCAGGACGGCGGGCAGCTCATTGGTGGTAACCATCATCAGCGAATCGCACAAACGCGCCAGGGCCAGGCCCCAATCGCTGTAGGGTGTGGCGACGTCCAGCAGCACGAAGGCATACATTTGCCGCCAGTACTGCAGCAGCGCGGCCAAATCCTGCTCGTCCTGCACGATGTCCATGGGGCTTTCGGGCGACAGCAGCACGTCCAGATTGCGGCAGTTGACCACCAGCCCTTTCCAAAGGTCGTCATCCATGCGGCTGGAGTTGGCCAGGGCTTGCACAAAGCTATATTCGCTGCTGATTTTTAGCAGGAATGCGATGGTGCCGGTGAGCGGATCGAGATCCGCCAGAAGCACCTTTTCACCCGTAATCGCTTGCAGTTGAAAGGCCAGGTTGCAGGCGATCGTGGTGGCGCCGCAAGCGCCCTTGCCGGGCATGAGACACAGCACCTCGCCCCGGCCATTTTGGGCGCGCGCCCGCCGGGTTATCCGCTGAATCGCTTCGTGAAACTGTTCGGTCCCGGTGGGCAGACAAAGGAACTCACCGGCTCCTTCGCGCAAACAACTGAGAATAAGCTCGGGATCGTTGCTGGTATGGAGCGCGACTACCGGAACCGAAGCCTTGCGCAGGGTCCGCAGCAGTTGCAGTGCTTCCTGCCGGTTGGTCCCCACATCCAGAAAACACATGGTGGGGGTGCTCTTGCCGACCAATTCGAGGGCCTCCTCCTGGCTCACATAGGGGTGACACTCTAGCGCTTCACCGGCGGCGATCCCCTTCCAAAGCACCGTCAGGTGGGCAAATAGCGCTCTTTCCGGACAGAATACCAGCGGCCTGAACTCGCCTCCGTCCGATGAAGTTTGATCCGGCATCCTCGCAGTACAAGTCTTGTATCGGCATTTCGCGACAAAAGTTTGAGAGTCCGGCGGCCGTGGAACAACTAGACAGATAAGGCCGCTCTATGACAAGTCATTGACGGGTCAATCACTTAGTTCGAGCCCTGAAAAGCGGGGAATGTCCAACCTATGAGCCTTACTGAAGCACGGAAAACCGTAGCGATCTGTGACATGCAACCGATCACGATTCGCGGCTTGCGGGCGCTCCTCGCCGAACAGCCTGATTTTGAATGCATTGGGGAAGCCAGTTCACTGATGACGGGAATGGACTTGGTGCGTAATCGCGCGCCTGGAGTCCTCATCGTGGACAAAGGCTTCGGGCTGCAGCCGGTGGTCGATTGGGTCACCAACCTGCGTGGCGCCAACCGCGAGACGCGCGCCATTGTGTGGGGCTATTCGATGAGCGAGGCCGAAGCCTTGCGCGCCGTGCAGGCCGGGGCGCACGGAATCGTGCGGAAGACCGCCAGCCTGAATAACCTGCTGGCCTGCGTCCGCGGCGTCGCCTCAGGTGAGAGCTGGATCGAAGACATGCTCCGCCCACCGGAGGACCGCTCCCAGAGCGGCTGGCGTTCCGGCCTTACCCAGCGTGAACGGCAGGTGGCGGAGCTGGTGGAGGAAGGTCTCAAGAACAAGGAGATCGCCCGAACCCTCGGCATCTGCCCCGGCACCGTGAAGATTCACCTCAAGCACATCTTCGAAAAAACCGGCGTGCGCGGCCGCTACGGCCTGGCGCTTTCCGGGCTCAAGGAAAAAGGCTACTATTCGCCCATGATGCCCGCGTAAGAAAAGCCATCTACCGGCGCCAGTAGCCGTGATAATAGCGCCGTCCGTGGTAGCGCGGCGCAATCCAGCGCGCCCCGATATACGGCGGCCTCACCCAGTAGCCGGCGCGCCACGCATAGCGCGGCCCGGACGGATACCAGTAGCCGCTCACCCAGGTGTAACCCGGTCCTGGGTAGGGAGGCGCGTACGCGACTACCGGCGGAGGCGGCGGTGCAAACCCAATTCCTACCACCACGCGCGGTGCGGCGAACAGCGAACTTCCCGCCAAAAACAGAATAGCCAGCAGCTTGGTTTTCATGGTCTTTCCTCCTACCACTGGTAAAAACGCGGCCGGAGATTCGGAAGTTACGGGCTTCATCCAGTGTTAATGTCCGGCTCACCCACAGGAGTCAGACGCACGGGTTGCGCGTGTTATCTTGGGCAGAGTGAAGGTGTTGCTTCGGGCTCTCGTCTTTTTCTGGCTGGCCGGCGCGGTTTCGCCCGGTCAATCCTCTTTGATGGCAATCGCCAGTGACGAGTTGGAACGCAACTTTCGCATCCTCAAGGAAAAGACCGAGCCGGCGCCGTATTTCCTGGCTTACGAAATTACCGAAAACGAGTCCAACCAGATCGTCGCCACATTAGGCGCAATTACTTCGAGCGGCAGCGGAAAGAGCCGCGTGCTCGACACCTCCGTCCGCGTCGGCAGCCCCAAGCTGGACAACTATCATCGCGTCCGCGGCGAGCGCGCCCAATTCACATCCGGTGTTTCGATTGCGCTCGAAGACAACGCTGCCGCCATCCAACGGCGCATGTGGCTCGAGACCGATCGCGCCTACCGCGCGGCGGCCGAGCGCCTCATCAAGATACGCACCAACACGCAGGTCAACGTCGCCGCCGAGGATCCGTCGGACGATTTCTCCCAGGAGCAGCCGTCCGTTCACTCCGAATTGCCGCCGCCGCTGCGCTTCGATGCCGCCGGCTGGACCCGGCGCGCGCGCCAGTTATCCCTGGCTTTCAAAGCCCATACCGCCATTTTGACTTCGTCGGTAACCGTAGCCGCTCAGCGCGAGAGCCGCTATTTCGTCAACACCGAAGGCGCCCGGGTTGAACACGGACGGGGCTTCGCGCGGGTGATGATCGTGGCTCACGGGCGCGCCGCCGATGGCATGAATCTCACCACTGCCGCCAGTTTCGACGCGCTGGACGCGGCTTCGCTGCCCGCCGACGACGTGCTGCAGGCCGCGCTCGAGCAAGTGGCCAAAGATATGGAAGGGCTGCTCGAAGCGCCGGTGGTCGAGCCATTTCTTGGTCCGGCGATTTTCTCCGGACGCGCCGCCGGCGTATTCTTCCACGAAATTTTCGGCCATCGCATTGAAGGGCATCGCCAGAAAGACGAAGCCGAAGGGCAGACGTTCACGCGCAGCGTAGGCAGCCCTGTGCTGCCGGAGTTTCTCTCCGTGATTTTCGATCCCACCCGCCGAAAGGCCGGCGACATCGACCTGAACGGCTGGTTCACTTACGACGACGAGGGCATGCCGGGCAAGCGCATTGCGGCGGTCGAAAACGGTGTGCTGAAAACTTTCCTGATGTCGCGCTCGCCCATCAAGGGCTTCGATCATTCGAACGGCCATGGGCGGCGCCAGCCCGGCCTGGAAGTAGTTTCACGGCAGTCCAATTTGCTGGTGGAATCGTCGAAAACCGTCACCGATGCGCGTCTGCGGGAAATGCTTATCGACGAAATCAAGCGGCAAAACAAGCCGTACGGTCTCTATTTCCGCGAAGTGACCGGGGGCTTCACGACCACCTCCCGCGCCGGCCTGCAAGCGTTCAAGGTCCTGCCGCTGGTGGTGTACCGGGTCTATGCCGACGGCCGGCCGGATGAATTGGTGCGCGGCGCCGATATCGTGGGAACGCCGCTGGCGAGTTTCGCCAGAATCCTGGCAACTTCGGACCGGCTCGAGGTCTTTAACGGATACTGCGGCGCCGAATCCGGTAGCGTGCCGGTCTCGGCGGTGGCTCCGGCCATCCTGCTTTCCGAAATCGAAATCGAGAAGCGGGATAAATCGCAGGACCGGCCGCCGCTCATGCCGCCTCCCACCGATTCCGGAGCCGGCCGATGAAGCGCTGGCCGTCACGCCTCGGTCTAGCCGCCGCCATATTTGCGGCAACCGCCCTGGCGCAAAAGGCGGATTCCGACGTCATCCTGCGCGCCATGCGTGACGAGCTCCATCGTTCTCTGGGGCTGCGCCTGCAAAATCTGGACGCGCCGTATTTTATTTCCTACGAGATCGGCGACGGGGACTTCTTCTCCGCCTCGGCAACCCTGGGCGCATTAGTCGGGGCCAACCACACCCGCTTGCGAATCCCGCGGGTTCAGGTGCGCGTGGGCAATTACGATTTCGATAACACCAACTACATCGGAAGCGGCTTCATCCCCGGCAGCCGTTACGACGTCGAACGGTTCCCCCAGGATGACGATTACCTGCTGCTGCGGCGCTTCTTGTGGTTGTCCACGGACCAGACGTTCAAGGCGGCCGTCGACGCCATTTCCCGTAAACGCTCGGCTCTGAAAAATCTGTCGGCTAGTGATTCGCCGCTGGCCGATTTCGCCAGGGCTGAGCCCAACCGGCTGATCCAGGATGTTGTCCGGACGCCTTTCGACGAAGCCCCGTGGCTGGCGAGGGTGCGATCGCTGTCGCTCGAGTTTGCACGCTACCCGGAGATCGCCAGTTCCAGCGTGGAATATTCGGCCAACCGCAACATCCGCTACCTGGTGACATCGGAAGAGACCGAAGTGCGGCTGCCCGAAGGGTTCATTCAATTGCGCGCGCGCGCCGCGGGCCTCGCCGCGGACGGCATGCGGGTACGCGATACGGTGGCCTTTCTTTCGCTAGACCCCGGCCGGATGCCGAAAGACAGCGAAATGACGCGCGAGATCCTGCGTCTGGGCGAAAACGTGTCCGCTCTGACGAAAGCGCCGGTCGGGGAATCCTACAGCGGGCCGGTTCTGTTTGAAGGGGCGGCCGGCCCTCAAATTGTGAGCGAGCTGATCGGAAGAAATCTGGCGCTTACCCGCAAGCCGGTGACCGAGCCTGGACGCCCCGGCGCTTTTGCATCGGCTGAGCTCGAAGGGCGGCAGGGCGCGCGCATTCTTCCCGAATGGCTGGACGTGATTGACGACCCGGCGCAAACCGAGTGGCACGGGCGACCACTGATCGGCCACTATCGCGTGGATGAGGAAGGGGTCGCGCCCAAGCCGCTCACCCTGGTCGAAAAGGGCATTCTGAAAAATTATTTACTTACCCGCCTCCCCATGCGCGGTTATAGCGGATCGAATGGCCGCGCGCGCCTTCCCGCCAATTTCGGAACTGAAGCGGCGGCAGCCAGCAATCTGATTGTGCGGGCTAAGAAGACCACGCCGCTGCCCAAACTGAAGAAGAAGATGATGGATCTCTGCAAGGCCCGCAGCAAGCCTTACGGAATCATCGTTCGTAAAATGGATTTTCCGTCGTCTGCCTCCGTCGATGAGGCCCGCCGCATCATCGCCGGCCAAAGTGGCGGCGGCCGTCCGGTCAGTCTGCCGGTGTTGGTCTACCGTTTGTATCCGGACGGGCGCGAAGAGCTGGTCCGGGGTCTGCATTTCAAGGGAATGAACGCGCGCTCTCTCAAGGACATCGTGGGCGCTTCCGATGAAAACACGGTTTTCGAGTTTTTGGAGAATGGAGCGCCATTCGCCCTGCTCGGCGCCGGCAACTACGCGGCCGAAAGCTCGGTGATCGCTCCCTCGCTGCTGGTGGACGATCTGGAGCTGGTGCGAACCGAAGAGGAGTTTCCCAGGCCGCCGGTAGCCCCGGCACCCGGCTTCCAGTCAAAATAGTCGAAACGCGATGCGATTACTCAGCCGGTACGTTTTTCGCGAAATCGTCTCGAGCGCCATGTTGGGCGGCACCCTGGCGACGTTTGTAATTTTCCTGCAGCAGCAGGGAGTGGGCCGGCTGTTCGAGCTGCTCATTCGCAGCTCGGCGCAGCCCGCAACCATTGCCTGGCTGTTCGCGCTGGCCCTGCCTCGCGTGCTGCCGTTCACGGTGCCATTCGGCGTGCTGGTCGGAATCCTGATCGGCTTAGGACGCATGTCGACCGATGGCGAGATCACGGCCATGCGCGCCGCCGGCGTGCCCAGCCGCGTGGTGATCGCTCCGGTGCTGACCTTTGCTTTTCTCGCGACGCTGCTAACCGGCGCCTCCTCGCTGTGGATGACGCCGATCTCGATTACCCAGAGCCTGGCCATTCTGAACAAACTGGCCGCCGAGCAGTTGACCGCCGAAATTCAACCGCGCGTTTTCGATGAGCAGTTCCCCAATTCCATTCTGTATGTCGGCGATGTACGGACCGGCCCGGTGGTGGTTTGGCGCAACGTTTTTCTGGCCGATCTCACGCCGCCCGATCAGCGCAACATCGGCCTGCGCGACCAGGCGCAAGGTCCGCGCATTACCGTCGCGCGCGAAGCCATCGCCGTTCCCGACGCGGCGCACAACCGCATTCAGCTTTCGCTCACCGATGCCAGCGTCCACGAGGTAACTACCGACGGCAAAGCGCAGGATGCCACCTATCCCAAGGGCGACCAGGCGCTGGCCGCGTCGCCGGCTCCCGAGGTCCATGCCCACACGGCATTTGAAGAAATGCCCACGCGCGAGTTGGCCGGCTACACCAAAGGCGGCCAGGAAGTGGTGGAGGCGCGCATCGAGTTCCAACGCCGGTTCGCGCTCCCGCTGGCCTGCATCATGTTGTCGCTGGTCGGAATTCCCCTCGGTGTTTCCTCGCGCACCGGAGGTAAGTCGGCAGCGTACGTGACGGCAATCTTCCTGGCGTTCTTTTGTTATTGGATGGTCAGCATCGCCTTAATCGGCTTGGCCAAGCAGCGCGCTTTGCCGGTGATCGCCGCGGTGTGGACTCCCAATGCCGCGTTCGGAATCGCCGGGCTGATCCTGATGCTTCGCATGGAGCGTCCCGGCGAGCGCGACCTGTTGGGTACGCTGCGCTCCTGGTTTACAGCGGCCGCTCAGCGTCTGCGCCCGCGGTTTGGAGCGCGGGGTGCTGCCGAAGGATCCGACCCCGCCGAGAGCAGTCCGGCGCGCTCTTTTTGGCTAGCGCCTCAGGTGATGGACACCTATGTGTTGTCCAACTTCCTGTTTTATTTCGTGCTGATGCTGGCCAGCTTTGTCTTAATGATCCAGATTTATACGTTTTTCGAGCTACTCAGCGATATCGTGCGCAACAAGATTGCCATGGGGCGCGTGTTCACCTACCTGGCGTACCTGGCGCCTAAGCTGATCTACGACACGCTTCCGATGAGCGTGCTGGTGGCGGTGCTGGTCACGTTCGGCGTACTCACCAAGCACAACGAAGTGACGGCATTCAAAGCCTGCGGCGTGAGTCTGCGGCGGCTGGCGGCGCCGGTGCTAGCCATGAGCGTGATTCTGAGCGCCGGATTATTTGCTTTCGATCACTATTACGTTCCGGAAGCCAACCGGATTCAGGACGCCATCCGCAACGAGATCAAAGGCCGCCCGGTGCAAACCTATCTGCGTCCCGACCGGAAATGGATTTTCGGCAAAGACCATACCCACATTTATTACTACAAGTATTTCGATACCAATCACGACGTGATGGCCGGCGTCAGTGTCTACGAGCTCGATCCGAAGACCTTCGACCTGCGCAGCGAGATTTACGCCGATCGCGCCGAGTGGCAGCCCTCCATGGGCACCTGGATTTTCCAGAATGGCTGGGTGCACGAGATCCGCGGCATCCTCGACAGCCGCTTCGAACGATTTCCTGTGAAGACGTTTGCCGGCCTGGACGAGCCGCCCAGCTACTTCCTGAAGGAATTCATTCAGGACAAGCAGATGAATTTCCTGGACCTGGGCACCTACATTCGCGACCTGCAGCAAAGCGGTTTCGATACGGTGCGCCTGCGCGTCCAACTGCACAAGAAATTTTCCGTGCCGGTGTTCGCGCTCATCATGGCCATGATCTCGATTCCGTTCGGTTTTTTGGTGGGCAATCGCGGCGCCATGGCGGCCATCGGCGTGGGCATTGCGATCGGCATGACGTACATCGGCGTGGGGCAATTGTTCGAGCAGATCGGCAATGTGAACCAGTTGCCGCCGGCCATAGCGGCCTGGTCGCCGGATGTCATGTTTGGCCTGGCGGGGATGTATTTGCTGCTGCGAATGCGGAGCTAGACGCTCCTGGAAGAGTTATTCTCCAGGTATGCGGGCAAAGTTTTTTCTGATTCTGTCGGCTGCTCTGCTTTGCAGTGGCGAGTGTTACAAGTTGGACCGCGGCAATTCGGCCAAATCGAGGTCCAGGCGTTCGCTACAACTGGAGAGCGCCTCTCAAATATGGCGATTGACCTGATCGAAGTTGGATCCGGAAAAAGTCTCAACTCCAAGTTCCACGGGGCCAAGACTAGTGGCATACCCTACGGATTCTACAAGGTGCGCATTTCGGCGCCGGGTTTCCGGAGTAACGAACGCGAGCTGATTCTTGATCAGCCAAACTTCACACTGCGCGCGCAGCTCAGCGTTTCAATGGAGTGTGCCGGTTTTGCCCAAATTGATGGCTCGATCCAGCCCGCGCCAAGCGCTCGTGAACTTTGGGTAAAAGTTGTTCCCGCAATTGGCTCCGGAGGTTCAGAAGCGCCTGTCAGCCGGAACGGAAAGTTTTTAATTGCAGGATTGGATGGCGGTGATTATCTCCTGCTTGTTCTCGATGGAAAATCCATCATTCACACCGGAACGCTACGGGCTTTTGGTGAGAAACACGTCACAGTCGAGCTTGGAAAATTCTGATGAGCGACTACACCGCACGCGCCACGCGCGACACTGCATGCACCAGCTTGCGGTACGGAATGTGCTCGAAATTCTCGAAATCCAGCCACTCGCCGTCCCGCCAGCTTGAGTAATACCAGCGCGTCAGAATCGCTAGAAATTCCTGGCGCTCGCGCCTGCTTTGCGGCGCGAGGACGCGCGACGCGGCCGTTTCGCGCATTACCTGATCGAGCGGCACCGGCTTGCCTTCCACCACTTCGAACGTCACGCGTGCCGCGCCGAGCGAGCAGCCGCTTTGCACAAACCACAGCTCAACCGCGTTGGGCGCGGCGGAGCGCGTGACAGCCACGCCGTGCAGATGGTCGAGATCGCGCGCCAGATCGTCGGCGAGCTTGAGAACTTCCTGAATTTTTTCCATGCGCTTGTGCTCGCGAGCCGCGTCTTCGAATTGCATTTCCTGGCTCAGACGGTCGCGCGCGGCCAGAGTCGGATCGAGCAGGGAGCGGCCGTTGGTGTCCAGAAAATCTACCACGCGGCTGACTTCGTGGGCGTACTCTTCCACTCCCACGGCCTGCTGGCAGGGGCGCAGGCACATGCTCATCTCGCCGTAAATGCAGCCGGGGTGCGTGGGAGAGGTGACCAGATCTTCCTGGCAGCGGCGCATCTGAAACAGATCCAGAAATTGCGATTCGAACTTTTCCGCCGAAGCGCGCGAGCGGAAGGGTCCGAAATAGCGAGCTGCCGCACGTCCCAAGTGGGTGGTGATCTGGCTGCGCGGAAACTCATTGGTGAGAATGACCTTCAAATACGGCGGCATGCGCAGGTGCAGCAGTTCGAGATACGTCTTGGGGAAATGCTTGCGGGCCAGCTCCCACATGAGAACCGTGGATTCTAGCGATGAGCCGCTTAGCCAATAATCAATCCGGGCCGCGGTGTGGCGGAGATTCAGGAAGCGCGACGGCTGCGTGCGCTCGGCCAGCAGGCGCGTGAGGCGGCGGCGCAGCAGGGCGGTCTTGGCCAGATACGGCTCGCCTTCCTTGGGCCACAGCAGAAAAACGGCGGGCGCATTGGGGAGAGCTGCCAGCGCGGCGTCGAGATGCGCTAAGCCGCCGCTGGTTTCAATCGACGCGGCCGGAGCATCAGGCAGGCTGGAAGATTGCGTCATACGCTTCGCGAGCGAGCGGCGCGACGGCTTGCACACCCAGATTCTCGGCCACGTGCACGGCCTTGCTCATGCCTACCAGCGCGGTGGTGATTCCGGGCGTCGAGCGGGTGAATTGAATGGCGCGCTGGGCATCGGTTGCGAGGCTCGGGATTTTTTCCGCCAGAACCTCCGGCAGATTGGACGCCAGACGCCCTTGTAGCAATGAAGCGCTGGCTATTACGGAGATACCGGCGCGCTCGGCTGTTTCAAGAAGGCCGCCGCCTTGAACCAACGCCTCCACCATGCCGAGATTGAACGGCAGCTGGATGAAACGGAAATGATGGCTGTCGCCGGCGACGTCCCGCGCAATCTCGATGAGGCGCGTGAGGTGGAGCGCATCGGCGGCATCTGGCTTCACGCGATAACCGTTCCACGTGGCGGTGCCGTAGTACCGGATCTTGCCCGCGGTGACAGACGCTTCGAGCTCTACGAAAGCCCGGCGGATGCTGGCGTCAAATTCGCTGCGCGGGACGAAACCTAGTTGCGTTTCCGGATTGTGCAGATAGAACACATCGATGGTTTCGAGGCCCAGGTTGGCGCGGCTGCGGTCGATTTGATCCGCCAGGAATTCGGGCGTCATCGAATGCATGCCGCCCACGATGTCGGCGGGTTTTAGGAACGACGGCACCGCGTCCGGCGTCAAGAAGCCGGCCTTCGTGCAGACGAATATTTGTTCGCGCTGGAAAAGGGCCAATGCCGCGCCGATCGATCGCTCCGAATGCTGATTGCGATAATTAATGGCCGCGTCCAGCAAATTGACGCCGCCGCGCACGGCCGCTTCGATCGCCTGTTCGTAAGCGCGATCCGTCGCCTCATCCGCATTCCCCAGATACGTTCCCAAGCCCAGCGTAGACAACGTGAGGTCGTCGAACGTGCGGTAAAAATGCGCCGGAAAGCGGTCGGCGAAGCCGGCGGTGCCTGCGGGAGTTGCGTAGCCTGGTGTCACTCGGAAAGATCTTTGGTTTCGATCAATTTCTGCACGTCGGCAACAAATTCCTCAACCGGCTTGGCGCCCAAGTCGCCGCGTTTGCGGTGGCGCACGGCCACCTGCCCGCTCTGGGCTTCTCGGTCCCCCACAACCAACATGTAGGGAACTTTTTGCAGCTGGGCGTCGCGAATTTTGAGATTCACTTTCTCGCTGCGATCGTCAAGCTGCGCGCGCACCCCGGCCGCGACTAGCCGCTCTTTCACTTGCCGGGCGTAGTCCAACTGGCGGTCGGTAATCGGCAGCACGATCGCTTGCACGGGCGCAAGCCACACCGGGAAAGCACCGGCGTAATGCTCTAGCAAAATTCCGAAAAATCGCTCGAGCGAACCGTAGAGCGCGCGATGCACCATCAGCGGCTGGTGAGCTTTGCCGTCTTCAGCGATATATTCCAGACCGAAGCGGCGCGGCAGAGTGAAATCGAATTGAATGGTGGAGAGCTGCCACAAGCGGCCGATGGCGTCCACTAGCTTCATGTCGATTTTCGGACCGTAAAACGCCGCTTCGTCCGGCATGGTCTTGATTTTCAGATTCAGCCGCGCGGCAGCCTTGGCGAGCGCGCCTTCGGCCAGCGCCCATTGGTCGGGAGAGCCATCGTATTTGCCGCTCGCGCCCTTATCCCAGGTGGAAAGCTCAGCTTCGTAGCTGGAAAATCCAAACGTCTGCAGCGTGTCCACGGCAAACTGCAAACAGTTTACGATCTCGTCTTCGATCTGCTCGGGAGTGCAGAAAATATGCGCATCGTCCTGAGTGAAGCCGCGCACGCGCAACAGGCCGTGCATCACGCCGGAGCGCTCGTAGCGATACACCGTTCCCAGCTCGCCCAGGCGCACCGGCAGCTCGCGATAACTGTGCGGGCGATCGCGGTAAATCAGAATGTGAAACGGGCAGTTCATGGGCTTGAGCTGGTATTCGGCGTCGTCCAGCTCCATGCGCTTGAACATGTTTTCGGCGTAGAAATTGTAGTGGCCGGAAGTTTTCCAAAGGTCGGAGCGGGCCACGTGCGGCGTGTACACCAGCGAGTAGCCGCGGGCGATGTACTGGTCGCGCATCCAGTCCTCAATGATCTTGCGGACCGTGCCGCCTTTGGGATGGAAGAAAATCAGGCCCGGCCCGGCCAGGTCCTGAATGCTGAACAGATCCAGCTCTTTGCCCAGCTTGCGATGGTCGCGCTTCTTGGCTTCTTCCAGCTTGTTCAGGTATTCGTCCAGATCCTTCTTGCTGAAGAACGCAGTGCCATAGATGCGCTGCATCTGGTGGTTCTTTTCATCGCCTTTCCAGTAGGCTCCGGCGATGGAGAGCAGCTTAAACGCCTTTAAATACGAGGTGGAAGGCACGTGCGGGCCGCGGCAGAAATCGGTGAATTTCGGGCCCAGCGTATATTCGGAAAATATGTCGTCGGCCTTCTCTTCGATCAGCTCGCATTTCATTTTTTCGCCCAAAGCGCCGTACTTTTTGAGTCCTTCCGCTTTGGGAGTCATCACTCTATCGAAGGGCAAATCTTTGGCCTGGAGCTCCCGCATCTTGGCCTCGATTTTCTCCAAATCTTCCGGGGTGAAGGGGGTCGCACGCTCGAAATCGTAATAAAACCCGTTCTCAATGGGCGGACCTATGCCCAGCTTGGTTTCCGGGAACAGCTCCAGCACGGCGGCCGCCAGCAGATGGGCGGTCGAATGCCGGTACACTTCGAGCGCGGCCGGATCTTTCGCGGTGAGAATCTGCACGCTCGCGTCCTGCTCAATCGGCCGCTTGAGGTCGTACAGTTGGCCATTGACCTTGGCCACGATGGCCGCATCGGCCAGGCGCGGGCTAATGGACCGCGCGATGTCGGCGGGCCTGGTGCCGGCGGCGACCGGCTGGCTGCTGCCGTCGGGCAGAGTGATGGTGATGCTACTCATAGAGGGAACTCTCAGCGTATCACACGGGTTCCGGAGGGAGCGCCCGCTCGCGATATGATGAAAGAAGCGGAAACGCCCATCATGTCCGTCAGCAGCAGTTCCACCAGTATCGACGACGAGGCAGCGCTAGTCGCTCAGGCGCGCACCGGCAACGCGGCGGCGTTCTCCAGCCTGGTGGAGCGTTACGAAGGCAAGATCTTCCGCCTGGCGCAGCACATCACCCAAAACCGCGAAGACGCCGAAGACGTCCTGCAAGAGACGTTTCTTAAAGCCTACGAGCATTTGGACCAGTTTCAAGGCGCCGCGCGATTCTACACGTGGATCGTGCGCATCGCCGTAAATCAGGCGCTCATGAAGCTGCGCAAGCGCAAATCCGACCGGACGGTTTCGATCGACGAGGAAATCGACACAGGCGAAGATACGGTAGCGCGCGAAATTGCCGGCTGGGAGGAAAATCCCGAGCAGCAGTTCTCCCGCGAGGAAATGACGTCTATCCTGAACACCGCCGTCGAAGGCCTGCCGCCGATTTATCGGGCAGTGTTCGTGCTGCGCGACGTCGATGAGCTTTCGACCGAGGAAACGGCAGAGGCCTTAAATCTTTCGATACCCGCCGTCAAGAGCCGCCTGCTGCGCGCGCGCCTGCAGCTTCGCGACAAGTTGACGCGCTACTTCAAACGCAAGGGGGACGACGCCTTTGCTTACCTGTAAACAATTTTTCGAGGAGCTGACCGATTACCTCGACGACAAGATCGACGCGCAGCTGCGCGCGAAGCTGGAACAGCATCTGAGCGATTGCCCCAATTGCTGGGTGATTTGCGATACCACCAAGAAAACCATCAAGGTCTACAAAGGCATGGATGTTTGTACGATTCCACCTGAAATTCACACCCGCTTGATGGCCGCGCTGGAAAAGAAGCGGAAAAGCGAAGGGTAGCGCGGGCGGGTTTGAAACCCGCCCCTACATCGAGTTTTCGATCACAACACCTATTTCGGACGCGATGATTCCGCCTGTCGCGTGAACTTCCGTGTAGGGGCGGGTTTCAAACCACACTTGTCCAAATTAGATTGGGGGCGGAAGTCGGATACTTGGGATTGGGTTCCCTGACAAGAACCAATCTTAAGGATCGGAGACTTCCGCTTGAATCGAGTATGCAGCATTTTTTCCCAA
>JACPNO010000056.1 GCA_016185465.1 Candidatus Solibacter usitatus
CACCACGAACCGCAATCGCTCTTCGATCACACTCGACTCTCGCCATGGCATCCTGTTGCCCTCTCTGCAAAGGGTCAGGGATGTCCTGTCCTAAAGTGTCAAGTATGTCCTGGCATTGAACATCGGGGACCTGCCCCACTAGGACAGCAGTCCATTGCGCACGCGTCTGGACTCAAGCCTAGCGTGCCCAGGGCGCGCGGCGGCGCATGCTCCACCCGCTCCAGCACTAACTCGCGAATCATGCTGATAAACGCCGGATGCGTCCCCACCGTGCCGGCGCGCACCATGTGGATGCCCAGCTGCTGGCAGATGCCGCGGGCGACAGTATCGAGATCGTAAACGACTTCCATGTGATCGGAGACGAATCCGATCGGCGCCACGACAACGTCGCGCGTGCCACTTAACCCGCGCAGGGCATCGCCGATATCCGGCTCGAGCCATGGCTGCGACGGCGGCCCGCTACGGCTTTGGTAGACGAGCTGCCATTCCGCCCGTCCCACGCCAGCCGCAACCAGACGGCAGGCTTCGCGCAATTGTTGCTCGTAACGCGACGTCTGCGCCATCGCGATGGGAATGCTGTGCGCTGTAAAGAGCAGCGCCGCGCCCGGAAGCTGATCCAAGGCCGCTTGCACGCGCTCAATCATGGCTCCGATAAAGCCGGGATGGTCATAGAAAGCCCGCAGCTTGTCTACTTCAGGCGCGCCTGGACCGACGGCTGCGCGCGCGCCGGCGATGTCGTCCAGATACTGCCGGCAGGCTGAATACGAACTATAGGCTGAGGTCACGAATGCGAGCGCGCGGCGCACGCCATCGGCTTTCATGCTTGCCAGTGCGTCGGCGAGCAGTGGGTGCCAGTTGCGGTTTCCCCAGTAAACGGGCAGGCGCGGGCCGCGGGCGGCGAGTTCCGTTTCGAGCGCGGCGATCAGCGCGCGATTCTGGCTGTTGATGGGGCTCGCGCCGCCGAAGCGGTAGTAGTTTTCGGCAACCGAGAGCATCCGTTCGCGCGGGACATTGCGCCCCTTGAGGACGTTCTCAAGAAACGGGATCACGTCCTCCCGCTTTTCCGGGCCGCCAAAGGACAGCACCAGAATCGCGTCGTACGAGGACGGCAAAATCACGCGGGCTGCGGCCGTTCACCTTCCGAAAGGCCTGGCAGGCGCCGGCCGCCTTCCGGCCGCAAAACCTGCTGGGTGGGCTCGCCGGTTTCTTTCTTGGGCGGTTTGGGAGGCATCGCGGCCAGAGTCTGTCCGTCGATGAGCTGCCTGACCTCGGCACCGTCGAGTATTTCGCGCTCCAGCAGCATCTCAGCGATGGTCACCAGCGCCGTTGCATGCTCCTCGATCACTTTGCGCGCCCGGTCGTAGCCGGATTGCACCAGCATCTTCACCTGCTCGTCGATGCGGATGGCGGTGTCTTCGCTGTAATCGCGATGCTGCGCGATTTCGCGGCCCAGGAAAATTTGCTCTTCCTTCTTGCCGAAGCTCAGCGGGCCCAGCTCGCTCATGCCCCACTCGCAGACCATCTTGCGCGCCAGGTCGGTAGCGCGCTCGATGTCGTTGCCGGCGCCGGTGGTCATGTGGTTCATGTGGATTTCTTCAGCGATGCGGCCGGCCATCAGAATGGCGAGCTGATCGTTCAAATAATCCCGGCTGTAGGAATGCTTGTCGTCGATAGGAAGCTGCATGGTCACGCCCAGCGCCATGCCGCGCGGGATGATGGAGACTTTGTGCAGCGGGTCTGCGTAAGGCAGCAGGACCGCCACCAGCGCGTGGCCTGCTTCGTGATAGGCCGTGTTGCGCTTTTCGGCGTCGCTCAGGATCATGGACTTGCGTTCCGCGCCCATGAGCACTTTGTCCTTGGCCAGCTCGAAATCGACCATGGTCACGACTTTGCGGTTCTGCCGCGCGGCGTTCAAAGCCGATTCGTTGACCAGGTTGGCTAAGTCGGCGCCCGCCAGGCCCGGTGTTCCGCGAGCCACTACCGACAGATCGACGTCATCGCCCAAGGGAATTTTCTTGGTGTGAACTTTGAGAATCGCTTCGCGCCCGTTGAGATCCGGCCGGCCTACTACCACGCGGCGGTCAAAGCGGCCGGGGCGCAGCAGAGCGGGATCAAGCACGTCCGGACGGTTGGTGGCCGCAACCAGAATTACACCTTCGTTGGACTCGAAACCGTCCATTTCGACCAGCAGTTGATTCAGCGTTTGCTCGCGCTCGTCGTGGCCGCCGCCGAGACCGGCGCCGCGATGGCGCCCCACGGCGTCGATTTCATCGATAAAGATGATGCAGGGGGCGTTCTTCTTGCCCTGTTCGAACAAATCGCGCACGCGGCTCGCGCCCACGCCGACGAACATCTCCACGAAATCCGAACCCGAAATCGAGAAAAACGGCACGCTGGCTTCGCCGGCAATGGCTCGCGCCAGCAGCGTTTTTCCGGTGCCAGGGGAGCCGATCAGTAGCACGCCCTTGGGAATGCGGCCGCCCAGTTTCTGGAACTTCTGCGGCTCACGCAGGAATTCGATGATCTCCTGTAACTCTTCTTTTGCCTCTTCGACGCCAGCGACGTCTTTGAACGTCACCTTCTTCTGCTGGGTGGAATGCAGGCGCGCGCGGCTCTTGCCGAAACTCAGCGCTTTATTGCCGCCGCTTTGCATTTGCCGCATCATGAAAATCCAAAAAGCGAAGAGCAGGATAAATGGCGAAGCGTTCAGAAGCAGCGAAAGCCAGTTGCCGGAGTTGGGCTCCTGGAAATCCATGCCCACGCCCTTCTCCTGCAGCAGCTTGTAGAGTTCGGGATAGTTGACGGGAATCTGGGTCCGGAGGCCTTCGTTGACGTCTTTGTAGTCGCCGGTGACTTCAGTGCCGCGAATTTTGACCGTCTTGATCTTGCCGGTCTCCACTTCATTCAGGAACTGGCTGAAGGTGAGAGTCTTTTCAGGACGCTTCCGCCCGGTGTTGACGACGTTCCACAGCAACACCACCACACAGATGACTACTACCCATAGGATTGCCGTCTTGATATTAGAGTTCACGCTGCCTCCCACTGCTGGCTGACCCGTCTACTTGAGTAGACGTCGGCGGCTTCAGATTCGATTCCACGGATTCCCTCACGCCGGGATCTCTCGGATGCGTAGGATGTTCCGGCTGTCGGGCGTGGCAGCCGCGTGGGAAGCTGCACCAAACCGCCGCGCCCACACGATCTCATCGTGGTTCGTGATGATCGGCCAACTCCGCCGTTCCCAAAGAGGAATGCGCTCCCGCTGGAACAGGATCTTCATCTTTTCGTCACCCAAATGCCCGGCCGGTCGATATTGATCGCCGGGTCTCCAATTACGCACTTCTAGTGGTCCGGAGAGACGATCCCAATCCAGACACCACGCCTCTTCATTATAGCCGGAATCTGGAGCAACGGTAGAGGCCTTAGTTTCAATGACTTCCGCTTCGATCACCGCGCCCGCCCCGGGCAGCGCCACACTGCCAGGTACGGCCAGCGCATAACGGTAGTTCCGGTTTTCGAGCGTATCCAAACCAGGCGGCGCCAAACGCAGCCATTCAAACGAGCGGAAAACATCCACGCCGGGAACTTGCAGGCGGCCGTCTCCCTGCTGTTGAACGGACAGCGCCAGAATCTGGCGGACGTGGGAAAAATCGATGCCCAGCAAGTCGCCTTTCACGCATTCAATGGCGCGCCGCGTGAGACGCCGGGCCGCGGCCGGCGCCAAATCCTCCAGCGCCTGGGCGCGCAGATAAACGGCCGGCGGCTTGATCTCCAGATGGATCGCGGCCAGCCGCTCGATTTCGCCGGCCCACCAGGCTTCCTCTTCGAACGCCCAATCGGCGGTGTGCGCCAGGGTTTCGACCAGCGCCGGGTTCCAATCGCGCTGCAGCTCCGGCAGAAGCTGGTGACGAATGCGGTTGCGCGCAAACGCCAGGCTCGAGTTGCTGGCATCTTCCCGCCAAGCGATTCCGCGCTCGCGCAGATACTGTTCCACGTCGGCGCGATCCACGGCCAGCAGCGGCCGCACAAGACCGTCTTCGGTCACCGGACGAATGCCCGCGAGACCAGCCGTTCCCGAGCCGCGCAGGAAGCGGAACAGCACGGTTTCGGCCTGATCGGAGCGGGTATGGCCAAGCGCGACGCGATCCAGCTTGGCCGCGCGAAGCAGCTCGCCAAAAACACGGCGGCGCTCGCGGCGGGCGGCCTGCTCCAAATTGTCGCCGGTCTCAGCCGCGAAGCGGGCGATGTCGATCACATCCGCGTACAAGGGAAGGTCGAGGGAGCGGGCTAGATCGGCAACGAATTGGGCGTCGTTTCGGGACTCTTCACCGCGTAGCTGATGATCCAGATGCAGCACGGAGAGCACCAGGTTCCAGCGCTCTCGCAGCTCGACAAGCACGTGCAGCAGGCAGACCGAATCGGCGCCGCCCGAAACCGCCACACCCACCCGGTGGCCGGCGGCAAACATGCTATAACGGGTGATGTTTTCGTCGACGCGCTGCAACACAGTCCGATTCTACGACAGGAACTCGCGCCTTGAAGATCTCACACAGAGTCGTTGATCCGAACATCCAGGTGGTGGCCGTGAGCGGCCGTTTCACGATTGGCGAAGATAGCATGGAAGCCGAGCGCATTGTGGATTCTCAGCTGGCCAAGAAAGAGCGCCGCTTTGTGTTCGATTTGTTGGAAGCGGATTTCATCGATAGCTCCTGCCTGGGAATTCTGGTGAACTGCCTGCGCAAGGCCAAGGCCGCCGGCGGAGAGCTGCGCGTGGTGGCATCGCCGCGGGTAAGCGGCATCATCAAAGTGGTGCGGCTGGACACGGTTCTGCCCATGTACACGGCGATGGCGGCGGCGTGCCAGGATTTCGCGAGCGAAGAAGAAAGCGGGCCGATCGGGGCGGCGTAAACGGAGAGCGCAGAGCAAGACATTTCTCGCAGAGGACCGAGAGAGACCCGATTGACCGAACCACTCATCGTCAGCCTGGACGTCGGCACTTCATCGGTGCGGACGCTGCTGTTTGATGGACGCGCCCGCGAAGTCGCCGGCTTTGGCAAGCAGATTCCCTACCACGTGCGCACGACTCCGGACGGCGGCGTGGAAGTGGACGCCGACGAGCTGGTTGGGCTGGCCGCCGAAAGCATCGCCGGGATCCATCGCCAGCTCAGCGAGGCCAATCTGCAGCCGCGCGCGGTGGCATCCTGCACGTTCTGGCATAACGTGCTGGGGGTGGACGTCAACGGCGCACCGGTTACACCCATCATTCATCTGTTCGACACTCGCAGCGCCGGCGCCGCGCGGCGTCTGGCGGAGCAGATCGATGGCCGTGAACAGCATGCGCGCACCGGCTGCGTGCTGCATCCCAGCTATTTACCCGCCAAGCTGCTGTGGCTTTCGGAAACCGACATCGACCGTTTTCTGGCCGCACGCCGCTGGATGTCATTCGGAGAATATCTGTTTCTGAAATTATTCGGCACCGCTACGGCGTCCACGTCGATGGTTTCAGGATCGGGCTTGTGGAACCAGCACCTCAACGATTACGACGATGCCCTCATCAACGTGCTGCCAATCGATCGCGCGCAGCTGGCGCGGCTCAAAGAGATGGACCTTCCCGCCACCAGCTTGCTTGAGCCCTACCGCAGCCAATGGCCGCGCCTGCATTCGATTCCGTGGTTTCCGGCGCTGGGCGATGGCGCCTGCAATAACGTGGGCAGCGGCTGCATTACGCCGGACCGCTTCTCGTTGATGGTGGGCACCAGCGGGGCGATGCGCGCCGTCGTTGAAGCCGAGAAGATCGAAATTCCCGAGGGGTTGTGGTGCTATCGCGTGGATCGCCGGCGCTACGTGCTGGGCGGGGCGCTCTCGAATGGCGGCGAAGTATTCGCGTGGATGAAGCGGACGCTCGCGTTCGGCACGGCTTCCAACGATGAGCTCGAAAAGCAACTCGCCGCGATTGCGCCAGGCTCGCACGGGCTCACCGTCTTGCCGCTGTTCGCCGGCGAACGCTCGACCGGCTGGCGCGCCGATGCCCGCGCCGCCATCACGGGCATGAGCTTGACCACTGGGCCCCCACAGATTTTGCGCGCCTCGCTTGAATCGGTAGCCCTGCGCTTCCGCAATATTTACGACGTGGCCTCGCGGGTACTGGGCGCGCCCAAGGAAGTGGTGGCGTCGGGCGGCGCGCTGCTGCACTCGCCCGCCTGGACGCAGATGATGGCCGATGCGCTGGGCCATCCCATCATTCCCTGTCTTGAAAAAGAAGCTTCGGGCCGAGGCGCGGCGCTGGTGGCGCTCGAGCGGCTGGGCGCGATTCCGCACATTGGCGAGCACGCACCCGAGACCGGTCCGGCGATTATGCCGGTCGCGGCCAACCGTCCGGTTTATGACGAGTTGCTGCGCAAACAGCGCCGTCTCTATACCAAGCTCTTTGAGGAGAATTGATTTGCCGGAAGATTATGTAAAACTCGCTTCCAAGATCAAGCTGCTGCTGATGGATGTGGACGGCGTGCTGACCGACGGCCGTTTGTACAACGTGCCCGACGCCGCCGGAAATATGGTCGAGACCAAGGGCTTCGACTCGCAGGACGGCATCGCGCTGCAGTGGCTGAACTGGAAAGGGATCAAGACCGGCCTGATCAGCGGGCGCGTGTCTCCAGCGACCGTCGAGCGCGCCAAGCAAACCAAATTCGCTTACGTGTACCAGGGCCACATTGAGAAAATTCCTATCCTGGAAGAAATTCTGCGCGATTCAGGCTGCGCCAGCAGCGAAACGGCTTATATCGGCGACGACCTGACGGATGTGGTGGTGATGCGCCGGGTCGGCTTAGCCATTGCCACTGCCAATGCTCGCGCTGAAGTGAAGGCCCAGGCGCATTACGTAACGTCACAACCCGGCGGCAACGGCGCCGTGCGCGAGGCCATCGAAATGATTCTCAAAGCCCAGGGAGTGTGGGACGAGATCCTCAAAAAGTACGAAGCGGTCTAGCCTTCAGCGGTCGAAACGGTAACCGATAATCGCCTTCACCAGCAAATGGTCGGTGCCGTGGGTGACGCCCACGCCGACGCCAAAGTTGATTTCCCATTTTGGCGATACATTCAAATCGATGGCCGGTAGAAACTGCTGCTGCTGCTCGTGCAGCGGATCGAAGCTGCCAATGGGCCCGAGCGCTCCGTAATATTCCATGCCGGCGTTGATTTTCGGCGTGATGTCGTAGCCCCATTTGAAATTGGGCGAGAACTCAAAACCCAACTTCGCGTTTTCACCTTTGAACGACCGGCCCACTGTTGGGTTGAAGGACCAATACCACTTGCCGATTTTCTTGTCGATGATCGGGCGGATCTCAAGCGTCCACGTGTCGGCGGAAAAGGACCGGCGCTGGTAGCCGAATTCGAGCGAGAGGCTGAGGCCGACGGGCCATTTCCAGGCCTCCGGAATCGCCACGCGCGGACGGATGTGATCGCCCACCCATTGCCAGCCGCCGCCGGGCTGCACCGCGGTGAAAATGTACCAGCCGGTCTCGAACCAAGGCGTGAAGCCGTGAGTGATTTCGATAGTTTCATGCCAGGCATGCTCGGTGGGATTGACGCCGTCCTGCTTGGTCTTCGTGCCTTGCACGGTGAAGTTGGAATGCAGCTCGATCATGGTGTGACCGGCTTCCAGACTTTCGCCGGGATACACCTGGATTTCATAGTTCTCCTGCGCAAAGAGGGGCAGCGCGAACAGCGAGAGGAGGAGGTAGCGCAACCTAGATTCTACAAAAAGGGCGGGTTTGAAACCCGCCCCTACATGAGGGACAGACCGCCCGCCGTTTTTTCCTGTATTGCGCCCGTGTTCCACACCGGGCGGATCTTGCGTCGCCCGCCGCGTACGTTTACACGGGTTCATCACGGCGGTGGCAACGTCACAGTTTTTCACGCCCCCATCAAACCAATAGGTTTATCGCAATCATCATCCTGACCAATGCGTCACCAACCCCCGTGTAGGGGCGGGTTTCAAACCCGCCCTCAGGTGTCCAACCCGCCCCACCTCAGCGTTTCCCCTCATTGTCGAGCAAACTACCGTACCCGTACCATGAAACAAGACTCAACATGCTTCGCAGTGTCGTCATATGCCCGGATCAACAACTTAGTACCAGCTTGCAGGGAGCTTTGCGGGAGATGCGATCGGTCGCGATCGTACGGACCCTGGACAGCTATCCCAATCACATGGACCTGGTGCGATTTCTGCGCGCTTCGGCGCCGCAGGTCGTATTCCTGGGAATCGAATCGCGCCAGCACGCGCTCGAGCTAGCGGAATGGATCGAGGGCCAGCAGCCCGGGACGCAGATCATCGTGGTCAGCCGGAGCAACGATGCGGGCGCGCTGCTCGAAGTCATGCGAGCCGGGATTCGCGAGTTTCTCAGCGAGCCCTTCGATCCGGCCACCTTGCGCGAAGCGCTGCGCCGCGTGGAGCTGATTCTCGACCGCAAGCCCGCTACCATCCAGGCGACCGACTCCGTGTATGCGTTTCTGCCCGCCAAGGCCGGTGTCGGCGCTTCCACCCTGGCCGTGAACACGAGCGTGGCCGCCGCCGAGCTCTGTGAGACCAAAGTGCTGCTGATGGATTTCGACTTGACCTGCGGCATGGTCGGGTTCATGATGCGCATCGATTCGCCGCATTCGATCGTCTCGGCCGCCGAGCTGGCGCTCGAGATGGACGAACTGCAGTGGGAAAATATCGTGACTGAGCGGGTCATGGGCAAACTGGATGTCCTGCCCGCGGGCAGATTAGCCCCCGGGTTTCGCATCGAGCCCAACCAGATTCACCACCTGCTGGACTTTGCACGGCGCAACTATCAGGCCATCTGTCTGGACTTGTCCGGCATGATGGAGAAGTACTCGGTCGAAGTCTTACGGGAATCGAAACGAATATTCCTGGTCTGCACCCCGGAAGTCCCCAGCCTTCACTTGGCGCGCGAAAAGCTGGTGTATCTGCGCAGCCTCGATCTCGCCGACCGCGTTTCCATCCTGCTCAACCGGGCGCACAAGCGCAGCCTGATTCCCACCAGCGAAGTGGAAAGCGTTCTTGGTTTACCGGTCTTCTTGAGTTTTCCCAACGATTATGAAGCCGTGCACCAGGCACTCACTGCCGGTAAATCCATCAAAGCCAACTCAGACCTGGGCAAAAAGTGCCGCAGCCTTGCCGAGTCGATGATGGCGTCTCAACTGGTGACCGCGTAAACTACTGCGCGCCGCCGGCTTCCCACTTCAGCAGCGTCGAACACGGCCGGGTGAGCGGATCGTCATAATGATTGGGGCTGATGCGCAGCGCATAGCCCAGCCGCCCCGTCAGATTCGGCACGATCTGCTTGCCAAAGATCGTGACCGATTCCCGCTGCTCGACCGGCGGCAGCAGCATCACTTCGGTATCCTGCAACCCGCCATTCGCGCCTACCCGCCCGATCACCACTTCCACTTTTACGTCCTCGGCCTTGAGCCCCGCCAGCTCCACGGCCGCGCGCACCTCCACCGGGCAGCCGCTCATCACCGGCGCCGCCGGGCCCGCATTGGTCTCGACGAAACGCACCCGGTCCCAAACTTCCAGCACCTGTGCGTTCCAACGGCGCCGCTCGCGCGATACCTCAAATTTGCCCGCGCGCAATCCCGCGAACACTGCGTGAGCCGGCTCGTACAATTCGCGTTGATATTCCTTGACCATGCGGCGGCAGTCGAAATGCGGGCTGGTGTGCATGATGGACTGCTTCACGCGGCGCATCCATTCGGCGGCGCCGTGATCGCGGCGGTCGTAGAACATCGGCGCGATCTCATTTTCCAACAGGTAGTAAATCGCGCTGGAATGAATCGCGTCCTGCTCCTCAGAGTACGGTTCCCGGTCGCCGATCGACCAGCCGCCCGATTCCTCGTAAGCCTCGTCGTACCAGCCGTCGAGCACGCTCAGGTTTAGCACGCCGTTCATGGCGGCCTTCATGCCGCTGGTGCCGCAAGCTTCCTCGCCGCGCCGCGGAGTGTTCAGCCAGATATCGACGCTCTGCACCAGTTCGCGCCCCACCTTCATGTCGTAGTCCTCGACAAAGACCACGTGCTTCCATAAATCGGGATCGCGGGAGAGCTGCACCACTTCGCGGATGTAGGTTTTTCCCGGATGATCCTTGGGATGCGCCTTGCCGGCGACGATCACCTGCACCGGGCGGTCCTTATGGCACAGGATGCGCTTGAGCCGCTCGACATCGCGGAACAGCAGCGTGGCGCGCTTGTAGGTAGCGAAGCGGCGCGCCATCCCTATGGTCAGGACGTTGGGATCGAGCACGTCGGCCGAATACCGGAGTTCGGTTGAGGCCACCTTGCGGCGGAATGCCGAGAGCGTTTGCCGCTCGCGAATGAACGCGATCATGCGGCGCTTGCGGCGGCGGTGCGCCTCGAGCAGTTCCTCGTCGGGAATTTCTTTTATCAGCGCCCAGGTCTGGGGATCGGCATGGTACTCGCGCCAGTCGGGTTGCAGGTATTGATCGTAAAGGTCGGCCAGATCGCCATTGAGCCAGCTTGGCAAATGCACGCCATTAGTGACGGCGGTGATCGGCACTTCCCACGTCGGCAGCCCGGGCCACAGCTCGCTCCACAATTCCTGAGAGACGCGCCGGTGCAGTTTGCTGACGGCATTGCGGTACGACGATGTCTTGACCGCCAGCACAGCCATCGAGAAACGCTCATCGCGGTCGGAGGGGCGGCGCCGGCCGAGCGCCATTAACTGGTCGAAGTCGATGCCCGCATCCCGGCAGTAGGCCTGGAAATAGTAATGCATCATGCCGGCATCGAACACGTCCATCCCCGCCGGCACCGGCGTATGGGTGGTGAAAACGTTGTTGGCGCGAGAGGCGTCCAGAGCTTCATCGAAACTCAGGCCGTGCTCCTGCATCAGCAGCCGTGTCCGCTCTACGGCGAGAAATGCCGAATGCCCTTCGTTCATGTGGTAGACGGTGGGATCGATGCCCAGCGCCCGCAGGGCTCGCAGCCCTCCGATGCCCAGAACGATTTCCTGGCGAATGCGCGTGTCGAGATCGCCGCCGTACAACTGGTCGGTAATCTGCCGGTCCTGAGGCAGGGCATTTTCGCGGACATTGGTGTCGAGCAGGTATAGCTTCACTCGGCCCACGTCCAAACGCCATACCTGCACGGAGACGGGCCCGGTGGGCAGCGTCACGCTGACATGCAAATCCCGGTCATCGGCATCCTTTACCGGTAGAATGGGCAGCGTAAAGAAATCGTTGGCCAGGTAGCGTTCCTGCTGCCACCCGTCCGGATTCAGGAACTGGCGGAAATAGCCCTGCTGATAGAGCAAACCTACGCCCACCAGTGGCACGCGGCAGTCGCTCGAAGACTTGAGGTGATCGCCGGACAAAATGCCGAGACCGCCGGAGTAAATGGGCAAGCACTCGGTGAGCCCGTATTCGGCGGAGAAATAAGCGATCAGCTTGCCTTCCGGATCGGGCGGTTCGGCCTGCATGTGGGTATCGAAACGGTGGCAGGCCTCCGAATAATGCGCCAGGTAGCGATGATCGGCGGCGGCTTTATCGAGCGTGGCTTGGGATACGCGGCCCAGCATGACCACGGGATTGTAGCCGCACTCCTTCCACAGCGCCGGGTCCAGGCGGCGGAACAGCGCCCGGATTACCGGCTCCCAGCTCCACAAAACGTTGTAGGCCAGGTCTGAGAGGCGCGCCAGCGGCGGCGGCAACGCGGGGCGAACCAGGAATTGCCGGACAGGCTGAATTTGAAACGGCATCTTGAATAGCGGGCTGCGGTCAGGAGCCAGAGAACTCCCAGGAGGACAGTCTAACAGATGCGGCTTGTTGCAGCGGGCCGGGAAAGTACCGGAACGGCTGTACTAACTAGCGGGAGTATCCGCCGCCACCGCCACCCGACTTCGGACGGGCTTCGTTCACAGTGAGGGCGCGGCCACCCAGGTCTTTGCCATTCAAGCCAGCGATGGCGCGGCCGGCTTCGGCGGAATCGGTCATCTCGACAAAACCGAACCCACGCGGACGGCCGGTATCACGGTCGGTCAGCAGGTTTACGCGCTCGACAGTGCCGTAGGTTTCGAACAGGCCGCGGATGGAGTCTTCGGTTGCGCCGAAATCCAGATTACCAACAAAAATATTTTTCACGATTATTTCTCCTCTAGGATTTGAGAGCGGGTACTCCGAGGCTGAAGGAATCTCGGCCAGGTATTACGGGACAGTCAAATGTGCTTTAAGTCTAGCACGTTGGGACCGCTCCCTCTGGTCACGGCTCGCTAAACCACATTAGTATTCCGAAAACGAGCCGTGACCGAAGGGAGCGGTTACCGCTGAGGAAAACGGCTGGACTGGCTCACCCTACCCCCGCTATCGACGATCATCACCGCCGCCGAGGTGCGCCGCGCCACGAACTCCATACCACGCCGACTGCCGAGCAGGCTGACGGCGGTGGCAAAACCATCGGCGTCAATGCCTTTTTCCGCGATCACCGTAACCGCGATGCGCTTCGTCAGCCCCATGCCGGTCGCAGGGTCAATAATGTGCGAATAGCGCACGCCGCCGATTTCGAGAAACTGCTGGGTATCGCCTGAAGTGGAGACCGCGGTATTGCGCAGTTCCAGTACCTTCGTAAATCTTGCATCCGGCGCGTTGCGCGAATCGATGCCCACGCGCCAGCCTTTCTTGCCAGGCGGCGGATCGCCGATGGCCAGGTCGCCGCTCGCAGCGACCAGCGCGCTTTTGATTCCGTGATTGCGCAGCACGCGCAGCGCTTCATCGGCCGCATAGCCTTTGGCAATGCCGCCAAGATCCAGCAGCATGCCGGGCATTTTCAGCGACACCGTGCGCGCCCCGGCATCGAGTGCCAGGTTGCGATAGCCGCATCGCCCGCGCGCTTCGGCGAGCGCCGCCGCATCGGGCAATCGCTTCTGCTTGCGAGCGTCGCGCCACAGCCGGATCACCGGGCCGAGCGTCACATCGAAAGCGCCGCCGGTTGCCTCCGCCAGATGTTGAGAGGCGGCCAGCACATCGAAGAGCTCAGCGCTCACGCGCACTGGCCGCTGATGCGCCGCCGCGCACACGCGCATCAATTCGCTTTGCGGATTGTAGTCGGATAGGATTTCGTCGAGCTGCTGCACACGATCGAACCCCGCGCGAAAAGCCGTGTCCGCCGCTGCTCGATCGCGAGCATAGAGCGTGATCCGGAACAGCGTGCCCATGTGCGGCTCGGCGGCTTCAAAGCGCGTCAGAGCCAGCAGCAGCAGCGCGCTACTCGCGCTCCACGCCATTGTTCCAGTACTGGTACATTTGCTCGGCTTTAGGCACTCTCAACGGGCGCACCAGGCGGAAGCCGAGAAACTGCGCGTCGGTGTGATACCAGATGCTCTTGGGCAGCTGCGGATCCTGCACCTTCCACGACCCCTCCGAGCCCAGGCGGGCGCCGCAACGCAAAGCGGCCGCGTTGTCGGTCCATGCTCCGCCGCGCACAGATTGCGGATAGGGCTTGGTCGAAATAGCCCACGGCTCGATGGCGTCCGACTTGTTGTACTCCGGCAAATATTGATCGAGCGTCCACTCCGCCACATTGCCATGCATATCGTGGAGGCCCCACGGATTGGGCTTCTTCGCGCCGACTTTCTGATACTTGCCGTCGCTGTTATCGGCGTACCAGGCGTACTGGGCGGCTTCTTTTGCATCGTCGCCGAACGAATAGGCCGTAGTGGTTCCAGCCCGGCACGCATATTCCCATTCGGCTTCCGTGGGCAGCCGGTAAAACTGGCCGGTGCGCGCGCTCAGCCATTCCGCGTAACATAGGGGCGCGTGGGCCGGCTGACGGCGTCCACCAGCTCATCCTTGCGCGCCGTTTCGCCCGCCTGCTGCGCGAACATGAACAGGCGGTATTCGTCCCAGGTCACTTCGTATTTGCCCATCCAGAAAGCTTCGATGCGGACTTTGTGCTGCGGCCCCTCGTCCTTCTTGCGGCCGCGCTCAGATTCGGGCGTGCCCATTAGAAATTCACCCGCGGGGATGGGGAGCATTTCGAATGAGACGCCCGTTCCGGGCAGCGCCGTTTTGTAAGCTGCGAATTTTCCCTGCTCGCTCGCGGCAATTTTCTTGTGCAGATTTTCGACCAGCGCGCGCTCATCGGCGCCGAAGGCGGCCGTTGCGAATAACAAAAACGCGATTATCGCCATGCTACAGCACTTTAGTAACGCCGGGAATCGCCATGGGCGCGGCTTCGAGACTCATGCTCCAGTCCAGCTTCTCGGGAAAAATTCGCTCCTGAGAATTCAACGCCTGCTCCCAGGTAATCTGCTGGCCGGTGTAAGCGGCCATGCGCCCCATGATCGCGAGCAGCGTGCTGGTGGCCATGCGCTCACCGTCGTTGATCAACTGATTGCGCCTAATGGAAGCGAACAACGCGTCATGCTCGGCCTGGTACATGTCATTCTTGGTGCCTTCAAACGTCCATTTCATCTGCCCTTCGATGCGCGGCAGCGGGCCCCGGCCGATGGTGCAGTTGCCCTTGGTGCCCAGAATGTAATCGGAATTTTCGTTGTAGCAGCCTTCGATTTGCCGCGACGCCAGAAACGCGCGCACGTTGTTCGGGTACAGATAGTTGACCTCAAAGTGATCGAAAATGTTC
>JACPNO010000057.1 GCA_016185465.1 Candidatus Solibacter usitatus
CGCTCTGCTAGGGAGCGCAACGATCCGTTCGGCTTGGCGGGAGTAAAGCATCAGTAGCGTTTGAATTTCGCTTCGCCGGCCTTGCGGGGCTTGGGGAGAACTAGCACGTCGCCTTCCCAGCGAATCGGGCCTTCGATCCACGGGCGGCCCTGCACTTCGATACGAATGGTATCGCCTACGATCGTGTAGCGGCCGGGATCTTTGCGGAACGGGATGGTGAGCAGCTCCGTCCCGTCGGCGGTGAAATGGAAGTAGCGCGGAACTTTGACGCCTTCGAAATCCGCCATGCTGGTCCAGGTGCCGAGCAACAAGTTCGCGGCATCCACCGGTTTGCCGACTCGCGTCATTTCGACGGGCGGCGAGCCGTAGCGCAGCGTTGCGTCGCCGGCCAACTCGAACTCGGTTTCTTCTTCTGACTCTATCCCTGTGCGCGCATCTTTATACGTGGTCACGATGGTGTCTTCCTCCACGCGGTACTTGCTGGGGACAATGGCTCCGGGGCTGAAAATCATGGTGCCATCGGCGTGAAATTCCAGCAGCGCCCCGATTCCGCCCATGGAAGTTTCGAGCGCGCGCCATTTTCCGGTCAAACTCTTGGCGCTGCGCGTCTGCGCTCCCGCGAAGGCGACGGCTAGGGTAAGCGCGATTAGACAACGTAGCATGTAGCCCCATTTTAAGGGGTGTCCGTACGCAGGAATAGTTGTATTTGGGCGTGTGCTTTTGGTTAATTTCGCCTTAGAAAATGCGCAGTTCGCAGGGCGCGCCGGCGCCGCAGCCGAGCGCTTTGGCGGCTGAGCCCTGGCTGGCCGATACTTCGTAATATCCGGAGCTGCCGGCAATCACGATCAGCTCGCCCGGGCGGCAATCGGCGTAGCTGCGGGCCAGCCGCGTGACCTGCTGCATGCCCACAGTCAGCTCGAAGGGGCGTTCATGCAAATTCGGAAAATCGGCGGCCGGAAAATTGGTGATCAGGTTGCCGAAGTGGTCTTGCTTGAGAATCGTGCCGGTCCAGCCCCGGCGCGCG
The DNA here is from genome assembly GCA_016185465.1 of Candidatus Solibacter usitatus. Lineage (GTDB taxonomy): Bacteria > Acidobacteriota > Terriglobia > Bryobacterales > Bryobacteraceae > JACPNO01. Next base: position 1,025 of record JACPNO010000057.1, read on the forward strand.
GTGCGGTTCGGCTTTTCGAAATGGAGTCGCAGGTAATCGTCGATCGTCTTGCCGAGTTTCGCGGGCGGCAAACCTTTAGCAAGGTGCGCGGCGATGGGGGCGAACACGTCGCGTCCATGAAACGTCTGGCTTAGCGGCTTGAGGAAATACTTCTCCGCCGTAATCACGCGCACTTTGTGTTTCTCCTGGGCGAAGATCATCGAAAACACGCCGTTGTCGGGAGCGATGAAATACTGCCCGGCGGCTTCCGCCACAATCGGCCTGCGGGAGGTGCCCACGCCGGGATCGATCACCACCACGTGCACGGTTTTTTTGGGGAAGAACCGGTAGGCCTGGGCCAGCACGAAAGCCGCCTCAGTGACTTCGTACGGCGTCACCTGATGACTGATATCAACGACTTGCGCCGTCGGACACAGGCCCAGGATGACGCCCTTCATGGTGCCGACGAAGTGATCGGAGAGGCCGAAATCGGTGAGAAGCGTAATTGTAGGAGAACGCATTGCTAAACTAGTGTTACGTGCAGTTTCATTACTTCGACCACAATGCGACGACTCCGGTTTCGCCCGAAGTCCTGCGGGCTCTGATGCCCAGTCTGGCCGAAGTGTATGGCAACGCGTCCAGTATCCATCATTTCGGCCAATTGGCGAAACAGCATCTGGAAACGGCGCGGCGGCAGGTGGCGGCGCTGATCCATTGCAACGCGACGGAAGTTGTCTTCACCAGCGGCGGCACGGAGGCTGACAACCTCGCGATATTGGGCACCGTGCGGCCAGAGACGCCCGGCACCACGCAGCATGTGATTACCACCGCCATCGAACATCCGGCGGTGATGAATACGTGCGCGCAGCTGGAGCGTGAAGGCGTGACGGTGACTTACGTGCCGGTGGGCGCGAGCGGCATTGTGGATCCCGACGCTATCCGGCGCGCGCTGCGGCGGGACACGGTGCTGGTCTCGGTGATGCACGCCAACAACGAGCTGGGCACGGTGCAGCCGATCGCGGAAATCGCGCGCTTCACGCGGCCGGCGGGCGTATGTCTGCATGCCGATGGCGTGCAGGCGCTGGGCAAAATTCCGGTGGATGTGCAGGCGCTGGGCGTGGATTTGTATTCGATGTCCGGACACAAGATTTATGCGCCCAAGGGCGTGGGCGCGCTCTACGTGCGCAAGGGGACGCGCATCCACTCGATCGGATTCGGCGGACATCATGAGCGCGAGCGGCGTCCGGGCACGGAAAATGTTCCGGGCGCGATGGCGCTGGGACGCGCCGCGGAGTGGGTGCAGGAGAATCTAGCCGGCGAGGCGGAGCGGCTGGGCGCGCTGCGCGACCGGCTGGAGCGCGGCATTCTGGCGCGGATTGCGATGGCGGGCGTGAATGGCGTGGAGCCGCGCGTCCCCAACACCAGCAATATGTATTTCGAGCATGTAGAAGGCGAGGCTCTGGTGATTGCTCTCGATCTGCGCGGCTTTGCGGTATCGAGCGGGTCGGCGTGCTCCTCGGGCGCCGTGGAGCCTTCGCACGTGCTTACCGCGATTGGCTTGACGCCGGAGCGAGCGCGCTCCAGCATTCGTTTTTCGCTCGGGCATTCGAACACCGCCGAGCAGGTGGATGCGCTCATCGACGCCGTGGCCGATGCGGTGGGGCATTTGCGCAAGATTTCTCCGGTGACCCACGCCCATGCCTGAGACTCCCATTGCGGTCGCGATGAGCGGAGGCGTGGACAGCTCGACCGTGGCCGCGCTGCTGGCATCGCGGGGGACGCCGGTCATCGGGCTCACCATGCAGTTGTGGAACCAGCGGCGATTGCCGGAGCTGGCATCCGACGGCGGCGCGGGCCGCTGCTGCTCACTGGACGACGTCTACGATGCGCGGCGCGTGGCCGAGCAGTTGGGCATTCCGTACTATGTGGTGAACTTCGAGCGGCAGTTTGAAGAGCATGTGGTTGAGCCGTTTGTGCGCGAGTATCTGGCGGGACGTACGCCGATTCCGTGCACGCTGTGCAACAACTTCATCAAGTTCGATCGCTTCCTGGAGCTGGCGGATGGCGTGGGTGCGCGGCTGATTGCGACCGGCCACTACGCGCGCATTACGCATGATGCCGTGAGCGGCCGGTATCAATTGCGGCGGGCTGTCGATGAGGGCAAGGACCAGACTTATTTTTTGTTTGGGTTGAAGCAGGAGCAGCTTGAGCGTTCGCTGTTTCCGCTGGGCGAAATGACCAAGGCGGAAGTGCGGGCGCTGGCGCGGGAGCTCGCGCCGTCGGTGGCGAATAAGCCCGAGAGCTACGAAATTTGTTTTGTTCCGAACGGCGATTACGCGGCATTTCTCGACGCGTATTTGCGGCAAAAGGGTGAAGCGGCGCTCGAGACTTCGGGCGAGCTGGTCGGGACCGATGGGCGCGCGCTGGGCCGCCATGCCGGTGTGCATCATTTCACGGTGGGGCAGCGCAAGGGCCTGGGCGTGGCCACGGGCGAGCCGCTTTACGTGATCCAGACTGATGCGGCTTCGCAGCGCGTGACGGTGGGGTCGGACGCGGAGCTGTTGCGGGGGGAGCTTACGGCGGCGGGCGTGAATTGGGTTTCCTGGCCGGGTGTGACGGCGGCGGCGCGCGCACAGGTGAAGGTGCGTCACCGGCATTCACCGGCGGCTGCCACGCTTTATCCCACTGACGACGCGCATCGCGTGCAAGTGCGCTTCGATGAGCCGCAGCGCGCCGTGACGCCGGGGCAGGCGGCTGTTTTCTACGACGGCGATTTGGTTCTGGGCGGCGGCTGGATAGAATAACGTGCGATGCAATCACGCTCCCGCCTGCGCGACTCCGCTGAATACTGCGCTGCGCTCGCGGTAGTTTGGTCGCTCGCATTGACGCCGCGGGGGCTGGCGTTCCGTTTGGCGGATTTCTATACGCGGCTGCTGGATCTGGCTATCCCTCGATTGCGGCGTGTTGCTCTGCGCAATCTGGAAATGGCGCTGCCGGCGCTGTCGGGCGATGAGCGGGCGCGCATTGTGGATGGCGTGTTCCGCTCGATCGCGCGGCTGCTGGTTACCTTCGCGCGTTTTCCCGATTTTGATCGCGATAATCTTTCCACCTGGATTCGCTATGACGGGTTCGAGCACTACGAGCAGGCGCTCGCGCGCGGCAAGGGCGTGCTGTTTGCGACGGCGCATTTGGGCAATTGGGAGCTGAGCGCGTTCGCGCACGGCCTGCTGGCTAAGCCGATGGGCGTGGTGGTGCGGCCGCTGGACAATCCGCGCATTGACGCGCTGGTGGAGGCGCGGCGCACGCGGGGCGGCAACTGGCTGATCGAGAAGAAGGATTTCGCGCGGTCGATTTTGAAAGCGCTGGCGGCGAATGAAGCGGTGGGGATATTGATCGACCAGAACGCGGGGCTCGATGCGGGCGTCTTCGTGGATTTTTTCGGTATTCCGGCTTGCGCCGGGACGGGGTTTGCGAAATTAGCCGCGCATAGCGGCGCGACGGTGATTCCGGGATTCGCGCTGTGGTCGGATGCGGAGCGGCGCTACGTGCTGCGGTTTCTGCCGCTGCTCGAGATGAGCGGGGATGCGGCGGCGGATACGGCGCGGTTGCAGAAAGTGCTGGAGGGAGTGATTCGGGAATATCCGGATCAATGGTTGTGGATTCATCGGCGGTGGAAGACGCGGCCGGCTGGTGAGCGGGATTTGTACGGGAAGTAAATGCAAGACCGCTCCCTTCGGTCACGGTTCCGAAACGGCGCGGCAACGTTGGCGTGAGGCTGTCGGCGCACTTTCATGTCAGCCCCGCCGATATCGATCGCGTGCTGGAAGTTGTGGCGTCACTGGCGTGATTCTGTTTCCAGCATGGACATCACTACCAGCGATCGATACGTCTCGCCGCGCTTGATGCATTCGCGCAGCGTGCCTTCTTCGACGAAACCGAGCGCGCGGTACACGTGGCGGGCGCGGACGTTGTCCACAAACACGTCCAACCAAAAGCGGTGAGCGTGGAATTCCTGGAACACTTTTTGGATCACGGCCTGCAGGGCCCGGCGGCCTAGACCCTGGCCGGGTTCGGCAATCACGATGCGCTTCAATTCGACTGAGCCATTCACCGACGCCAGGCCGCGCAGGATGGCGTACCCGGCGGGCGCGCCTTCCACTTCGATCAGCAGATAGAGGCAATCCGGATCCGCTAACTGGCGCTCATGGGTGCGGGCGTCGTCACCGCCCACGAAGCCGAGATCGCGAAACCTGTGCTCCTGTTGCAGGATGAACGGCAGGTCTGTGGCGAGCCCGCGGCGTAGAGTCATTGAATGACAGCGTAGCATCCGACGGCAACGGCTGGCGGCAAGAATTTTGATTTGCTGGAAGCGATCGCGGTGCGCTAGCGTTCGCCGAAAAACCGCTCCCTTCGGTCACGACTCCGATGCGGCGCGTGGCTTACGGCAGACTGGCGTGGCGTTATTGCAGGACTGCGGCGCCGTGCTCTACGCGCAGGTTTTTCACGCCTTTAAATCCCTCTGGAATTTCGGCGAGGACGATTGTGAATTCGGTTCCCAGGCGCTGGCGGGCGCCGATCCAGCGATAGGCGGGCGTGCCCAGAAACGAGCCGCGCTCGACGCTTTTGCGCAGGCCTTCGTCGAACGGGGAGCTGCCGAATTCGATGCCGCGCGCGATCACTTGCCCATTCCACGGGCGGGGCATGTAATTGCGATTCTCCTGCCAGTCGGCTAGCCAGAGATTGTCTTCAGCGGGGAAGACGTAGCCGATCAAAACGCGATAGTCGGGATGGTACATCGTGAAAAACTGTTCCTTGCGCGCCGGATCGAGGCGCATGGTGTAGTAGATTCCGGCTTTGGGTTTGGGCTGGAAAACGCGCAAATCCGCCGGGGTTCCGTCTGAGGTGGTGCCATTGGGCCAATTCACCTTCGACCCTGGTTGCAGGGACAGCGAGCCCATGCGGTTGGGAGACACCTGGCCGCGAGTGGCCGAGACGTCCATGGCGGTCTTGCCGGGCTCGATGAACGGCGGTCCGAAAGTGGCGTGCTGCATCCAATTGATGGGCCGATCGTAGAGCGCCAGATTTTCGACCCACTCGCGCACGCGAATGGATCGGGCGCCCTGCGCCAGGGTGATGGCGCGCTCGACGCGATAGTTGGTCTTGGTCAGGTCGGCGCCGTACCAGAGCGTCACGGCCTCGGGCGTGGATTCGATCTTTATCTTTTTCCATTCGACGATGGGCGCTTCGCCGTGCCCGCCGAGCCCGGCGCGGTCCTCATCCTCCGAGGGCCCGCCGTAGCTGGGGAAGCAAAGCATATGTCCCATGTAGCCGCTCATCAGCCAGCGTCCCGAGTTGTCGCCGTAGATGGCATCGTGTTTGGCGGGATCGTATTCGTGAGGATCGATGGTTTGATAATGCGGCACGCGCATGGGATTGATGCTGGCTTTGGGGTCGTTAGAGAGCAGACGGACTTCGGCGATGTGTCCGCCGCCGGCGAGCACGCTGACCTGGATCAATCCATTGGACATTACCCAGGCGCGGCGGCCATGAAAGCGGCCATCCTGAATGGCGGGCTCTTGCGCCTGTAGCGCTGCGGCGAGAAAAAGAGCAGCTAAGATCAACTTCATGATGTATCCACTCTATTCTCTCCGTTTACGAGTGACGGTCACAAATAACTGAGCCACGGCCACCGCCGCGTTGCGCGCAGGCGCTCGAACCAGCGGCAGGGGAAGTACAGCGCGATCACGCACACGGCGAACACCAGATACAGCAGACTGAGGCTCCAGGCGTGTCCCTCCGGCACGCGCGGCGGAGCCAGTGGATGATTTCCGAACAGCCAGGGATTCACACGCCCTTCGCGAATCAGCGACACGATGCACGCCGCCAGGTGGATGACGGGAATGTGCAGCAGATAGTAAAACAGGGGCACGCGTCCGAACATGGTGACGGCGTCCACCAGTTTGCCGCGCCAGCGCTCGGCAAAAGCCAGCAAAATGAACATCGGCCCGAGAGTCATGAGCAGGAACGAAAGCGACGCAGGATATTTGGACGTCCGAAGAAATGCCAGGAAACCGTGGCCGCCCCAAGGACGCGGATCGCCATAAACGTCGAGCCCGCGCAGCAGGATGAACAGCACGGTGAGCGCCACACCTAATTTGAGACACAGGGAACGGCGGCGGTCCGCCGGCATTTTCATGACTGGCCCGAAGGCGTAGCCGGCCATCATCACGCCGATCCAGGGCACGATGACAAAGAGAATAAGCAGAGGCGGGCCGGAGCCGCCGAGTTCAAACCCTCCGCCGAAATAGAGGATCTTGAGCAGCCAGTTCGGTCCATTTTCGCCGAATGCTTTGGCCAGTGGCCCGGCAAAGAAGTCCATGATGTTATGCAGCGCGACGATAGCGACGCCGATCGCGCCGATGATGGCGATCGGCAAGTACACGGCTGCCGCCAGCAGAATCATGCACCAGCCGATCATCCAGATCACGCCGGCCAGCATATAGTGGGCGAAATCGAAATTGAAGGTCCAGGCGAGGCGGATCACCGTCAGCTCCAGCAGCACCAGCCATGCGCCGCGCACGACCAGAAACTTCGACAGCGCCGCGCGCTCAGCGAACTTGCTGCCGTACAGGTACGCCGCCGTGCCGGCGAGAAAGACGAAAGCCGGCGCGACGAAGTGAGTGATCCAGCGGGTAAAAAAGATTCCCGGCGTTGGTCCGCCGGCGGGGAGCCCGGAATAGACACGGACGTGATCGATGGCCATGAGGATCATCGCGACACCGCGCACGAAGTCAAGCGATGTGATGCGCGGGACGAGTTGGGGATTGGCTGTCGAGGCCATGTGCGCTCCTGTAAAGTCTATTACAGGAGGAACACTTCTCCATTGGGGA
>JACPNO010000058.1 GCA_016185465.1 Candidatus Solibacter usitatus
ATACAGCTCGTCGATCAGTGGTCGAAAGTTCTGCATCACCCGATCGCGCCGCACTTTCATGGTCGCGGTAAGCTCACCTTCTTCAATGGAAAAGTCGCGCTCGAGCACCCGGAACTTGCGCACCTGCTCGAAAGGCGCGAGTTGTTTATTGATGCGCGCCACAATTTTCTGAATTTCGGTGAGCACCGGACGGGCCGCGGCCAGCTCGGCAACCGGGCGCCCTTTCATTCCATCCAGGGCTTCCGCCGCGGGGGCATTGAGCGTGAGCAGCGCGCTGATATAAGGCAGGCGGTCGCCAACCAGCAGCACCTGGCTGATGAGCGGTTCGAACTTGAACATGTTCTCCAGACGCGCCGGGAAAATTTTCTTGCCGTTGGAGGCGATGATCATTTCCTTTTTGCGGCCGGTGATAAAGATGTAGCCTTCGTCATCGATCGATCCGACATCGCCGGTGTGCAGCCAGCCATCGCGTAGCACCTCGGCGGTGGTCGCCGCATCTTTGTAATATCCGGTGAACAGGCACGGGCTTTTCACCAGCAGCTCACCGTCCGCGCCCACACGCACATCCACGCCGGGCAGTGCTTTGCCGATGCTGCCCGGGCGAGGATTGTCGATTGGATTGAACGAAGCGACGCCGCCTTCGGTCAGTCCGTAGCCTTCGATAAGGGGCATGCCGATGGCTTCGTAAAATTCCGCAAGCTCCACGCCAAGCGGCGCCGCTCCGGATGCCGCGATGCGAATGGAGCCGCCGATCCTGGCGCGTATCTGGTGGAATATCAGGCGGTCGGCCCAGGCCAGCGGCCAGCGGATGCGCGCCGGGATGCGCCTTCCGCGCCTGCGATAGCGCGCCGCTGCCAGGCCCAGCCCCAACGCGGCATAGAACGCCTTCTGCGCCACGGCGGGCTTTTTCTTGAGCTCGGTGCAGATGGTGGAATAGATGCGCTCCCACATCCGGGGCGGCGCCAGCAGGATGGTCGGCTTGAGCGCCTTGATTTCCTGCGGCAGGCTCATCAGACTTTGGGAAAACGTCACCGGCATGCCGCAGCGCAGCGGGACCAGCTCCATCACCACGCGTTGCGCGATGTGGGCGGATGGCAGAAAAGCAATGGTTCGATCCTGCGGGCCAACGGCAAAAACATGCGGCGCCATATCCACGTTGGCGACCAGAGCCGCGTGCGTGACCAGCACCATCTTGGGCTCACCGGTTGCGCCTGAGGTCAGATAGAGAACAGCCGGATCGGCGGGCTGCACTTCGCCGGCTAAACGCGCGGGTAGTCCGGGATCGGCGGCAATCGCGGCACGGCCGCGCGCGCGCAATTCATCCAGCGTCATCGCGCCGGGCGCCTCGCCGGTGAATAGAATTCGATGTGCAACTTCGGCTTCGGCAAGGGCGGAGAGCTGCTTCGGAGTCTCAACGAAAACGGCTTTGGCATCGCAGTTTCGAAGGGTGCGCACCTGATCCTTGGCCGGGTAGCTCGGATACATCGCGGCGGCGACCGCGCCGGCGGCCATTACGCCCACGTCGGCCAGGTAGAATTCCAGCCGGGTTTCGGAGTTCAAGGCCACAATGTCGCCTTTGCCGATTCCGAGTGCGCGCAATCCGCACGCAATTTCCAGAGCCGCGTCGCGGTACTGATTCCAGGAACAGGTTCGAACTTTGCGCTGGCCGCCTTCCGAATACGGTTGGTGCAGCGCGGGCGCGTCGCCATAGCGCTCCGCCGTTTCTTCGAGCAGCCGGAAAACGGTGCGTGAACTCATCGGGAAAATGCTATCACGCCCGCACCGGAGTCTCGGCCGGCGCGAGTCCGGCTAGACGCGCCACTTCGATCTCCAGCCGGCGGTTGAGCTCGGCGCGGTCGTGCAGCTTCATGCCCGCGGTTGGGATCGGATCGCCCACGCAAAGACTTACCGGGCCCCGCCGGACGTAGCTCGAACCCATGGGGAGAATTTCGCGCGTGCCGATAATACCCACCGGCACCACAGGCACGCCAGCTTTGATCGCGAGATAGGCTGCGCCTTCTTTGAACGAACGCATGGGACCATCGGTGCGCCCGCCTTCGGGAAACAACAGCACCGAGATACTCCTTTCACGAATGAGGCGCGCGCCATCCACCAGAGTTTTCACCGAGGCGCGCGGATCGCCGCGATAGACCGGCAAATGTCCGGCGCGGCGCAAATACCAGCCGATAAACGGAACGTGAAATAAGCCATGTTTGGCGAAAAAGCGGAATTCGAGCGGAATGTGACCCAAGGCCACCGGCGTATCCATGAAACTGCGGTGGTTGGCAACCAGCACGTAGCTCTGGGCCGGATCCAGTTTCTCAATACCTTCAAACTTTACTTTGACGCCGGCGATGCGCAGCAGCCCCCGCGACCAGATGCCGGCGATGCGATGCTGCGCCCGGCCGGTGCCGTCAATGAATGACGCCACCATCGAAGCCAACCACATCACCATCGTCCAAACAATGATGATTGGGTCGGTAATCACGAGTGCGCGTAAGTATCCGGCCGACATGTCCGAACACCAGTCTAACGGTATACGTTTACTCCCGGCTATGCGGGTGCCTAACCAAAGAAATTCGGCCGGAGATAACCAAAGCGGTATGTTGCGTGGGGTGAACTTCGGCTAAAGTTGCTGTGGAGCGGTTTGTATGCAGATGAGCGTCGCCCAATTCGGGAACGGAGTCAACGCGGCGATGTTTGCCGTGCCGGATCAACTGGCCAATTTGCCTCCGTTGAGTCCGGCGGCGTTGAAGCTGCTGAATCTGTCGTCGGAAAGCGACGTTGAGCTCAAGCGATACGTGCAAATCATTGAGGCGGACCCGCTGCTCACCGCCGAGGTTTTGCAGCTGGCAAACTCGCCGCTATTCGGCTTCGCCACAAATGTCCACGTATTGGGCCATGCGATTACGCTGATCGGCCCGGAGCGAATCAAGACCCTGGCCGTCACCGCGGCGATGAAGGCTTACACGGGCGGCGGACGCTCGCCGGCGATGCGCGTCAGTTGGAAACATAGCCTGGCGTGCGCGCTGTTGTGCCGTGAGATTGCTCCCTTCTTCAAGCTGAGCGAGGATCGCTGCTATACAGTAGGGCTGATGCACGATATCGGCAGGCTGGGTCTCATCAAATCTTTTTCCCAAAAGTACGATCAGATACTCGCGCCCGAATACGTGCACAGCGACGAAGTGATCCGCGTCGAATCGACGATGCTGGGAATCGATCACTGCCAGGCGGGATTCTGGCTGACGCGCACCTGGGGTTTTCCAGCCGGCTTTTCCGAAGTCTCCGCGCGCCATCACGACAAGATGAGCGAGACCAATTCCGAATTGCTGCAAGCGGTCCAAGTGGGCTGCAGGCTGGCGGACTGTCTGGGCTTTGCGGTGGTGAAGTGGAACCAGGGCCTGAGCTGCGAAGAGATTTTGTCCCACGTGCCGCGACTGCCGGTGGAAGCTCCGCAATGGTCCAGGGAAGCGTTGCGGGAAAAAATCACCGAAAAGATTCAATCTACCGCTGGCTACTGAGCACCTGGCAAAGCTGACAGCAAAATTCTCAAATGGCAGGTCGGGGACCTGCCCCACTTTTGGCTTCTCCCACCAGATAGAGCGAACCCGTGACGAGTACGACGCCATCCGGCGGTATTGCGCGGGCTTCAGCCAGTGCCGCGGCGATATCGGCGGCGATGCGCACGCGCGGATGATCCACCAGATCGCGCACCGTCTCTGGCACGGCGGCGCGGGACTGCCGGGGCGCGGTGACGATCACTTCATAGGCGCGCGGAAACAGAATGCCGGTGACTTCAGCCACGGCTTTATCGCGCATCGCGCCGTAGATCAAAGTGATCCGGCGGTCCTGGTAGAACTCGTCGAGATACGCTGCGAGCGCGGCTGCTCCGGCGGGATTGTGGGCGCCATCCAAAATCATTTCCGGCGTTCCGGCGATGTGCTCGATGCGGCCGGGCCAATGCGCCGCCGCGATTCCCTGCTCGAT
>JACPNO010000059.1:0-75927 GCA_016185465.1 Candidatus Solibacter usitatus
GCCGAAGCCCTCCCCTTGACAGTTGTTACGTTACAGCGGTTAGTTGGTCAACTGTTCGCCGCTGGCTTCGCCCTTCCGAGTGAAGTCCTGCGGTAGACGAGCGCCGCCGAACGGTGAATCCGGAATGATCAGCGCCAGGTAGCCCATGGCGACATCGGTTGTGCCAACCTTGGTCACGAACGCGAAGCCGTGAGCGTACTGGAAGTCGCAATCGGCGATGATGTAGCCCTGGAAGTTCGGGGCCATCGTCAGTACCGTGGAAGCGAACGGACCGCCGGCGGACGTTACATCCGAAGGCGTGGTGAACACGGCCGGAGCATTGAGACCGTAGAAGTACAAGCTGCACGGTCCGGACTGCGGCGTGGTGCCGTATTGGTCAGTCGATGTATTGGTAATCGCGATGCCGGTGTCAAAGCCCAACTGGTTGGTCACGAACGGGAACAACAGGTGGGTTTGGCACTTTTGAATGGTGAAAGCATCCGGATTAACAGAGAAGTCCTGGAAGCGCGGGATAGGCGCAACCGCTTCCGTCTCTGCAACCGTATCGGTGCTGGTGGGCGCGAACCATCCCGAAATCTGAGATGTACCCAGTGCCGGTTGGTTCGGCGGACCGCTCCAGGAGGCCGTGAACCTGATGTCCACGCTCTCAACCGCGAGACTGGCGTCGATTACTTCCCAAACCCAGGTGAAGGAATTCGAAGAGGAAGTAGCCGTAAAGCTAAAACCTCCCACCGGGTTGTATGGGCCGCCTTCGCTGGCAGTCCCTTGCAATTCCAAAAAGCCGCTGCCGGCCTGAAACGCATCGGCGGTGATGGTGACACCAGCCTGGATGTTGGTGAAGGTCACCTTCAGGCGTGTGCCAAAGTCGGCCAATCCGGCTCCGCCAGGAGCGGCGCCCATCGAACCCGGAAATTGAGAATTGTAGAACCCAGTTTCCGTGTTGAAGAACTGTCCTGGAGTGTTTTGGTCGACTACAACGGTTGCAGTGGCGTCCTCTGCGCTGTTGTCGCCGATCCCGCGAGTCTTAAATGAGGTACCAAATCCCTCCGTAAAGGTTACTATACCCGCTTCCACGAAGCTGTCCGGATTGTCATCAGTGTTTACAGTCTGCGATGGGAAGCACTGCTGGTACGAGAACCCTCCCGGTTGCGGCGAATTCGTGTAGCTGACCACCAATCCCTGCAGGATGATACCGATGGTCTGAATACCTTGCTGGTTGATCGGCAACGTCTGAGACGGCGAAGCCGACGTAAGGGCGGTCAAATTCGTAACACCGGCTGCTCCGTGGAACGCCGAAGCGTTGACCCGAATATTGGTGATACGGATCACGCGCGCCAGCGGATTGCCACTCGAGTCGAGCGCCGTCCCGGGAGGATCCACAGGCACCGCGGTAAAGAGCACCGAGTTCAGCGCTGCAGGTACACCCTGGAAAACGTTAAAGCGACCGGGGCCTTTGTAAGCGGCCTGCTGCGCGGCGTCGCCCGCACCTGTGCCAGTCAACTGGCAACCGATGGTGGGACTCTGGTCACAAAGAAGCTGATCGGCCGGGTCCGGTTCGTCGATCATCAAGAGAGCTTCGTCGCCCGCACCGATAAGCCGGCTGGTGATTGCCAGCGGGCTGTTCATGAACACCTGGATATTGACCCGCGGAATCTGCTGGCCAATAATCGTGGGCTTTCCGCCAACGCAGTTGTAGACCAAATCGCCCGTCAATTCCGTGATACCTTCTGACCGTAGCTGCGGGATGACGGCGCCGCCGGCGATACATGATAAACCTGCCTGTGCATTTGCCGTTGATGCGGTCCCGATAATTATGGCCAACACGGCTAGCACAGGAATCCATCTGCGAAAATCTGCCATTTCCTTCTCCTTGTAAATTGCGTAATTGAATCGGTCGAAGTTCTCTTTGAACCTGAGCCTCAAGCTTCTCTCCAAAACCGCTTCACTTCCTTGGGAACTTCTCCGTGTCGGGCGGAGATCCTGAACTGCTACTGCCACCGGCCCTCAAGTGGGCCAGCAGGGCATTGCTTACCAAAAACCGCCTGCTTCGCACTTGCTCGGCTTTCTTCTGCCGATGCTTCTGTGCATGCAAAGCGTAAAGTGCAATGATTGCACTCGCCACGGGACGCGATCAAAGATTATTCATACCCCATCCCCCGACCCGTGTCAAGAGAAAATCCTTCATCTTCAATAGGAACCACTAACCGTGCCGTATTGCGCATTTAACCATGCCTGCGTGGCGCCCGTCAATAGCAGCACACTATTTTCCACAGATAATCTGGCTGAGAGACGGCCAAAATTGAGTGACCTTACCCAGCGATAACACCTACTGTATGACATCCGTCACCTGCGCCGAAGCTCCCACCGAGTTCGTCAAAACAACCCCAACCTCCTGCACGTCGCTTGCCGTTCCCTGAATGGTGAACGACTGAACGTAAGTAAACAAGCTCCCGAAGGCGATCGAAGCCTCGTCGCCGTAGTACGGAGTGAACAGCGGAGTCGCCTGAATCGTGAGCGTGGTAGTGGTCAGATGCGAGCCCGCCGGCGCCGGAAAATTGAAGGTGGCTGTAGCCACTTCGCGCGTGTTGGAAAAGCCCGTGATCTCGACGCTGATCCCGGTGGATGTCCGGGTGGCTGTGACGCTGCGAATCACCGGCACGGCGGGCAGGATCTGAATGGTGCGCGCCGGCGCCGGTTGCGGCGTCAGATCCACGCCATCCACGAGGAATTGCAGAGTTAGTTTAATCGTGCCGGCCACCGTTCCGGTCTGAACCAAAACCGCCGAATCCGCGAAGACGGCGTCGCGCTCTCCGGCGGGAATGGTAAAGTCGACCGACCTGCCGCCGGTGGAAAATTGCACCGCGGGATCGTCGCCATTGGGAGGCCCCGGCGTGAATTCTAGGTTGATCTTGCCCGCGATTGGCAGCGGATATGGGTCCGCCAAATGCACCTGCACATCGTTCTGGTCCGCTGGGGGCAGCGTATCCGGAATGCCGGGAAGATCGGAAGCAGGAATCGGCGGCGCGCCGACTTTCAGTTGCAGCACCTTCGAGGAAGTGTCCTCGCGCGCGTCGCTCACCCGCACCGTGAAGGTCGATGTTCCCGTTGCCGTGGGTGTCCCGGAAATCTTGCCGCTGACCGGATCGAGCGTTAAGCCTGACGGTAATGAGCCCGCATCCACGCTCCATCCATACGGCGCGACGCCGCCGGAGGCGTTCAGCGTTTGCGAATACGGTACGCTCACAGTGCCATCCGGCAGCGCAGCCGTCACGATAACCGGTGGACCCGTGCCGATGGTAATGCGAAAGTCGCGGCTGGCGCTCAAGCTATAAGATCCGGAGGGGTCGGAGGAGTCTGTCACCTGCAGCGTGAAGCCGAAAGCCCCTAGCTTCGTGGGCGTGCCGGCGATGGCGCCGGTGGGGTCGAGTGTGAGCCCGTCCGGCAGCACACCGGCCACCTTGGCCCACTGATAGGGGGGCTTGCCGCCCACTGCCACCAGGGCCTGCGAATAGGCTTGGCCGATGGTTCCGTCCGCCAGCGACTGGGTCAAAATGGACACACCGGTGGGTAAGATTGTCAGCGAATAGGTCCCCCCGCCGAGTATCCCGTAGGCGTCTCGAATGACCGCTGCGAGCCGGAAGGGTCCTTCGGTCGTGGGAGTGCCGCTCAGCGTGCCATCGGGCGAGAGCGAAAGCCCCGGCGGCGGTTTGGTGCCGCTGAGCGTGAACACAAACGGACCCGTTCCCCCGGTTACCGGCAGCGCCTGCAGGTAGGATTGGCCAATAAATCCATTGGCCAATTGGCCGGTTCCCGAGGGTGGCGGATTCACTGTAATCGTGAACTGCTTCGTATCCTGCTGTGGGATCGGGGCGGAACTGTCTTGAACATTCACACCGAAGGTGAATGTTCCGGTGGCAGTTGGGACGCCGGTGATATTCCCCAAGGAATCGACCGTCATTCCCGGCGGCAGCAGCACCGGCGCCAACCAGGTGTAAGGCGGCAAGCCGCGTACTGCCTGAAGCGCGAAGAAATAAGTGCCGCCCACCGTCACCGGCGGCAGCGTCGTGGCGCTGGCAATGGCCAGCGGCTGCTCGATCGTTATGGCGTACGGCTTGGTGGCGACGATGAAAGTGGACGAATCCTGCGCGCTTACCGTGAAAGTAAATGTGCCCAGTGCGGTCGGTGTGCCAGAGATATTGCCGCTGGCACTATCGATGGACAATCCGTTGGGAAGCGCGCCCTTCGCGATGGTCCAGTTGATGTGCGGCGTGGTCATCTGGAAGCCTGTCAAGTAGATGAAACCGATGGTGCCATTGGGCAGCGGGGACGGCGTGATGAATTGCGCGCTGGCCGCAGCGCTGAGGACCAGGGACAACAGGATGAATCGGACCAGCGGTCGCGCCATTTTCATTGCTGGACACTCCTGCCGCTGGATGGCGGCGGAACGAACAGCACCCGCGCCGCGTGTGTGGGTGATGCATCCAACAGCCAGAGCGGCCGCTCGGACACGGCGTTGAGGCGGAACAGCGATCCCTCCGCCAGCCGGTCGAGGCCGGTGAGCTGGCAGCGGCAGTGAATGGATTTTCGCGGCGCATTCCCGGCCAAATCCAACATCACCACCGCGCCGGTTTTCGCATTGGCGACGAACGCGGTGCGGCCGTCGCCGGATGCCGCGACCGCAACCGGTGAGGCAATCGCAGCAGATAAATTTCGTCCTTCGCGCCGTCGGCGATGAGCGCATCGTGCCCGGTGATAAATGCGAGCGACGCCACTTTGCCCAGCGCCGAGGTCACGGGGATTTCAGCGTTCTCAGTGGCCGCGATGACTAAATTCCCCGCCCCTGCCAGCACCACCGCGCCGTCATCGGCGACGGCGAGAGCGGTGGGCGCGGGAACACGCAATACGCTCATCTGCGCCGAAATGCGAGGCTGTTGCGGAAAGCCGTTCATCACCACGATGTGCCCGGCTCCGCGGCCGTTGTAATAGTAAAATGCGGCGGCGCTGCCGGTGGGGCTGATGACCATGCGGTCCGGCGCGCGGTTGGCATCCGGCAGCGGCTTCAAGAGAACATTGCTGTTTTGCCGCGGGCGAATCAGGTGCACGCGCGCGTCGTTTCCAGCCACTGCCAGCGCGTAGTCCTGAGTGGGGGAAACGACGGCGCGCTTGAGCCCGACGGCCAGGGGCAGCGGATCACCCATCGTCGAAGAGCCGGCGATGCCCACGATAGGGCGCAGCGCGCCGGCCGCCTCATCGAACACCCATCCCAGCCGCGGCCCTTGAATCGAGTGGGTTTGAGCCGCCGCAGTCCCTGCAGCGATCACTAGCCATAGCCAAAGCCTTCGCGCGGACATAAACAGGCTGGTCTCCTTTTAGTGAGGTGCGCCGACAGTGCCGGTGCCGGGTGTAATGGTCGTCGAAGGCGCCGGTGTCACGGCGGTTGGGCTATTGCCGCCGCGGGTTGCCGCAATGGCTCCGCCGGCCGCTCCCGCCGCTGCTATGCCCACCAGAATCGCAATCATTTTTCCGGACATTCCCGATGCGGCAGCGGCGCCGGCAGCAGCACCGGCCGCGGCAACGGTATTGGTCTGGGTGATATCGGTCGACGCCGTCTGCCCCTGATAGGAAGCATTCACGTGGATCTTCATCTCACCCGATGCTTTGTTGAGCTTGAGCCCGCGGGCTACCGCGCGCCCCTGGCTATCGGTGAGCACGGTCATGCTGCGGGATCCGTTGGCAAACACACCGCTCGCTCCGTTATTGGGCAGGCTAAACATGACGGCGGCTCCGGCAATTGGCCGGTGATTTTCGTCTTCTACCTGAACAATGGGCTCACGGGCGGTTCGTTGTTTGATGTTATTTATAGCCCCGTCGCCTTCGACAATCACGATGTTGAGCTTTGACGCAGCTGGCGCCTGGGCTGAAGAAGGAGGGATAACTAATTGGAAAACAAGAAGATAAGACAAGCCGACAGACCACCACCGCATGCGTGCCTCCTGGCCTCACCCTGTCTCTGAACGGCTGATTTACCACCCAACCATCAGTCTTGTTATGGTATTAGAAGAAAGAGTTGTGTGCAACTCTTTGCACATTTTGTACCGGGGGGATGCGCCATGAGCCGAACGTGGATGTTTCTGGTGGCAGGTTGCGGGCTGCTGATCTCTACCGCACAGAGCCAAACGCCGAAACCGAAACTTACCGCGCGCGAATTGTTTTACGCGGCCGCTGACGCGCCTCCGCAGGCGACACCGGCCATCGTCAAATCCGAAGGCAAGTCGGCCAAGCCTGCCCCGGCTCCCAAGTCGCGTCGCAAGAGCCAGCCGCCTGTCAGCAACGGCGATGTTCCGGCGGCCGCGGCTCCCGACAGCACTCCGGTGGTCAATGCCAGCTACGCCTCGGCCAATGCGGGTCCGGCGCTCGGGTTGCGCTATTCCATTCTGAAGCGGCAGGCGGACGGACAGAATGCCGAACTGGACGCGGACTCGACCTTTCACGCCGGCGACCGCGCGGGGGGCCCCCAGCACTACGTGGAGATCCAGGCGTTCAGCGTGACCGGCCGCCCGCTCCTCCTCCAGCGGAACCAGGCGCACCGGCGGCGCCCGCCGTAAACAAGGAGCCCGCGCGCCTGCTGATGGCGACCGCCACGGTCAACGACGCCATGATCGGCAAGCTGCGCAGCTCCTACTCGCGCGACCTCATTATTGAGAAGATGAGCGACGAGCATCCCGGCGAAAAGAAGGAAAAAGCGGTTTATACCGTCAACCCGTCGTCCGCCTCCGATTCGCGAGTGGTGGCCGACGTAACCCTCAAACACCAGTGACGCGCATCGCACTCATATTGGCGCTGGTCGCGCCGTGGCTGAGCGCTCAGACCAGTCCGGGTCCGCAGCGCATGGAGATCGTGCTCGAGCGGCGCGACGGCAACGCCTGGCGCGCTGTCGATCCGGGCCTGGTGCTGGAGCAGAACGACCGCGTGCGCTTCCGCTTTCATGCCGATTTCAACGGGCATCTCTATGTGATGAATATGAGCACCTCCGGCACGTACTCGCTGCTATTTCCGCGCGAGGAAACCGGGCGTGACAATCAAATTCGCGCCGGCCGCGAGTATCTGGTGCCCGCGACGCAAGCCTGGTTTCGCATCTCCGGTCCGGCGGGCCATGAAATTGTGTACTGGATGGTGACGCCGACCGAATTGCGCGAAACCATCGCGCCGCTGCCCCGCCCCAAGAAGCTGCCCGCCAGCATGACGCCCCGCTGCGACGATACGCTGATGCGCGCCCGCGGCGATTGCATTGATACCTCGGCCGGCCCGAAAGGCATCGTCAGCCGCGAATTGCTGCCGGAGAATCTGGCAAGCGTGGCTGGCCAGGCGGCCGCTGGCGAGCTGATGTTTATGCGCCAGCAAAATACCGCCGTGGTGGCGTCGCCGGCTCCGCTGAAAGGCCCCGTGATTTATGAATTCCATATCGCGCATAAGTAAGGGGCTGGTTTGCACGCTGCTGTGTCTGGCCGCGCCATTATCCGGTCAGAACAAGAAGCAGCGCGACCTGAAGCTGGAAAAAGACGCGCCTGCCCCTACTGCCCCGCAAGGCGTAAAAATTCCGCGCAGCTATGCGCTGGTGGTGGGCGTGGCGTCTTACCAGAATTTGCCGCCTTCCCATCAACTGCAATTTCCGGATCGCGACGCGGAGGCCGTCTACTCCATCCTGATCAGCTCGGAGGGCGGAAATTTCCGCGCCGAAAACGTTCACAAGCTGGTTGGCCCGAAAGCCACCCTCGCCCGGCTGCGCTACGAGCTCGAGGAATGGCTGCCGTCAGTGACCAAAGACGACGACCGCGTGCTGATCTATTTCGCCGGCCATGGTTTTGTTTACGGCGGCAAGGGGTATCTGGCGCCCTACGATTTCGATCTGAAAAATATCGCCGGGACCGGCTATGCCATGGACGCGCTGGGCACCGACATCAGCAGCAAAATTCGCGGGAAATGGAAAGTACTCCTTACCGATTCCTGCCACAGCGGAGCGATTCGCACCGATGCCGACACGCAGTTGATCAATGGACGCCTGGCCGGATTAAATCCGTCGCTGTTCTCGATGACCGCCAGCCGCGACCGCGAGCGTTCGTTCGAAAGCAAGGAGTGGGGCGGCGGCCACGGCATTTTCACTTACTACGTGGTGAAGGGCTTGGAAGGCGCGGCCGACGAATCGGGCGACGGCATCGTTACCGCTGATGAACTGGCCGAGTATGTCCGCACCAACGTGCGTGAAGCCACGGGCGGGCAGCAGAATCCGACATCCGACCGGGGCAGCTTCGACAACGCGATGCTGCTCTCGTTCGTGCCGGCGAACGTGAAGCCGGGCGCGCCGCCTCCGCCGAAATTCGGGACGCTGATTGTCGAAGCCAACATGAACGACGTGGAGGTGTTCGTGGACGGCAAGTCGGCCGGCGTGCTGCAAAAAGGAACGCCGCTCAGCCTGCCGGGTCTGGCGCCGGGGGTGCACACCATCAAGGGCGTCAAAATGGGCTACGAGCCCGATGGCCCGCGCGAAGAGACCGTCTATCCAGGACAGGAAACTACGGTAAGCATCAAGATTCTGATTGCCAAACGGCGCACGAAAGCGGCGCTGGATGCACTGGACAAGGGCCTGGAATTTTACACCAAGGGCGGCGCGGAAAATTATCGCAAAGCGCTCGAGCAGTTTTTGAAAGCCATCGAAATTGACGCCAGTTATAGCCAGGCCGCGCTCTACCTGGGGCGCACGTACAACGCGCTGTTTCAGCAGGAGCAGGCGGAAAAATATTTTCGCCGCGCCATCGAAATCGATCCCGATTACACCGAGGCCCACGCCAGTTTCGCCGGCATGCTGCTCGACACCGGGGCGACCGACGAAGCCATCCGCCAACTCAATGTAGCGGTCACGCGCGACAAGGACAACGGCATGTCCTGGTACTTGCTGGCGCAGGCGTATCGATTGAAGGAAGCGTACCCGCAATCGATCGAAGCCGCGCACAACGCCATTCGCCTGATCCCGAGCAAGGCCGAAGCTCACTTCTGGCTGGCGGAGAGCCTGCGCATGAAGGGCGGCTACGACGAATCCAAAAAGGAATATCTGCAATATCTGAAGCTGAGCGATTTCGATAGCAAGCTGGCCGGCCAGTTGAATTACTACGTGCTGGGCTATCTGGTGGGCTTTGGAAAAAAAAAGCGCGCGTCGCAGCAGGACATCTGGCGTGATCTGCGCAGCCTGGCGTACTTCGGACTCTGCGATTGTGAGCGCAAGCTGTCGCGATTCGACGGCGCGATCGAGTATTGCGGCAAGTCGCTAGGCTACGATCCGAAAGATCCGTACGTGCATTACGCGCTGGGATTGGCGCTGTCGAAAAAGGCCAGCCAGAACGGAATGGTAGAGCTGCTGGCCGCGGCGCGCACGCATTTTACGGCCATGCTGGAGATTAATCCGGATCTGGCGGAAGCCGATTTCGCGCGGAAAAATATTGCTAGTATTGATGCGTTTTTAAGAAGTCAGTAACGGGCTCGGCATGTCGGACGCTGCCCATCGCTTGCTCGACGCTCTGCTCGACTCCTGGGACCGCAACAACACCGTCCTGCTCAACCTGCTCCGCGCTCTCCCGGAAGGCGGGCTTGAGGCCAGAGCGATGGCCGACAGTCCATCCGTCTCGGAAATGTTCACACACATGCACCATGAGCGCATGGTATCGGTCTTCGAGGAGACCCCTGAGTTTGCGGGAGAATTACGGATGGTCGAGCCTGACCGTGATCGCATCGCGCTAATGCTGAACGAAAGCGCCAGCAGGGTGAGGGACGCGGTCAAGAGCAGGGTGGAAACCGGCCGGGCGATGAACCTCAACTACGACCATCCGATCCTGCTGCTGCAACTGCTGATCTTCCACGAGAGTTACCATCACGGCCAGATCAAGCTGGCCCTCAAACTGGCGGGCCGCCCAGTGACGGACGATCAAGCCGGGCCGCTCACGTGGGACGTCTGGCGGCGCAAGAAGTGAAGCGCGTCTTGCAGCAAGGAAACTCCGGCCGGGACGATTCGCACCTCTGCGTTCCCTCGCGGCTACTCGATCGCAACCAGTGGCAAGCCATCGACTCCTCTGAACGCGCTATCGCGGCTGACCAGCGTCGCACCTAGGGCGAGGGCTGTCGCCGCTACCCACAAATCATTTTCGTCGAGCGTCAAGCCGCGCTGCTGCCGAACTAGCTTTACGGCCGCATAGAAATCCGCCGCTTGCTCCGGAACGGGTTCACACCGCACGACCGTTAAGAATTGTCGGCCCGTCTCTTCCAATTCCGTCCTCCGTTTACCTTTGGGAAGTCTGGCGATCCCGAAAAGTATTTCGCCGCGAACGATCGTACAGGTAACCACGCGATCGCCGTGGTCCAGACCGGCCATCCAGTTCTCGATTCGTGGGGCTGCCCTCATTAAATCGCTGATCGCGTTGGTGTCCAGTATGTACGTCACCCCGGTGCTTACCTGTCGAAGGCACCTTTGTCATCTACTGGCAACCGTGCGGCGGCAATTGCGGCCTCAAGATCGTCGACTGCAGCCGCACTCGGATGAGGTAGTTTGCGGAGGGCCGGCAATACAACTGCAGGTGAACTCGCTTTGTCGAAGAGAGAGCGCAGACTATCCAGGGCCACTTGCTCCACGCTCTTCTGCTGGGCGGCTGCAATCCCCTCCAGGCCGCGAGCGAGATCATCTGGAATTTGAATCGTCATCGTATTCCTCACTACCATTCTAAACGTCCAGCCCCAGTGAGCGCATGAGCTCGAGCGCGTTGCTGCGCTGCACCACTCCGGGGCGGAGATGGTAATCGAAGAGCAGCTTGCCGTTTTCCAGGCGATCTTCAAAATGCATGTTGGCGGCCTTGCTGGCGAGGCCATGGGCGATTTCCGACAGGGCCAGATCGTGGGTGGTGAGGAAGCCGATGGCGCCGCGGTCGATCAAGCCGCGCACCATGGCTTCGGCGCCCTGCCGCCGGTCGTGCGAGTTGGTGCCTTGCAGAAATTCATCGAACAGGAAAAGAACGGGCCGCGCACCTTGGGTGAGATCGACGATTTGTTTCAGGCGCGTGATCTCGGCGTAAAAATGCGAGGTGCCGTCTTGCAGGGAATCCAGAATGCGGATCGATGCGCCGATCGTCAACGGTGAAATGCGCAGGCTCGCGGCGCGAACCGGCGCTCCGCACTGCGCGAGCACCGCATTGATGCCGACCGTGCGCAGCAGGGTGCTTTTTCCCGACATGTTGGAGCCGCTGACGACGATCAGACGCAGCTCACCGCTGATGGCGACGTCGTTGCGCACCGCGCGGTCTTCGGCAAGCAGCGGATGCGCAAGACCTGTGCCCTCGAAAAGCGGACCGGCTTCGGCAAATTCGGGAAATGGATCCGCCGGATGTTCGTAGGCATAGCTGGCTAGGGAAGACAGTGCCTCCATCTCACCCACCGCCGCCAGCCAGGCGCGAATGGCCGGGCCGGATTGCTTGCGCCAGGATTCGACGGCGAGCGCCGACTGCAAGGTCCACAGCAGCACCGGGTCGATCGCGTGCATGATGATGTGCTCGCGCGATTCCACGATGGCCATCAGCCGCTGCAGTTTGCGAATGCGGAACGACGGTGGACGGCCCGCGGCTACCAGCGCCGTTTTAAGCTCGACCAACCGGGGCGCGCTGAAAATTTCGCGTTCAAGCCGGGCCAGAACCTGGGAGAGCAGGGCGAGATCGTGGGCCGCTTCGCCGGCGGATTCGGCAATATGATCGGCGCGCTGGCGGAATCGCAAGTAGAAAAAAGCATTGATGAGGACCAAGGCGAGCGCCACTTCTCTCCAGCCTTTCCAAGGCAACGCGCCCCACGCGATGAAGCTTGCCACCGCGAGTGTCGAAAGCAGCGCGATCGCGAGCCGGGCGGGCGGCTGGTCGAATACGGGCGGGCGCTCGCCCCATTCCGCCAGCGATCCGGCACATTCGCTGACTGCCTGATGGCGCGCGCGTAGCACATCTGGCGGACTGGGAGCGCGCAGCCAATTCGCAAGCATTTCTTCGCCGGCGCGCGTGCGTGCGGTCGAGAGCAGCTCAAACAGCGAGCCGGGGCCGAACAGGTCGAGGTCTTCGGCGTACGGATGGAGCGGGTGTTTGAAGCGCTCGCCGGTTTCGCCGCGCCCGGCCCAGCGATTGTCCAGGCGGTCGAGCGCGCGTTCGTAGAAGGCCACGGAGCGCGCGCAGCGGGCGCGCTCCCGATTCACCTGCGCGTGGACGACGAGCAACGCCACGAAAACGCACGCCGGAAAAATGAGCCAGAATGCCGGCGGCGCGCCGCGCGTGATGGCGAGAAAAATGAGGATCGCGGCTGCAATCGCAGTCAGGAGTCGAAAATTTCCCAGAATGCGGTGACGGCGTTCCAGTCGTTCGCCAACGGCCCGCCGGCTCGCCTGGCGGCGGCCATATTCGGCGCGCGGCGAATCATCGGGCAAGGAAAAAATCCTTCACGCACCAATATTAGCGTCAGTTGGCTCCGTAAATGATTTCGTCGCGCTGCAGGCGGTTGGCGGCCGCGAGCAAAACCAGCACGGCCAGCGCGGCCGTCAGCCATCCCAGAATAATGGGCTGCAGCAGCGGGATATCGCGGCCCTTCATCAACAGTTCAAGCTGCATCTGCTGGCCGACGAGCGGCACCATGCTGCCCCACGCTTTCGCTCCTTTGGCGAAAACCAGGAACATGCCGACGCCCATGGGCGCAAAAACCACCATGGACAGGTAAGTTTGCGCTTCTTTTACGCCCCGGCAGGCGGCGGAAATCAGCAGTTGGAGCGCAGCCGCGAAAAGCGAGAGCGGAAGAATACCGAGCGCGATCGTGAGCAGCAGGCGCGTAGTGTTGTTCGTCCGGTGCAGTCCTGTGTTGGCGATCACTGCCGCGAATCCCAGCAGATTCAGCGCCAATCCGGCGATCGAGAAAAAGCCGATGGCGAGCCATTTTCCCAGCACGACATCCAGCCTGGGAATCGGGTTCAGCAGCAGAGGCAGCAGGGACCGGCGTTCGCGCTCGCCGGCCACAGTGTCCATGGCAACGTTCATGCCGCCGACAAAGGCGGCCACCAGCGCGAACACCGACATCATGGCGGGCAGCACGCTGCCGGCCGCTTCCGGATTCGCGCTGCGGGTGCCTATCGAGACCAGCATGACGACGAACGGACCCATCAGCGCGTACATCAGCGCGGAAACGTTGGAGCGGACATCGCGCAAGCTGTCCACGATTTCTTTGCGCGCGATCACCAGGGTCGGGCTCAACATGATACGTTCTCCGTGAGGCTGATATAAGCGTCTTCGAGGGTGGCGGCGCCGGATTGCACGCAGAGTTCATCGGGGGCGCCCTGCGCAATCACGCGTCCGCCGGCGATAATCACGACTTTGTCGCACAGCGCGCGCACTTCGTCGAGCACGTGGCTGGAAAATACGACGCAGCTGCCGGCATCGCGCAAGCGCCGCAAAATTTCGCGCAGGGAGCGGACAGTGGGGATGTCGAGGCCGTTGGTGGGCTCGTCCAACAAAAGATTCTTAGGAGAGTGCAGCAGAGCGCGGCCGAGAGCGGTTTTCATGCGCTCGCCCTGGGAGAAGCCGGCGGTGCGGCGGTCAGCGATGGATTCCAGACCCAGCATGGCGATGACCTGCTCGACGCGCCGGCTGAGCGATGCGCTCGGCATGGCGCGCAATTGGCCGAAATAAATCAGATTCTCGCGCACGGTGAGGCGGGAATAAATTCCCACGTGATCGAGCAGGGCGCCGAGGCGGCGCTGGCGCTCGAGAGGGTCGCCGGTAGCGGCCACGTCGTCGACAATGACCGTGCCCGCTTCGGGTTTCAGCACGCCGCAGATCATGCGCAGCGTGGTGGATTTGCCCGCCCCGTTGGCACCCAACAATCCGGTGATGGCGCCGTCGGCTGCCTCAAACGACAGATTTTGCACAACCATCCGGTGATCGAAACTCTTGCCGAGATTTTGAACCGTAATCATGTGTCTGGTTAGGTAGTCCCAAGACCGCGGAATACATTACAGGTCCCCGACCTGCCTTTTCAGAAGTTTCGCTTGGTAGGTCGGGGACCTGCCCCACGGTTTCGATATTGGTTGCGACGGACAGAAAAGAATGCAAGTTGGATTTGTGGGCTTGGGCAATATGGGGTCGGCGATGGCCGGCCTCGCCGCGCTGTAGTAGGATGACAGGGGAAGCGTCCATGCTCATCCAACTGGAACGCGATAACGATATTTGCATTCTGCGCCTGAATGGCCGCTTTGCGCCGGGCGTGGATGCCATGTATCTGCGCACCAAAGCGGAAGAGATTAAAGCCACCGGATTGCGCAAGATGCTGGTGGATTTTACGGCGGTGCCTTATCTGGATTCCATCGGCATCGGTTTTCTGATCGGAATCTACACCAGCATGCTGAAGAGCCGGCAAGGTAGCTTTGCGATTATTCGCGCCAACGAGCGGGTGAAAGAAGTGATCGCGCTGACCAAGCTGACCGGCATTTTCCCGGCGTACAAAGACGAGTCGGCCGCCTTGAAGGCGTTACGGGAGGCGCCCGCCGCCGAAACCGCCGGGCAGGCGTAGACTCAATATTCCTCCGTACAGCAGATGCGCTACCCATAAGGCGCGGCCCGAACTGCCGAGCGCCTGTCCCCAGAGGAACGCGGATGAAAACGCGAGCCAAGCGGCTGCCGCCAGCAAACCAATGAGCAGGGCGGATCCGCGGCTCAATCGCTGCGGGGTGGCGACCGCCACCAGCGCGCCCAGCGTTCCGTAAATGACAATAGCCAGAGCTACGCCGGAGACGGTCCGTGCGCTAAACGACGCGCGAACGCGGGCATCGTCGCTAAGCGCCGCTGCCAGCAGGTTAGGCACGCGCCAGACGGACTGGCGGCGCCAAACGGCATCGGCCATCAGGTACCCCAGCAGAACCAATACGCCCACCGTTCCGGCCTGCAGACCGGCCAGTCCGCGATGCCAGGCAAGGGGTCCGGCGCGGGCACTATCCCCGGAGGACATGAAAACAGCCTATACTGTCGGAAAGACAAAAGGCAAAGGAATCCAAATCTCTGCGCTCACGGGCGCACATCACACACAGCATGCCACGACGAGTAGTGGTAACAGGTATCGGAGCAGTTAGCCCTAACGGGATAGGCCGGGAGAATTTCTGGCAAGCAACGAGAAAAGGTCGGAGCGGCGTGCGCCGCATTACGCGCTTCGACCCTTCGCTGCACACCGTGCAGGTGGCGGGAGAAGTAGTGGGCTTTGACGAAAACCGCTATGTCGAGCCGAAGGATCGTCCGCATGTTTCTCGCGCCGTGCCGCTGGCAGTCGCGGCGGTGGAGGAAGCGCTGGCCGATGGGGGCATTGATGCTGCGTCCATGACGCGCGACCAACTGCGAGGTATTGGCGTCATTGTCGGCTCAGGCGGCGGCAGCCAGGAATTTACCGAAGAGCAGTATCGTCTGTATTACAGCGGCCTGATCAAGCAGTGCAGCGTCTATACGATTCCCACTGGGACGATTGGAACGCTGGCGAGCGAAGTATCGATGCGCTTCGGCTTTCGCGGCATGAGCCATATCGTTTCCACCGGCTGCACGTCTTCCACCGATGCGATCGGCTACGCCTACCGCAACATTCAGGCCGGGGTGATGGACGTCATGATTTCAGGCGGCGTGGACGCCCCCATCGCTCCCCTGATTTTGCGCGGCTTTATGCTGATGCGCATTCTCACCGCCAGCTGGAACCATGAGCCGGAGCGGGCGTCGCGGCCCTTTTCGCGGGACCGCGATGGTTTCGTGCTGGGCGAAGGCGCGTGGTTTTTCGTGCTGGAGGAAATGGAGCATGCGAAGGCTCGCGGGGCACATATCTACGGCGAAATTGCCGGGTACGGCTCAACCTGCGAGGCGTTTCACCGCGTGCGGCTGGAAGAGTGCGGCGAAGAACCCGCCCGCACGATCGGCTTAGCTTTGCACGAAGCGGGCGTTCCTCCGGAGGCCGTCCAGTACATTAGCTATCACGGAACATCGACCGAGCTGAACGACCGCATCGAAACCCGCGCCATGAAGCTGGCCTTCAACGGGCACGCTTACAAACTGGCCGGTTCTTCGCTCAAGAGCCTGATCGGCCATCCGCAAGGCGCGTGTGGCGCGGCCGGCATCGCCTCCACGCTTCTGGCCATGCGAGACAACGTCGTCCCGCCCACGCTCAACGTGGACGAGCCCGACCCGGAGTGCGATCTGGACTACGTTCGCGCCTCGGCGCGCCCCATGGACGTCGAGTACGCCGTCGCCAACTGCATCGCATTCGGCAGCAAGAACTCGGCCATTGTGCTGCGGAAAATCGCTTAAATGCGCCGGCCCTGGAAGCTGCTCCTGGTGGGGGCTGTGCTGGCCGCCGCTTTGATCCGCTTCTATCCGCCGGCGCGCTTGTTGGCGATTTACGCGGTGGGCCGAAGCCCGGCGTGCCCGTTATCGAACGCTTTAAAGAGCGACGAAAACCTGAAACGCCAGATCGCCTATAACGAGCAAATCATTAAAGGCAGCAAACTGCTGGAGACCGACCCCGCCGGTTATGAACTGTGGGACACGCCGCGCGCGAAATATTGGATTCCGGCGGGCAGCCGCTATGTGCTGCCGTTCAATTTGGCCGAGCAGGAGCGGCGCATCTACGGCGTCGGCGAGCAGACGGCTAAGGCCGGAGACGTAGTTCTGGATTGCGGCGCCAACGTCGGCGTGACGATCCACCGGTGGCTGGAGGATGGCGCGGGCAAGATCGTGGCCATTGAGCCGGCGCCGGAGAATATTCTGGTGCTCAAGCGCAATTTCGCCGCCGAGATCGCCGCCGGCCGGGTGATCGTTTACGAAAAAGGCGTTTGGGATAAAGAAGAGATACTGACGCTGCAGGTAGACCCGAAGAATTCGGCCGCGGATAGTTTTGTCATCCACCGCGAGGGCGACAAGGAAGTGGCCAAGATTCCGGTGACCACGATCGACAAGCTGGTGGCGGAGCTGAAACTCGAGCGCGTGACTTCATCAAGATGGATATCGAAGGCGCCGAACAGCGCGCGCTGGCGGGCGCCAGGGAAACGCTGGCGAAATATCATCCCCGCCTGGCGCTGGCGTCCTACCATGTGCCCGACGACCCGGAGAAATTTCCCCAGATCATCCGCGCCATCTGGCCCGGTTACACCATGGAGTGCGGGCCGTGCGCGGAGGCCAATGGCCGCGTGCGCCCCGATGTACTGTACTTCCGCTAGGTCGATTGCGTTACTCTCGCTGGTTCTGCTGGCTTCCTGTGCCAAGCACTACCGGGTGACGGGATTGGTGCTGGGCGTGGATCGCGCCAGGCAGACGTTGGTGGTTTCCCACAACGATATTCACGGCTACATGCCGGCCATGGTAATGCCGTTCCACGCCGCGCGGGCGGCCGAGCTGGAGCCGCTCGAGCCGGGCTCGCGGGTGACATTCCAGTTGGTCGTGAGCAAGTCGGGCACGCTGGCTCGGAACATCCGCAAGCAAGGCGGCGCGATGAATGGCGTCATCGAAAGTAACGGCGACAAGATACGCCTGGCGACGCCGGCCGAAAAAGTTCCGATCGGCAGCCAGGTGCCTGATTTTACGCTCACCGATCAGGCCGGCAAGCCCGTGCGCCTCTCCGATTTCCGGGGAAAAGTGGTGGCTGTCGATTTCATCTACACGCGCTGTCCGCTACCCGACGTGTGCCCGCGCCTCTCGGCCAATTTCGCGCGCCTGCAGCGGCGCTTCACCGGCCAGGACCTGGTGCTGCTTTCAGTAACCATCGATCCGCTGTATGACGCGCCCGAGGTGCTCGCCAAGTACGCTAAGATTTGGAAAGCGGATCCCGCCATGTGGCATTTCCTAACCGGCGGCGTGGGTGATGTGGAAGCCGTTGCCCGCCGCCTCGGCATGGTCTATTGGCCTGAAGAAGGCCTGATGACGCACACCTCGCAGACCGCGGTGATCGGCCGCAATGGAAAACTGGCCGCGATTGTGGAAGGATCCAGCTATGCCGTCAAACAGCTCGGCGATTTGATTGCGGCCGAGATGGAGGTTCGCTAAATGAAGAAAGCAGCGCTCGCGGTTCTCTTTTCGTGCCTGGTGTTCGGCGCGGATAAGGTTGCGGACAAGACCAGCAGCAATAATAAAGATATGTGCGCGCCGCCTCCGGGCAGCGTGCCGCCGGCATTGCCAGCCCGTTTGATGACGGGGAATGGCACGGAATATATTCATTTTCCGATCACCACTTCGAGCCCCGAGGCGCAGCAATTCTTTCTGCAGGGAGTGGCCCAGATGCATTCTTTCTGGGCGAACGAAGCCGAGCGCTCGTTCCTGCAGGCGGCTGCGCTCGATCCCTCCGCGCCGATGCCGCAGTGGGGCATCGCGATGGTGGCGGCGGGCGATTACCGTCCGCGATTCCAGCTGGATCGCGATTTACCCGCTAAGCCCGACGGCGCCAAGCCCGATCGCTACTCGCAAGGCGGGGCTGCGCGAGCGATTGCGGCCGCGCAAAAGGCCGTGGAGCTGAGCGCGGTCGAAGGCAAGGCATCGCCTCTGGAAAAATTGTACGTGGCGGCGATTGCCGCGCGGCGCGACGTCAACAGCGCGGATCGCGATGAAGGCTACATCAATGGCTTGCGGGCGATTGTGGCCGGCTATCCCGGCGAAATCGAGGCTCGTTCGTATCTGGCGCTGCACCTGATGCGCGGCTACACGCTGCCGGACCATCAGCCGCGGCCGGGCACGATGGAAGCCGTAGCCATGCTGCGCCAGTTGCTGGTGGATGCGCCCGATCATATGGGCGTACATCATTTCGTGATCCACGGATTTGAAGGCGCGACTTTCGCCAAGGATGCCTGGCCGAGCTGCCGCCGCTATCCGGAGCTGGTACCCAATATTCCGCATGCGCTGCACATGCCCGGACACATCTGGGCGCAGACCGGTAAGTGGGAAGAGGCCGTGAAATCCTTCTCCTCCGCCGCTGAGAACGAGCGCGGCTACATGGCCGCGGATCAGCTTTATGGCAGCGGCCATCACGGGCACAACGTCCATTTCATGGCCACGTCTTTGAGTTTTCAGGGTCACTACGACGAAGCCATGACGGCGGCGCGCGAGCTGCTTGCCATCAAGGAAAATCCCCGCGAAGCCGGGCAGCTGGATAACAACTTCACCGCCTATCGCCAGGGCTGGTTTGCCATGCTGCGCACGCTGGTGCAGAACGAGAAGTGGGATGTGATTCTGGAAGGCAGCACGCTTCCGGCATACGACAAGCCGCGCGAGCAGGCGTGGCGGCACTGGGCGCTCGGCCTGGCGCACGCCGCCAAGGGCCACGCCGCCCGGACCAGAGCCGAAGCCAAGGCCATGGACGCGGCACTCAAGGATCTCACCGATAAGACCAAAGACGCCGTCCCTCCGCCTCTGGCAGCGGCGCGCAAGGAGCTTGACGGGCACATCGCCGCAGTCGAGAGAAAACGCGGCAAAGCGATCGAGACTCTGCAAGCGGCAGCCAAGATGGAGCGCTCCATGCGTTACAACGAGCCGCCATCTTATCCGCGCCCGGTGCTGCAGGCTCTCGGCGAAAAAGCATTGGCCTATGGCAAGCTGCAAGTTGCGGAGGCAGCCTTCCGCGAGGCGCTCGATCAGTATCCGGAGAGCAGCCGCGCCCTTGCTGGTCTGTCCGACACGCTGAAGCGGGCGAAAAAACCGCTTAACGCTGGAGATTGAGGCCGATCGATATCGTTGGCGCCGGACCGGCCGGCTCCGCGGCGGCAATCACCGCTTGCGATTTGGGCTGCCCGGTCCGGCTCTATGAAAAATCTGCGTTGCCGCGGCACAAGGTCTGCGGGGAGTTTCTCTCTCCCGGCGCCCGGCCGGTGTTGGAACAGCTTGGCGTTCTGGCGGAAGCGGAACGTCTGCGGCCGGCGCGCATTTCCCGCGTCGAGCTGCACTTCGGACGCAGCCGGAAGAGCTGGAATTTGGCGGAGGAAGCCTGGGGGCTTAGCCGCTACGCGCTCGACGATATTCTTTACCGCCGCGCCCTCTCGGCCGGCGCCGTGCATGTGCGGGAAGTTTGGACGGCGCCGGCAGCCGCCCAGGACAACCGGCTGATTCTGGCGCGGGGCCGTTCCACTCATGTGCAGAAAGGCTCGCGCCTGTTCGGCTTCAAAGCGCATTTTCGCGGACCGGTGAGTGACACGGTGGAGCTGTATTTTCCGCCGGGAGGCTATGCGGGCGTGTGCGGGGTGGAAGGCGGAATCACGAATGTGTGCGGCATCGCGTCCGAAAAGCTGCTGCGCAAAATCGATTTTGATTTCGATGAATTGCTGCGCCGCTGGCCGATGCTCGCTGAGCGCACTCGCCCTCTCACACGATGCTGGGATTGGCTGAGCACGGGTCCGCTGGTTTTTGGCGAGCAGTTCGATGCGGCGCGCAACGCCTACGTGGCGGGCGACGCGCTGGGGTTTATCGATCCTTTCACGGGCTCAGGCATTCAGGGCGGGTTGGTCACCGGAAGAATGGCGGGACTGGCTGCGGCGCGCAACGTGCCGGTGGCCGAACATGTCCGCCTGTGCAAGCAAGCGTTGGGCCGGCAATATGCAGCGGCGGGAATTTTTCGCGGCGCGGTTCGCGCCGGGCTAGCCGACTGGCTCGCGCGCTTCGTTCCCGGACGGCTGCTGTTTTATTTGACCCGGCCCGGCGGCAGCATCGCCGCATAAAAAAGCCGGTGAACGCTCGGAGGAGTGCGCTCACCGGCTGGTCCCGCATTAGATACATGAACCGAAGCCCATGCGTCGCGGCGGTACCACTGAAAAAAACTGTCCCTATGAATAAGACGTATCAACCCGCCTGAGGTTTCCGGGCGACTCGCCGCTGTACACCAATGGGATTGTATCAAAGATTTGGAATTTTCAAGTATCGAATTACGAATAATGATAATAAGCAAGGATTTAGCAGGCATAAATCGGGTACGGGGGCTCAAGTAGCGGTCCTGGGGAGAAGTGGTGGATTTATTGGGTTGCAGGGACTCTGATATAATTTACTTAGATGGTCTTCAACTCCCCCGCTGCGGCGGGTTTTGGTCGTTTTCCTGCCCGCCCCACTGCATGACGGAGGCGCCTGAACACTTGCTCAATGAAAGCTAGCGTACAAATTAGCCGTGGCATCGAGAGTCTCTTTGGGACCCGGGATGAAAACATCCGGTTGATCGAAGGCGGGTTGAAAGTGAGCACGCACCTGGTGGACAGTTCGCTCGAAATTGAGGGCGAGGAAGCCAACGTGAACCGGGCAGCGGGAATCCTGGAAGAATACGTAGCACTTGTAAAAGAAGGGCATGTATTCAGCAACGGCGATTTGAACAGCTACTTGCGGGTAGTGACCGAGGATCCCGAAGTGGGTCTGCGGGCTCTGGTTTCGAGCGGACGCCAGCGCAATTTCGGCAAGAAGCTGCTGGCCCCGAAAACCGTCAATCAACGGCGGTATCTGGAGGCTATTGAACGCAACGACCTGGTGTTCGGCGTGGGTCCGGCGGGAACAGGAAAAACTTATCTGGCCGTGGCGATGGCGATTTCGGCGCTCATCGCCAAACGCGTAAGCCGGATTATTCTGACCCGGCCGGCGGTAGAAGCGGGCGAGCGGCTGGGTTTTCTGCCGGGCACATTGCAGGAGAAGATCGATCCCTATCTGCGGCCGCTGTACGACGCTTTGTACGACATGCTCGAAACCGACAAAGTGGAAAAATTTCTCGAGCGGGCGGCTATTGAGATTGCGCCGCTGGCATTTATGCGAGGCCGCACGCTGAACGACAGCTTCATCATTCTGGACGAAGCGCAGAACAGCACGCCCGAGCAGATGAAAATGGTGCTGACGCGCCAGGGCTTCAACTCCAAGATGGTGGTCACCGGCGACGTAACGCAAATCGATTTGCCGGGCGGCAAGCGGAGCGGGCTGCTGGAGGCGCTGGACGTGTTGAAAGGCGTGGAAGGAATCAGCCTGATTCCTTTCGATGAACGCGACGTGGTGCGGCATCCGCTGGTGCAGCGCATCGTCCGGGCGTACGAAAAATACAACGAAACCATGGGACCGGCGCGCCAATTGTCCCTGAAGCTGGCTGACACCACGGCGGAGCCTGCCGCCGAGAACACCGCCGAGTCCGCTGAGCCGGCACTACCCGGCGCCTGAGGGCGCTTTCATGGCTTCTTCCGAACCTCTGCTGTTGTTTCGCCGCGCACCCGCCGCATTGAACCGGGCGCCGCTGCGCGCCTTTGCGCGCCGCCTGCGCGACCAGGTGGCAGGGGGGCGAAATTTTTCCTGCCTGATTGCCGACGATCGCGAGTTGTGCCGGCTCAACGCCCAATTTCTGGGAAAGAACTACGCCACCGACGTGCTCTCGTTCCCTGAACCGGAGCCTGCGGATTTTCTGGGCGAGCTGGCGATTTCCCGCCAGAGAGCCGCCGCCCAAGCCCGCCGGTTCGGCCACTCGCTGGAAAAAGAAATCCAGATTCTGATGCTGCACGGGCTACTGCACCTGTTGGGCATGGACCACGAGCGCGACCGCGGGCGGATGGCTCGCGCCGAAACGCAATGGCGTACGCGGCTCGGGCTGCCCGCCGGGTTGATTGAAAGGGAGGCGCGGTGACGCTGATTCTGATCTGCGGAATCGCCGTGCTGGCCGTGGTCATGGCGCTGGCGGCCGCGGTGCAGGCGCTCTACCAGGAGAGCCTGCGGCTGCGCGCGCGCGAGCTGCCGGCGCTGGAATTTTTCAAATCGACGCTCGAGCCCCGCATCGGCGCGCCGGATAACGAGGCCGCCCTGAGCTTCGGCCTGATCAAGCACATCGCCATGGTGGGATTGAGCATCCTGGTATTGGTTTGGCTGGGCCAGGGATCCGGACGCTGGCACGTTGCCGTGCAAGCGGCATTTGTGGCGATACTCATCATGCTGGCGGCCGCCTACGGGCTGCCGCAGATTCTCTATCGAAGAACCAGCGGGCGCTGGCTGACGCCGCTGGTGCCGCTGCTGCGCTTCATGGTCATCGTCGTAAAGCCGCTGGCAGTCATGCTGCGGGTGTTCGATTCCCTGATTGCGCTTACCAATGAAAAGGAAGAGGCGCGGGACGAGCCTTCTCCGGCGGAAAACATCGAGGCGCTGATCTCGGCCGGCACCGAAGAAGGCCTGATCCAGGAAGACGACCGCAAGCTGATTCAATCGGTGGTGGAGTTCGGCGACAAAGTAGTGCGTGAGGTGATGACGGCGCGCCCCAACATGGTGGCGATTTCGGCCGACGCCTCGCTCGATGAGCTGCGCGAGCTGGTGATCCACGAGCAATACTCGCGCATCCCCGTGTACGAGGGGTCGATCGACGAAATCATCGGCTTCGTGCACGTGCGCGACATGTTCGAGCTGGACGAAGACGAGAGGGTCCACCGCAAGGTGCGGGAGCTGGTGCGTCCCATTCGGTTTGTCCCCGAAAGCAAGCCGGCCGACGATCTGCTGCGCGAGATGCAGCATGAAGGAACGCACATGGTGATCGTGGTGGATGAATACGGCAACACGGCCGGCCTGGCCACGATGGAAGACCTGGTGGAGGTAATACTGGGCGAGATCCGCGACGAGCACGAGCCCGGGTCCGACGTCGCGCCCGACGGCGCGGGAGGCTTCATTGTCTCGGGAAATTTCGACGTGGCGCGCTTGAGCGATCTGCTGGGATTCCGCCCGGAGGAAGAAATTGAATCGACGACGGTGGGCGGCTTGATTGCCGAGTGGCTGGGCCGCGTTCCGCAGCGCGGCGAGTTTGTGGACCGCAACGGCATTCGCATCGAAGTGATGGCGGGCGACGAATTGCGCGTGTCGCAAGTGCGTGTGAGCAAGTCCAAAGCGGCTGTAGCCAATGACTGAGACGGAGAGCCCCATGCCTGCCGCGGCGCCCGGCTTTGTTTCCGGTTTTGTTTCGATACTGGGCCGTCCCAACGCCGGCAAATCCACGCTGCTCAATGCCCTGGTAGGCGCGAAAATCGCCATCGTCGCCGATAAACCGCAGACCACGCGCACCTCCATTCAAGGCGTGCTCACGCTGCCGGAGGCGCAGATCGTTTTCGTCGATACGCCGGGCATACACCGGGCCGATAGCGCGATCAACCGGCGCATGATGGACACGGTACGCGCCGCGCTCGACGAGCGCGACTTGCTGCTGTATGTCGCCGATGGCTCAGGCGGCGTCACCAAACGCGACCGCGATGCGGTGAGCGTGCTGCGGCACACGGATACGCCGGCGATTCTGGTGGTCAACAAAATCGATTGCCTGAAGCAGAAGCAGGATCTTCTGCCGCTGCTCGACCAGTTCCGCAAGCTGCACCCTTTTGCCGATCACATTCCGATTTCCGCGCTCACCGGCGAAGGCCTGGAGACGCTGCGCGCCGCCATACTCAAGCGCCTCCCGGCGGGCCCGGCCTATTTCCCGGCCGATCACATCACCGACCAGCCCGAGCGGTTTCTGGCCTCCGAGCTGATCCGGGAAAAAATTCTGCACCTCACCCACGAAGAGGTGCCGCATTCGGTCGCCGTCATCGTGGAGAAGTGGGAAGAGACCGGCAATTTGATCAAGATATTTGCCACCATCCGGGTAGAGCGGCCGGGGCAGAAGGCGATCGTCATCGGCGCCGGCGGCTCGGTGTTGAAACGAGTGGGCACCGAGGCGCGTCTGGAGATGGAGCGCTTCTTCGGCCACAAGATTTATCTCGACCTGCATGTGAAGGTGCAGCCTGGGTGGCGCGAGAAGCCGATGTTTCTGGACGCGCTGGATTGGCGTACAATGGCCGGGTCAGATGATGTATAAATTTTTTACTTCCTTATTCGTGGTGATGGCGCTGCTGTTGCCGGCAGCTTGGGCTGCCGACAAGCCTCTCTCGGATGACGCGATTTATGATCAGGTGAAACGGCGGCTGGCCAATGACATCGTGGTGAAGGGCGGCGGCTTGGATGTCGAGGTGAAGGATGGCGTGGTCACGCTGGCTGGAGTGGTTGAGCGGAGCATCCAAAAAGAAAAAGCCGAAAAGATCACCAAGAAGATCAAAGGCGTCAAGCAAGTCGTCAACAACCTGCGCGTCACCATGAAGTAAGCGTCATGATGCAGCCGCACCGGCGCGCCTTTTTTCTGGGACTGTTTTCCGCATGCCTGCCGGCTCAGGACACTCCCAAGTGGGCGGACGTTCAGATTGAAGCCGTCGCCAACGGCTACCGCTTCACCGAAGGTCCGGCGTGGTCGCGGGACGGCTTTCTGCTTTTCAGCGATGTGCCCAATAACCGGATCCTGAAATATTCTCCCGGCAAGGGCGTTAGTGTTTTCCGCCAGAATAGCAACGGCGCCAACGGCAATGTGTTCGACCTGGTGGGACGCTTGTACACTTGCGAGAGCCGCACGCGCCGCGTCATCCGCACGCTAAAAAACGGCGACGTGGAGGTGCTGGCGGAGCGGTGGGAGGGTAAGCGCCTGAACGCGCCGAACGACATCGTGGTGCGGCGGGATGGACACATTTACTTTACCGACCCTGCGTTCGGCGAGCAGGCCGACACGCGGGAGCTGGATTTCTACGGCGTGTACCACATCGATCCCAAAGGCGGCATGAGCCTGATCGCCAAGCCGGCGGGCCGCCCGAACGGCATCGCGCTCACTGGCAACGGGCGAATCCTGTACGTCGCCAATTCCGACGAGCACAACGTGCGCGCCTACGACTTGGATC
Organism: Candidatus Solibacter usitatus; assembly: GCA_016185465.1. Classification (GTDB taxonomy): domain Bacteria; phylum Acidobacteriota; class Terriglobia; order Bryobacterales; family Bryobacteraceae; genus JACPNO01. Next base: position 25,793 of record JACPNO010000059.1, read on the forward strand.
ACAAGGGCGACGCTAGCGGCGAGCGCGTGGCGATTTCCGGCATCGATGGCGTGCCTGACGGCATCCGAACCGATGTGAAGGGAAATGTGTACGTGACGGCCAACGGAATCCCGATTTACAATCCGCAGGGCAAGCTGTTGTCCACGATTCCTCTGTCGGAAACGCCGGCGAACTGCGCTTTCGGCGATCCCGATCTGCAAAGCTTGTACATCACGGCGCGGACCACGCTGTACCGCGTCCGCCTGGATGTAAAAGGGGCGGTGCAGTATTAAGAGGCCGGCGCCCGGGGACAGCCGCCAGTATCCCGCGCGCCCGATTTTGGGCGTCGGCGCAATTATTTTGCATCGCAACCGGGTGCTGCTGGTGGAGCGCGGACGCGAGCCGTTGAAGGGATATTGGTCGCTGCCCGGCGGCGCGCTGGAAACGGGCGAGCGGCTGGAAGAAGGAATCCGCCGCGAGGTGCGCGAGGAGACGGGTCTCGAAATCCGGATCGTGAAGGTGGTCGAAATCTTTGAGCGCATTATGCGCGACCGGAAGGGCAAGGCGGAGTATCACTACGTGTTGATCGATTATCTTTGCCGGGCGAGCGGGGGGAAACTGGCGGCATCGGACGATGTTGCGCGCGCCGAATGGGTGCCGCGCAATGCGCTCAGCCAGTACCGAATCACGGAAGGGACGCTGCCGGTAATCGAAAAAGCATTCCGGCTGCGTTCGAAATCATGATTGCCACCAGCGCCGGCGTTCTCGAATTCGAATCTATGCGCAAGCTGCTGGAGAGGTATGTCGCGAGCCCGCTCGGGCGGAAGGGCCTGGCCGCTATCGCGCCGCATACCGATCGCGCGCGCCTGGTGGAGGACCTGGAAGAAGCGGCGGAAGCAGCGGAATACTTGCGATCGGCCGCGAGACCTCAGCCCGCTGCCCGAGGCGCGGCCATCCGCCTGGACTTCTCATCCATTCCCGATCTGACGGAAGCCGTTCACAAGCTGCGCATCGAAGGCGCGACGCTTGAGGCGCGGGAAATTTTCGATATGGCCGGCTTGCTGGATCGCGCCGCCGACGCAAAGTCGATTCTGAACGCGGTGGTGGGAAGGTTTCCACGGCTGGGCGCGCGCGGGCAGGCATTAGGTGAATTTCGCGCGCTGCTCCGGGATCTGGAAGGCAAGATTCTGCCGGACGGGACGGTTGCGGACCATGCCAGTGTAGCGCTGGCGCGTCTGCGCCGCGACATCGAAAGGCAGAAGAAGGGGATTCAGGAATCGCTGGAACGATTTTTGAAAGCCCATCACGAGGAAGGCTTGCTGCAGGAAGAGTTTGTCACCATCCGCAACGAGCGCTACGTGGTGCCGGTGATTGCCGGGCAGCGCCGCCGCATGGATGGCGTGATTCACGGGGCGAGCTCGAGCGGGCACACGCTATTCGTCGAGCCGCTGGAAACGATCGATCTGAACAATGAGCTGGTGCGGCTAACCGAAGAAGAAATGCGGGAGGTCCATCGCATTTTACGCGAGCTGACGGAGCGGCTGCGCGACTATTCCGATTCCATCCGGCAGACTTTGGAAACCATGGGCGAGCTGGATTTGATTTTCGCCAAAGGGCGCTTTGCCATGGATTTCGATTGCGTGAAGCCGCGCTTCAGTCCGGAAAACGCACCGCGCCTGGCGATCAAAGACGCGCGTCATCCGCTGCTTGAGGATGTGCTGCGGCGCCGCCGGTTGGCTATTGTGCCGGTGACGATTGAGCTCGATGCCGAACACCGCACGCTGCTGATCAGCGGTCCCAACACGGGCGGAAAAACCGTAACTCTCAAGACCGTGGGCCTGCTGGTACTGATGGCGCAATCCGGACTGCTGGTGCCGTGCGCGGAAGCGGAATTTCCAATTTTCGAGCAGGTTCTGGCGGACATCGGCGACAACCAGTCCATCCAGGAGAGCCTCAGCACGTTCTCCGCCCACATTTCGCACATCCGCGACATGGTGCAGGATGTAACGCCGAATTCGCTGGTGCTGCTCGATGAGCTGGGCGCGGCCACCGACCCCGAAGAAGGCGGGGCGCTTGGCATCGCGGTGATCGATCGCTTTCGCTCGACGGGCGCGTTCACGCTGGCTTCGACGCATTTGGTGGCTCTCAAGATCTACGGCGCGAACACGCCGGGCGTGCGCAACGGCTCGATGGGTTTCGACGAAGACACGCTGGAGCCGACTTACAAATTGCTGTTGGGATTGCCGGGAAAATCCGCGGGCCTGGACATTGCCGCGCGGCTGGGAATGCCGGAAGCGGTGATGAAACGCGCGCGTGAATCGATGAGCGACCGCGAGCGCGACGTGAGCCGCTTCTTGAGCGAGCTGCACCAGCGTCTGGAAGATGCTTCGGTACTGCAGACGGCGCTGGTCGAACAACAAGCGGAGCTGGCGCGGCGTGAAAAGGAATTGAAGCTGGAGTGGGAGAAGCGCGAGAGCGCCAAGCTTAAGGAATTGGAGCGGCGCTGCGATCTGGTGCTGGAGAAATTTGAAGCGCAGGCGCAGGAAACGATCGGGCAGATCGTGGAATCCGCCGACCGCAGAAAAGCTACTGAACAGGCCCAGCGCCGCGTGGCGAAAACCAAGCGCGAGCTGCGCGAAGATTTCGAAACCACGGTGCTTTCGACGCAAGACGACGCGCGGCAGGGGGAGTTGACGACGCGCAAGCCCAGGATCGAGGAAGGCGCGCGCGTCCATTTGAAAGGCATTCGCGACGCCGCGCGCGTGCGCCGCATTCTGAACGAGGACCGCATCGAAGTGGAAGTGGGGTTCATGAAGATGCAGGTGCCGCTGGATGACATTTTGGAAGTGCTGCCGGAGGCGGGCGCGGAGGCTTCTCTGCCGAAGAACGTGAGCTACAAACCGGCGCCGCGCCTGAATCCGCTGGAGCAGGAAATCAAGGTGATCGGCGAGCGCGCCGAGGAAGCCTGCACGCAGGTTGAAAAATTTCTGGACAGCGCGGTGATGGCCACTGCCAGCCGCGTGCGCATCGTTCACGGCCACGGCATGGGAGTGCTGCGTAAAGCTATATGGGAATTACTAGCAAGCAATCCCCATGTGGAAAAATTCTACGCTGCGGCGCAGCACGAAGGCGGTGCAGGCGCGACGATCGTCGAACTAAAGGACTGACAGCACTTCTTCGGCGTGGCCTTCGGGCTTGACCTTGGAGAAAATTTTCTCGATCTTGCCGTCTTCGCCGATCAGGAAAGTGGAGCGGACGATACCCATCACTTTCTTGCCGTACATGTTCTTCTCTTTGTAAACGTCGTAGGCATTGGCGGCGGCTTTATCGACGTCGCACAACAATGTAAAAGGCAGCGAGTACTTGGCTTTGAACTCCGCCTGCGCGGCTGGAGTGTCGGGCGAGATGCCGAGAATCACGGCTTTCTTCTTAGCGAAGCTTTTGATGGCGTCGCGAAATTCGTTGGCTTCGATGGTGCAACCGGGCGTGTCCGCGCGGGGATAAAAATAGAGGACGACCTTCTGGCCCTTGAGGCTGGAGAGCTTGAAGGCGTCGCCAGTGTCGGTCTGCAGCTTGATTTCCGGAGCTTTGTCGCCTGCTTTGAGCATGAGTTTTACGCCAATTTCCTTTTTAGAATTTCGTTGACGGCGGACGGGCTGGCTTGGCCGCGCGACGCTTTCATAATTTGCCCCACCAGAAAACCCATCACGGCTGTTTTGCCGCCGCGATATTGTTCCACCTGTTTGGGATTGGCTGCCAGCACGTCATCCACGATTTTTTCCAGCGCGCCGGTGTCGCTGATCTGGCGCAGGCCTTCGCGCTCCATAATGGCGGGAGCCGAATCGCCGGTGGTCCACATTGTTTCGAAGACTTGCTTGGCCAGCTTGCCGGACAGCTCGCCTTTGGCGATCAGGGCGATGAGTTCACCCAATTTTTCAGAGCTTACAGGAGATTCGGTGATGTCCCGGTTCTCGGCTTTGAGCGCGCCGGCAAGCCCGCCTATCACCCAGTTGGCGGCCGTACGGGCATCGCCGGATGCGGCCGCGGCCCGTTCGAAATAATCGCTGATGGCGCGAGACGCCGTGAGCACTTGCGCGTCGTATTCGCGCAATCCGTATTTCTCAACGAACCGCTCGCGCTTGAGCGCCGGCAGTTCCGGCATGTTGGCCTTGACATCCGCCAGCCACTTGTCGCTGATGCGCAGCGGAACCAGATCAGGCTCGGGAAAGTAGCGGTAATCGTGCGCATGCTCCTTGCTGCGCATGCCGGTAGTCTCGCCGGTATCCGAGTTATATTGACGCGTTTCCTGGGCGATGCGGCCGCCGCTCTCAATGACAGCCACCTGGCGCGCGATCTCGTAATCCAACGCCATTTTCAGAAAACGGAACGAGTTGAGATTTTTCACCTCAGCTTTGGTGCCGAACTTGTCCGCGCCTTTCAGACGCACGGACACGTTGGCGTCGCAGCGCAGATGGCCCTTCTCCATGTCGCAGGTGGAAACATCGATGAACTGCAGCACCTGTTTGATTTCGGTGAGATAGGCGTACGCTTCATCAGAGCTGCGCATATCCGGCTCGCTGACGATTTCGATAAGCGGTGTGCCGGAGCGATTCAGATCGACGTAGGAGTAACGCGCGGAATCTGAAAAGCCTTCGTGGATGCTTTTGCCAGCGTCGTCTTCCATGTGAACGCGCGTGATGCCGATGCGCTTGGCACCGCCATCGAGGGCGATATCGACGTAGCCGTTTTCAGCCAGCGGTTCATCGTACTGGGAGATTTGATAGCCTTTTGGCAAGTCCGGATAAAAGTAGTTCTTGCGGGCGAAACGCGACTTTGCGCGGATGCGGCAATTCAGCGCGAGCGAGGCCCGGATCGCAAGCTCGACGGCCTCGCGGTTCAACACCGGCAGGGCTCCCGGCAATCCCAGGCATACCGGACAGACGTTGGTATTGGGCGGCGCGCCGAAACTGGTGGGACATCCGCAGAAAATCTTGGTGACCGTGCTGAGCTGAACGTGAACCTCGAGCCCGATGACCGGTTCGTAATGCGCGATCGCCTCCGGCGGGGCCAGATCCACGGCGCTGGATGACATTTCTATCATTATAAACGGCCCCTGGCGCGGCGCGGGATTGTATACTGCGGAATGGGGAGCATTCATGAGTTCGGTCGCGGCAGATAGCCACGTTCATCGCGCGTTTCATTTCTATCAGGAGAGCTTAGGCAAGAAAGTAGTGATGGCCGCCACTGGAGTGGTGTTGTTCGGCTATCTGGTGGCGCATCTGCTGGGAAATATGCAGGTATACCTGGGCGCCGAGCAGATGGACAATTACGCGGCGTTTCTGCACTCGATGCCGGCGCTGCTGTGGGGTGTGCGCGCGCTGCTGCTGATTTCGATCGTCGGGCACATCGTTTCGTCCATCCAGCTAGCGCGTCTCAAAAGCGCGGCCCGGCCGGTGAGTTATGTCAAGAAGGAAGCTATCGCATCGAGCTACGCCTCGCGCACGATGATGTGGAGCGGGCCCATCATCGCTTTCTTCGTGATCTTTCACATTTTGGATCTCACCACCGGCGCGGCTGGAGCGGCACAGTTTCAGGACCTGCGTGCTTACGAGAATTTGGTCTACAGTTTTCGCCGCGTTCCGGTGGCGGCGTTCTACATCGTCGCCATGGTGCTACTCTGCATGCATCTTTATCACGGACTGTGGAGCATGTTCCAAAGCATGGGGGTGAGCCATCCGCGGTATACGCCCATCATCAAGCGGGCCGCGGCGTGGGTGGCCATTCTGATGGCGGTAGGATTTATTTCCATTCCCATATCGGTGCTGACCGGCCTGGTTGGCGCAAACCTCTAATTCATGCAACTCGACTCAAGAATTCCATCCGGACCCATCGAAAAAGCTTGGGACAAGGCCCGTTTCGAAATGAAGCTGGTGAATCCGGCGAACAAGCGCAAGTACAGCGTGATCGTGGTCGGCTCGGGACTGGCGGGCGCTTCGGCGTCGGCGTCGCTGGCGGAGCTGGGCTACAACGTCAAGTGTTTTTGCTTTCAGGACAGCCCGCGCCGGGCGCACTCGATCGCCGCGCAAGGCGGCATCAACGCGGCCAAGAATTATCAGAACGATGGCGACAGCATTTACCGGCTGTTCTACGACACCGTAAAGGGCGGGGACTTTCGCGCGCGCGAGGCCAACGTGTACCGCCTGGCGCAGATCAGCGTGAACATTATCGATCAATGCGTGGCGCAGGGAGTTCCGTTCGCGCGCGAATACGGCGGCACGCTCGCCAACCGGTCTTTCGGCGGCGCGCAAGTATCGCGCACTTTTTACGCGCGTGGACAGACGGGACAGCAATTGCTGCTGGGCGCCTACCAGGCGCTCGAACGGCAGGTCGCGTCCGGCAAGGTCAAGATGCTGGCACGCACGGAAATGCTGGGCCTGGCAGTGATCGACGGCCGGGCGCGCGGCATCGTCACGCGCGATCTGATCACCGGCAAAGTCGAATCGCACGTGGCCGACGCGGTGGTGCTGGCGAGCGGCGGCTACGGCAACGTCTACTACCTTTCGACCAACGCCAAGGGATCGAATTGCACCGCTATCTGGCGCGCGCACAAGCGGGGCGCGGCGTTTGCCAATCCGTGTTTTACCCAGATTCATCCGACCTGCATTCCAGTCTCGGGCGAGTACCAGTCCAAACTCACCCTGATGAGCGAATCGCTGCGAAACGATGGCCGGATCTGGGTGCCCAAAAAGAAAGGCGACAAGCGGACGCCGGAGCAGATTCCGGATGCCGAGCGCGACTATTATCTGGAGCGCCGTTATCCGAGCTTCGGCAACCTGGTTCCACGTGATGTGGCTTCGCGCAATGCCAAGGCGGTTTGTGACGAGGGACGTGGCGTCGGCGAAACGGGGCTGGGCGTGTATCTGGATTTCTCGGACGCGATTCAACGCCTGGGCGCAGACGGCATTCGCGAGCGCTACGGCAACCTGTTCGAAATGTACGAGCGCATCACCGGCGAAGATCCTTACCGCGTCCCGATGCGAATTTTTCCGGCTATCCACTACACCATGGGCGGACTGTGGGTGGATTATCACCTGATGAGCACGATCCCGGGACTGTTCGTGATTGGCGAGGCAAATTTTTCCGATCATGGCGCCAACCGTTTAGGGGCGAGCGCGCTGATGCAAGGCCTGGCGGATGGCTACTTCATTCTGCCGTATACGCTGGGCAATTATCTGGCGGGCGCAAAGCTGGAAAAAGTCGACACGGCGCACGCGGAATTTCGCTCCGTCGAAAACGAGGTGAACGCGATGACCCGGCGTTTGCTTTCGATCCGGGGCAAGCGGACCGTTTCCTCGTTCCACCGCGAACTGGGCAAGACGCTTTGGGAGGATTGCGGCATGTCGCGCAATAGAGCATCGCTGGAGGGAGCCATCCGGAAGATCCGCGTTCTTCGCGAAGAGTTTTGGGGAAACGCCGACGTATTAGGCGGTGGGGAAGAGCTCAATCAGGCGCTGGAGCACGCCGGACGCGTGGCCGATTTCCTGGAGCTCGGTGAGCTGCTGGCTATCGATGCGCTGCAGCGGGATGAATCCTGCGGCGGACATTTCCGGGAAGAGCATCAAACGCCCGACGGCGAAGCGCTGCGCGACGATGAGCGCTTCTGTTACGCCGCTGCGTGGGAATACGCGGGTGCGGGCGGGCAACCGGTATTGAACAAAGAGCCGCTCAAATTCGAATACGTTCCGCCCACCCAACGGAGCTATAAGTGAACCTTACTCTCCACATCTGGCGGCAGAAGAACGCCAGCGATCCTGGCCGCATGGTCCGGTACGAAGCCAAGAATGTCAATGCCGACATGTCGTTTCTCGAAATGTTGGATGTGCTGAATGAAGAGCTCACGCTCAAGGGCGAAGACCCGGTGGCCTTCGACAGCGATTGCCGGGAAGGAATTTGCGGCATGTGCGGCTTCATGATCAACGGCGTCGCGCACGGCCCGCAGCGTGGGACAACAGTCTGCCAGCTTCACATGCGGCGCTTCAAGGAGGGCGACCAACTGCATCTGGAGCCATGGCGGGCGCGCGCGTTTCCGGTGATCAAGGACCTCGTCGTCGACCGGAGCGCGTTCGATCGCATTATCCAGGCCGGCGGCTTTATTTCGGTTTCGACGGGCAGCGCTCCGGACGGCAACGCCATTCTGGTGCCCAAGCCGGCGGCGGATCTAGCCATGGATGCGGCCGCTTGTATCGGGTGCGGTGCCTGCGTTGCGGCCTGTCCCAATGCGGCGGCGGCGCTGTTCACCGGAGCGAAGATCACCCATCTGGCCAAGCTCCCGCAGGGCCAGCCCGAGCGTTACCAGCGCGTGCTGGGGATGGTGGCCCAAGCCCGGCAGGACTTGTTCGGAAGCTGCACCAACATCGGCGAGTGTGAAGCGGTGTGCCCCAAGGCGATCCCGCTGGATGTGATCGCCGGCATGAACCGGGATTTTATAAAGGCCAGTTGGGAGCGAAGAGAAGAGGTTATTGAAAAGGGAGCTGGATGAGCCCAAAGTGCCTCTGGCATTGGTTTTTATCGTGAAAATATGGTTGATTTTCAGCCATAGGATGGTTGATAATCAGCCATGTACTTCCGTTACCTGGCTGGGGAGATCGCCGTAGCTTTTCGCGATACACCCGTTATTTTCCTCAACGGAGCCCGCCAGACTGGAAAAACTACGCTGGCTCGCCAGATTCGCTTGGCCGGCAAGCCGCTGCGGTATCTGACTCTCGACGACGATTCCGTACTGGCTGCAGCCAAGAACAGCGCTTCAGGATTTATCGCGGGTCTCGCCGGGCCGGTCGTTCTCGACGAAGTGCAGCGCGCCCCCGATTTGTTTCTCGCCATCAAAGCCGCCGTGGATCGTAAACGCCGGCCCGGCCGCTTCCTGCTCACTGGCTCGACGGATGTCCTATTGCTGCCGCGCGTCGCCGATTCTCTCGCCGGACGCATGGAAATCTTTACGCTGTGGCCGCTTTCTCAAGGCGAGCTGTCCGGCCGCCGCGATAGCTTCGTGGACGCCGTTTTCAAAAATACCGCGCCCGAGCGTCCGCGAGGTCTTCTCACTGAAAAGGCCCTGATCGACCGTGTGACCCGGGGCGGCTATCCGGTGGCCCAGCGGCGCAAGACCGAGCACAGGCGGCGGGCCTGGTTCGACGCCTATCTCACCACCATCATGCAGCGCGACGTCCGCGATCTGGCTAACGTTGACGATCTTACAGTGCTACCTCGCCTGCTCACGCTGCTGGCCAGCCGCGCGGCCAGCTTGCTGAATTTCGCCGATCTGTCGCGCGCCATGTCCATTCCCCAGACAACCCTGAAGCGATACTTCGTGCTGCTGGAGATCACGTTCCTGGCGACGCTGGCGAACCCGTGGTCGGCAAACCTCGGCAAGCGCTTGGTAAAAGCGCCCAAGGTGTATTTGAACGACACTGGCCTGATGATTTCGCTGCTCGGTTTGAGCGGCGCGCAACTCACGGCCAACCGGATGTTGCTCGGTCCGCTGCTGGAGAATTTTGTTGTGATGGAATTGCGCAAACAAGCCGGTTGGAGCAAGTCCCGTCCGCGCGTGCTGCACTTTCGCACTCATACGGGAGAAGAAGTCGATGCGGTTCTCGAGACGCCCGCGGGCGAGGTGGTGGGCATCGAGGTGAAGTCGGCTGGCTCGGTGAGCGCGTCCGATTTCAAGGGCCTGCGCACGCTCGCGGAGCTGGCCGGAACGCGATTTCGCCGAGGCATCGTCCTGTACACCGGCGCGGAAGTTGTGCCGTTCGCCAAGAACCTCCACGCGGTGCCAATTCAGGCGCTGTGGCAGTGAATCACGCCGGCACGAACGGGCGCAGGAATTGGTGGGCCAGGCGAAATCCAGTCTTGTACTCTTCGCTGAAGTCGTCATCGCGATAAGGCCAGCCGTACAGGTCGTCCTCATGCTCGATGTTCATCGCACCCTGGTAACCGGCGTCCATCAGCACCGTGAAAAACGCCGGCCAGTCGATTGACCCCAGGCCCGGCAGCCGGTAGCGCCACCACTGCTCGTTGGTCAATGGATGGATGCCGCTCTTGCGCAAAATGTGCCAGCGCACTTCGGTGTCCTTCAGGTGAACATCGTAAATCTTGTCGATGAAGTCGCGCGCGGTCTGAATGGGATCCATCATTTGCCAGAGCAGATGGGAGGGATCATATTGCAGTCCTACGTGCGGGGAATTCCCGAAGGCATTAAAGAGCGCTTCATAGCCGACCGGTCCGGTGGCGATATTCGGCCCGCCCGGCCAGGGTTCCCACAGAATGCGCACATGATGTTTTTCGCAGAGCGGGAAATATTTTTCCGTGTAGACCCGAACGATTTCCGCCACCTGCTGGTCCAGAGCCTTCCCCGGAATTGTGCCGGAAGATGTTCCGACGAACGGCGCCCCCATCTTGCCGGCCAGTGCAATCACCTTGCCGAAGGAAGCGTTGGCGCGGCTGCGCGCATCGGGATCGGGCGCGATATGATTTTGCACCGCCCCGATCACGGAGAGATACAAACCGGAACTCCGCACAGCGGCCCTGGCCTTCTCTACCTGCTCGTCGGTCACGATATCGGGGTCGAGCAGCGTTTTTGGATTCGCCCACAGTCCGATGCTGCTGAAGCCTTCCTGTTTGGCGAACGCTACGTTGCCTGGAGTGTACTTGCCCAAAATACCGAGCTTGGGTTTCCAGGTGCTTCGCGGAACGCGTTGCGCATGCGCCGCGGCGGAGGCGGCCGCCGAAATCAGCAGACTGCGTCGAGTGAGAGTCATGAGGTTATCTTACTGCCGGTGAACGATCCGGCCGTCGAAGACCGTCATCCAAACCCGTGTAGCGTGAATGTGCGCGGGATCGATGGTGAACAGATTACTGGTGAGAACCACGATATCGGCCAGCATCCCCGGCGCGATCGCGCCCTTGGTCTGGTCTTCGAAAGAAGCATAGGCCGCCGCCGTGGTGTAGCCGCGCAGCGCCGTTTCGAGCGACACGCGCTGCTGGGGAATCCATCCTCCAAGCGGCTTTCCTTGGGCGGTTTGACGCGTGACGGCGGTGTGAATTCCACGAATCGGATCAAGGCTTATGGACGCGGGAAAGTCGCTGCTGAACACCAGGCGCGCGCCGGCTTGCTCGAGCGTCTTCCACGCAAAGCCCCGGCTGGTGCGGTCCGGACCAATGGCGTTGCTCCAGACATCGGGTGTCTCAGGATCAGCATGAATAGGCATCATGGAGGCCAGCACGCCGAGTTTGGCGAAGCGCGGAATATCGGCGGCGGCAACAGTCTCGATGTGCTCGATGCGAAAGCGCGCGTCGTGGGGGCCGTTGCGCCGGAATGCTTCTTCATAGGCGTTTAAGGTCATTCGCACGGCGCCGTCGCCGATGGCGTGGGTCATTACTTGCCAGCCCTCGCGATCGCATTGGGCTACGAGATCGTTCAACTGCTGCTGCGAGTAATTCGGCTTGCCCGTGCTCGACGGCAAGTCGCTGTAAGCGTCCAGCATCGCCGCCGTGTGGGTCTCAATCACGCCGTCCATGAAAATCTTAATGGCACTGGCATGGACCAGCGGATCGCGCGCAGCCGGTTTCAGATCGGCTTTCGATCCCACCGAAATGGCCATCGCCACACGCAGGGTAAGCTCGCTGCGCAGTTCCTCGAAGAGCGATAAATCGTCGCGGCTGCCGTTGGCGTTCTGAATACTAGTGATACCCAGGGATGCAGCCTCGCGGAGCGCCTGCCGCAGGGCGGCCAACTTACGCGCGCGCGAAGGTTCAGGAATCACTTTGGAAACCAGCGACATTGCGCTTTCTTTCAGAACGCCGGTGGCTTCGCCGGTCGCCGCATCGCGCACGATTTCGCCCATCCCGGAAACTTGAAAAGCGCGCGTGACTCCAGCTATCGCCAGCGCCTTGGAGTTTGCCCAGGCGGTGTGCCCGTCATACGATCGCATCCACACCGGGCGATCTTTCACCGCGGCGTCCAACTGCTGGCGCGTGGGCAGGTTGCCCGGCAGATAGGAATATTCCCAGCCGCCGCCTGTAATCCACGGCTCATCGGGATGAGCGCGCGCAAAATCGCGTATGCGCTGCTGCATGGCTTCAAGCGAACGGGCGCCGTTGAGATCTACTTCAAATTTGCGCAGCGCGGTTCCCAGGAAATGAACGTGAGCGTCGTTGAAGCCGGGAAGCGCAAGCCGCCCGTCCAGATCGATGACCTTCGTATTCTCTCCGATGGTCTTGGCAATCGCCTGGCTGGAGCCAACTTCGCGAATGGTGTTGCCTTCAATAGACACTGCCTCCGCCCAGGGCTGGTCCGCGCGCGCGGTCCAGATGCGGCCGTGGGTAAGGACCAGATCGGCATCGGCCAGAAAAAATAGCAGGCACCAGAACATGGGGATAGTATGATGCAAATTTCGAGGAGGTCGCGTGCCAGGCATATTTCGCGAGAATCTACTGCGGGGCAAAGTCGCGCTGCTCACCGGCGGGGGCAGCGGCATTTGCCGGCGCATTGCCGAGCGCTTTGCCGAACAAGGCGCCAAAGTGGCCTTAGTCGGACGTACGCAAAGCAAACTGGATGACGCAGCTGGCGCCATTCGCGCGACAGGCGGCGAGGCGGTTGGCTTTGCGGCCGATGTGCGCGATTACGCGGCGCTCGAGCGCGCCATGCAGCAAACTCGCGAACAGTTCGGTGAAATCGATATCCTGCTGTGCGGCGCGGCAGGCAATTTTCCGGCGGCCGCGCTGGGCATGTCGGCCAACGGATTCAAAGCCGTCATCGACATCGACTTGCTAGGCACATTCAACACGTGCCGCGCGGCGTACGAACATCTGCGCAAGCCCGGCGCTTCGGTGGTGGCGATCTCCGCGACTCATGCGTTCCGTCCCATCGCCTGGCAATCGCACGTGTGCGCCGGCAAGGCGGGCGTCGACATCCTCATCAAGACGCTGGCTATCGAGTGGGGGCCGCAAGTACGCCTTAACATCGTCACGCCCGGACCGGTGGCTGACACCGAAGGCATGCGCCGCTTGAGCCCGACCGAGGAGATCAAGCAGCGCCTCACCGACTCGATTCCGCTGAAGCGCTTTGCCACCAAAGACGAGATCGCCGATCTCGCGCTGTTCTTGTGTTCGGATTCCGCGCAGTATATTACCGGCGCGGTTTTCGTGTGCGACGGCGGGTCGTCGCTGGGCGGCGGAATGGCAGCAGTGTGGCAGGTCCCCGACCTGCCGACGTCGACTTAAATGGGGAATCGGCAGGTCGGGGACCTGCCACACGATTGGCTTGCTCGAGCCAGTCCAATATGGTACGGTGGTCACGATGTTGCCATCCCCGCGACTCGATGCTGCCTCTGAAGTGCCCCTGTATCGCCAATTACATGCGCACTTTACCGAGTTGATCCGGTCTGGTTCCCTCAAGAAGGGCGAAAGGCTGCCAGCCACTCGGGAATTGGCTGGCTCTCTTGGACTGAACAGAACTACTGTCTCCGCCGCCTACGAACTGCTCGAATCGGAAGGCCTGATCAGCGGACAAGTGGGGCGTGGCAGTTTCGTGGCCGGCGGGCAAGTCGAAATCTCAGCGGGCCTGGATTGGGATGAGTTGCTGGCTCCTCTGCTAGCCACGCCGCCCGCGCCGCCTTCCGGACAAACGGACATCATCAGCTTTGCTTCGTCGCGCCCGGCCGCGGAATTGTTTCCGGTCGATGCTTTTCGCGTGAGCTGCGAAGAAGTCATGGCCAGCGCCGAATTCCCGGCGATTTTGCAGCTCGGTTCGCCCGCTGGCTACGAACCGCTGCGCCAGTATCTGCTCGAAACCGCGCGGCGAGAGGGTGTAGCGCGGGCGGGCGACGATTTGATCGTCACCAGCGGCTGTCAGCAGGCGCTCGACCTGGCGCGGCGCGTGCTGCTGCGGCCTCGCGACGCCGCCGGCGCTCGCGTGGGACTCGAAGATCCGATTTATCCCGGCGTGAAGAACTTGTTTCTGGAAACGGGCGCGGAGATTTCCGGCATCGCCGTAGGCCCGGATGGCATGGACACCGCGCAACTGGAGCGCGTGCTGGCGCGCGAACGGCTGCGGCTTCTGGTGGTCAGCCCGAATTTTCAGAACCCCACGGGCGCCACTCTGCCGCTGGCCGCGCGCGAATCCATCCTGCGCCAAACCCGGCAGGCCGGCACGGTGCTCATTGAAAACGATATTTACAGCGAGCTGCGCTACGAGGGCGAGTCCCTGCCCACCATTAAGCAAATGGACGACAGCGGCGACACGATTCTGCTGCGCAGTTTTTCCAAAATCGCATTCCCGGGCCTGCGCGTCGGCTGGGCCATTGGACCGCGCCCCGTGATCGCGCGCATGATTGAAGCCAAGCAGCTCTCCGATCTGCATACCGATCAGCTAGCGCAGGCGGTGCTGCTGCGGTTCGTGCAATCGGGGCGCCTGGAAACGCACCAGACTCACATGCTGCAAACCGGCGCCGAGCGCTTGAAATCCGTGCTGGCGGCGTGCGAACGCTATTTGCCCCGGGAAACGCGTTATACCCGTCCGCAGGGCGGAATGAATTTATGGGTGCGCCTGCCCGAGCCGCTCGATGCGGCCGATTTGCTGGCACGCGCCCACGAAGAAGGCGTTTCGTATCTTCCTGGCAAGTTCTTTGCCATTCACCGGCAGGAACCGGGGGCGCTGCGGTTGAGCTTTGCCGGCCTCGTGCCGGAGAAGATAGAACAGGGTTTACAGATTTTGGGACGGATATTTGCGGGCGAGCTCGAACGGATGCGCCGACAGCGCGCCGTCGAACCCGCCCCGGTCATGGTTTGAGTACAAGGAGAGGTTCTATGTATATAGACGAAGCTTATCGCGTAAAAGTTGGGCTGGCGGAGATGTTAAAGGGCGGCGTCATCATGGACGTCACCAATGCGGAGCAGGCGGAAATCGCGGAAAAGTCTGGAGCCACGGCAGTTATGGCGCTAGAACGGGTTCCCTCCGACATCCGCAAAGAGGGCGGCGTGGCGCGAATGGCGCCTATCTCCAAGATGCGGGAAATCATGAAAACCGTGAGCATCCCGGTGATGGCCAAGGCGCGCATCGGCCACTTCATGGAGGCTCGGATTCTCGAAGCGTTGGGCGTCGATTATATCGATGAGAGCGAAGTGCTCACCCCGGCCGACGAAGAGCACCATATCGCCAAGCGCAATTTCAAAGTTCCTTTCGTTTGCGGCGCTCGCAATCTGGGTGAAGCGTTGCGGCGCATTGCCGAAGGCGCGGCGATGATCCGCACTAAGGGTGAGGCCGGCTCGGGCAATATCGTCGAAGCCGTGCGCCATATGCGCACGATCCAAAAAGAAATGAAGCAGCTCACGGTGCTGGGCAAGGAAGAGCTGGTGGCGGAGTCGAAGAAGCTGCAAGCGCCGTTGGAGCTGGTCGAATGGGTGGCGGAACACGGCAAGCTGCCCGTGCCGAATTTCTCGGCGGGCGGAATTGCCACCCCGGCCGATGCAGCGCTGGTGATGCAGTTGGGCGCCGAAGCCGTTTTCGTCGGCTCGGGCATCTTCAAGTCGTCCGATCCCGAAGCCCGCGCTCGCGCCGTGGTGAAGGCGGCAACCTACTTCAACGACCCCGTGAAATTGCTCGAAGCCAGCGAAGACCTGGGCATGGGAATGGTGGGCCTGGATATTTCGAAGATGCAGGAATCGGAGCTGCTGCAGACCCGAGGCTGGTAGATGAAGAAGGTCGGCGTGCTCGCCTTACAGGGCGATTTCGAAGCTCACGCCCGCGCGCTCGAACGTGCGGGCGCGCAGCCCGTCGAAGCACGCACTGCCGCCGACCTGGACGATCTCGATGGCCTGGTAATCCCGGGCGGTGAGAGCACGACCATGCTCAAACTGCTCAATCGCGAAAATATGATCGAGCCGCTGGCGCAGTTTGGCAGCCGGCGGCCGATTTTTGGGACCTGCGCCGGCGCCATCCTTATGGCTTCGGAAGTCACCAGCCCGGCGCAGCAAAGCCTGCACTTGATGGACATCGCCGTCGAGCGCAATGCCTACGGGCGGCAGATCGATAGCCGCGTCGCCCATATTTCGCCGGAATCGGAATTTGAAACACGGACTCATCCCGGCGAGCTCGAAGCGATTTTCATTCGAGCTCCCATTATCCAGCGCGTGGGGCCAGGTGTCCGCGTGCTCGCTACCTATCAGGGAGATCCGGTGCTGGTCGAGCAGGGCCAGCACCTGGTCGCCACTTTTCATCCCGAACTCACCCAGGACGCGCGGGTGCACGAGCTGTTTCTCGCCAAATTGTGAGCTCCTCCCGGCCCAAGCGGGTGATGTTCGTCTGCATCGGCAACTCCTGCCGCAGCCAGATGGCGGAGGGATTCGCCCGCGCCTACGGGATGGACGTCATGGCGCCCGAAAGTTCCGGTTTGTCGCCGGCCCAGTCCGTAGCCCGCGGCACGGTGCGCACGATGGCGGCGAAGAACATCGATATTTCCGCCCAATTCCCCAAGCCGTTTGAGCCCGCTCTCGCCTCCGAATTCGACCTCATCATCAATATGAGCGGCTTCGAATTGCCGGGCGAGCTCCAGGCGCGGACTCGGGATTGGGATGTTTTAGATCCGATCGGCCAGTCGGCGGAGGTTTATCGCCACGTCTGCGATGAAATTGAAGTTCTGGTGATGGATCTGATCAGCGAACTGCGGCGCGAACAGACGCCGTAGACCGGTACTAAGGAGGGGCGAAAAGGACTACGGGGTTTGGCCGACCCCTACTTGCGCCGGGTTGGGCCTTTTCGTAATAATACAGGCACACGGTTGCAGCAGTTGAGTTGAGACTAGAGGAGGCGTTTGTGCCTGCCGCTCCAAAATCCGTATTGGTAGGTGCTCTCTCGGCTTGCGCCGACGAGTCGCAGAAGCGTGAGGCACGACGGTTCCTGCAGGGTCTGGCCACCGATGAGCTGCAGTATATTGCCGAATTCCTGGGCGCCTGCATCCTGGAATCGCAAGGTCATGTCAGTAGCAGCCGGACTCAACTGGCGGAGGCCATCCGGCAATTCGACCGCTCCCGGCGCGCGGTTCCGGCAGCGGCCGGCGCAGTGCAGGATCAGGAACACAAGATGATTCTGCTGCTGGAATATCTTTGCCGCAGCGGCCGCGCCCGTTTCTCGATGAGCGTCGGCGCCTGAGCGTTTCGCACGGCATCGCCAAACGGCGATGGTAAAATAAATCAGCCACTGGGACGTCGTCTAACGGTAAGACTGCAGACTCTGGATCTGCGTATCGGGGTTCGAATCCCTGCGTCCCAGCCAAAGAATCAACGTTCACTTCAAGCGTGGGAAACTCGCGCCACACTTGACTATTTCCATGACGCGCGGGACCTTATAGTTCGCTAGCCGCTCGCGGCAGAAAACCACCAACTCTTCCGGCTCACACGGGCCCGAGCACACGACAACGGCCTTCGCCACCTGGTTCCCGTAGGCGTCTGCCATCGGCACGATGGAAACTTTCTGGACTTTAGGGTGACTGAGGATCACCGCCTCCACCTGGGCGGGATTCACGCGGCGGCCGGCGATGTTAAGAAACAGGCTGGTCCGGCCGGTTACATACAGCCGGCCTTCCAAGTCGAAGCGCCCTTCGTCCGCCATAAGAATCCATCCCTGGTCGTCGGCGAGTTTCTTGAGCTCCGTTGGGCCCGCGTCGAGAGTTGCCGACCAACCCGCGGCCGCCGGACTCTTGACCGCAATCTCACCCTGCGCGCCAGCAGGCAAGTCACGCCCCGCTGCGTCGCGAATTGCCACAGCGACGCCGCTCAGCGGCCGTCCGACCGACTCGATGCTCTCCTCCGGCCTGGCGTCCATGTTGATTGCGACCACACCGGTTTCGGAAGCGCCATACAGCTGGCGCAAAGAAATGCCCAAAGTGTCGCGCACTTTGTGCCAGGCCGCGCGATCCAGCGGAGCGCCCGCCGTGATGGTCAACCGCAAGTGAGGAGAGGCAAACGGCTCCCGCCGTAGCGTGCCGGCAAGCAGAGAAAACATGAAAGGCGGCGCGGAGAAAACCGTGATCCGTTCGTCCTCGAGGAGACGCAGAGTTCGTCGCCGGTCGAAAGCCGGCTGCAGGATCAAGGTGGCGCCCGAATAGAGTGGCGCCAGGAATCCATTACACAATCCGTGGCCGTGATAGAGCGGGATTGCGCCCAGAATGCGATCGTCCGCTGAGATGCTGGTGGCGTCGCAGTAGGCTGCGGCCAATGCGCAGAGCGCCGCCTGCGTGCGGACAATCCGTTTAGGCTGCCCGGTGGTGCCTGAAGTAAGTAGCTGCATGAACGGGGCGCCGCTCGCACTCGATTGCTTCCCGGCGATCGGACTATCGGCGGCCAGGCGCGCCAGGCTCGGCATGCCAAAGTCTTCGCGCGAATTCTGGATGGCGCGAAACCTCACGCCGCTAGCGAGAATCTGCCGAACCAGGTCAGAGAGCGAATCGGCCGCGAGCAGGGTACGGCACTGCGCCGCCTCGAGCACGCTCACGACTTCGGGAGCTTTGAGATCGACGCCCAGTGGAAGCACTTGGGCTCCAATGCGCGCCGAAGCCAGCATGGCGGCCATCAGCATGGGGCTGTTCGGCAGCAGCACGGCGACGGCTTCGCCCTCTTCAACTCCCCACGCGCGAAGGCCGCCCGCCAGCCGCGCCGCCTGCTCGAAAAGTTCACGCCAGGTAATGGAGGCGTCTTCGCAGATCACCGCGGCGTGGGAGGCCCGGTCAAGAGACTGGCGCTCCAGCAATTCGAACAGCATCGATCTTCAGGCGGTCGCCGCGGCTTGCCGCGAAATCTGCTGCTGCACAGCCCGGGCGAGTGAGCCGAGCGACTCGAAGTGTTCCAGAGTCAGCACGCCATCGTCGAGCAGGATATTGAATTCGCCTTCAATGCGCACCACCACTTCCAGCAGCGCGACGGAGTCGAGCGAAAGGCCAGCCTTCACCAGCGGCAGATCGGAACCAAGCTGTTCCGGCACTACCGAGTCCTGCATTACGGCCCGGAGAATCTCTTTAATACGTTCCTCGACAACTTCCACGGTGGGGCTGATCAACATGATGGCCTACCATTTTGTCAGACTGACCGGAATGCTGCACGTCATTCATGTTGGGATTTGCAATGAATAGCGGGGATGGGCGCCGTTGGTTGGATGCCGCGAGATAAAGGCGTCGATGCGGGCGGCATAGGCTTCTACCAACGCCTTGGTCTCGGCGTTGCGATCCGCCGCTCGCGCATCGTTCAGATCCGGCAAAGCCAGGGGCTCCTGGATTTCGATATGGAATAGAGGACTCCCGCCCACAGCGGTAAAACACGGCAAGATAGCAGCGCCGGTCATCAGCCCGAGAGAAATGCCACCGGCTGCCAGCGTGTGATGGCGGCCGCCGATCGAAACCGGATAACGCCGCTCGCCGTATCTGCCGTCGCCAGCCATGTTAACAATTCCGTTCCTCCGCAGATGATCGTATGCCTTCTTCATGTACTGAACACTCAGCTCTTCATTGCCAAGCAACGTATCCAAGTCCTGGCGGTAACGGTTCTTGTGCCAGCGCTCGAACCGCGCTCCCCACGACCGGTCGCGCTCGCTGGCCTGGCCGATTCGAAACAAGTAATAGACATGGTGCGGCTTGGTTTTTAGGAACCAGCGCTCCGCTCTGGGCAGCCCGAGGTGACAGGTGAGCAATACCACACCTTTGTTTCGCCCCAAGGCCTGCTCCACTCGCTCCCAGCCTCGCACGTCCAGCAAATCTCGCCAGTCGTTGGCATCGTGAAGCAATAGGATGTGGCTGAGGTAGCGCCGGAGCGAAGCATAAACAAAAAGCTCGCGCGACATCCGGACAATCTGGGTGGACGGCGTGCCCGCCGGAACCGTTTCTCGCAGCCACTGGATAGCCTGGCGCCGCCGGCGCCAGCACAGACCGTACATGACGCGTCCGGACATACTTGCCCCGCGGATCGCCCAGGGCAACGGCAACGGACGCAGAATTTCCAGGGTGGAGTAGAACCGCAGCTTGTCAAGAACTGCGAGCAGCGCTTTCATCGGGTCCGGATCAGGCGACGGCGGACTTGAACATGCGCAGCCGTCCCTGCAAAATATCGTGCAGCAGGCTCTGGTGCTGGCAGCGCACGCAGCGAACCGGATCCGGCTGGCGGCGGGCAGTCCGCTTCAAATGCCGCACCATGATCCCGGCGATGCGCTCGGAAACCTCCACGTACCATTCGGCGTAGGGCGCGCGGTGGCCGGAATAAAGCGTTCCCGCCGAGGGACTCCACACCAGCGGAATACTGGCGACACCCTCTTCCGCCAATTCCTGGACGCCTTCGAGGAACCGCTCTTTCGGCTCGATGCCGGCCAGGAATCCTGAAAAAATCCGCCCGCCGTCGCCGAAAATCTCCACCGCCGTGCGCAGCGCCTCTCGATACTTGGCGTAGCCCACGCGCTCCTCTTTTCCCGGACATACGGCCTTGAAAAACGCCGGATCGAAGCATTCGAGATTGATGCCGACGCTGCGCAGCCCCAGGCGCTGCAGGCGTTCGAGCTGGCGCAGATCGGGAGGCGGAGTCATGATCGCGGCGCCCGGCAGTTCGGTCATCCCGGTGGCCTCGCGAATGGCCTGCAGGTACGTAACCAGCACTTCCATTTCCTGGTTGCCCGGAAGGATGCCGCCGGTAATCAGAAAATGCTTGGCCGGCCCATCGCCGAAGGCGGCGGCCATCACCTCGCCCACTTCCACCGCCCGTTTGCGGATCAGTACTTCGTCGTACTGGCGCGGAGTGAAGTTCATGTTGCAGAATGCGCATTCCTTCTTGTTGGAAAAGGTAATGCAGGCGTTGGTGTGGCATACCGAAAGGCAATCCTCGCCGACAAGTTCCGCGATCGTCGACATAGGCTGCCCAAACGACGTGGAGCGGGAATAGAAGGCGGGCCGCTCGATCCAATCCAGGGTGGAAAGCCTCTTGCCCCCGCATTCAACGTAGAGGCCGGCGCGTTCGCGCAAAATCAGATACGGCGAGCGCTCATTGAGACGCACTTGCACAATAGATCCGCCGGCCAGACGCAGCTCGCTCGGCGCCAAGTGGGTCTTATGCACGTCGAAGTCGTACTCGAACAGATGATGGAGCTGTTCTTTGTATTGGTGCCCGAGGCCTGCCAGAGCATCGTTCTCAATGCGAACGCCGTCGGCGAGCAGCCGGGCTTTCAATAGAATTTCTTCACGCATGGCGATCCACTTTGCGGGCGACAATCTGCCAAAAGTAGGATTTTCGAATCGGCAGCCAGGAGGGAGCCCCGCCGTTCTTGCCCGGCAATGCCAAGCGCAGTTCTTCGTGTTCCAGGGATTCGATTTCGTAAGCGCGGAAGAAGTGCCGCACCTCTTCTTCGGAGGAAAAATGATGGGTCACGCCGCTCTCGCCATCGGCGGCAAAAAGCTCTTTGTACATTCGGGGATCATTGAACGTATGCGGCTCCATGGCTTCGCCCTTGCCATAAAGCCGGTTGGCGCGAGAGAGGAATGTGGCGAAACACTCTCCTCCCACGCGCAACTTCCTGCGCACCAGTTCGACTCCCTTATCCACCTGCTGAGACGTGCCGTGGTAGATGCTGTTGAATGCCAGCACGGCGTCAAAATATCCGTCTGGATAGGGAATGACGCTCATGTCGCCGCGATGCAGCGTGGCCTTCAAGCCGTCCGCCTGCAATCGCCGGCCGCAGGTTTCGAGGCCGGTTTCGGAGTGATCGAGGCCATAGGCCTCAAAACCCAGGGAGGCGAGCAGGTACACATGCCTGCCGACGCCGCAGCCGAGATCCAGCACGCGGCGAATGGTCTTGGACTCATTCCATTTCGCTGTGAGTTGCAGAACGCGGCGGTCCGGAACCGACCAAAGCTGCCTGGCTCCATCGCCTTGCCAGATTTGTTCCCAACCACCCATTCGGCCCTGAATGCCTCCAAGGGTTTATCGTACTATCTTCGTTTGCTTCGTGTGCTTTAATTTTCCGGGATCTCGCCCAATTTTCCGCTACGGAAATCGGCGAACGCCTGGTAAATTTCCTCGCGCGTGTTCATCACGAAGGGGCCGTAGCGGGCGATGGGTTCGCCGATCGGCTCGCCCGCCAGCAGCAGCAGGTCCACCGGCTGGCTGGATGGATTCGAGATCGCGACCGCTCCACCATCGTGCGCAAACAGGACCAGACGGCCCTCGCCCTGCCGCTCCGGCGCGCCTGCGAACTGCGCTTCGCCGCGAATAATGTACGCCAGGGCGTTGAACTTTTCCGCCACTTCCTGGACGTGGGTCGCGCCGGGCGCGAGAGTCAGGTGGAGGTACAAAATCGGCGTGCGGACCTGGATCGCTCCGCGCATTCCTAGCGACTCACCGGCAATCACCTTCACCTTGACATCGCTGCTGGCCGTCTCCGCATGCGGAATGACGGCTGCCTTCAATTCCTGATATTTCGGCGGCGTCATCTTGTCGCGCTTGGGCAGATTCACCCAGATCTGAAATCCTTGCAACCGCCCGCCGGTGCGAACCAGATCGCGGCCGGGCATTTCGGAATGCACCAGGCCCGAGCCGGCCGTCATCCACTGCACGTCGCCTGCTTCCAGGAAACCGCGGTTGCCGAAGGAATCCTTGTGCTCCATCTGGCCTTCCAGCAGATAGGTGACGGTCTCGAAGCCGCGATGCGGATGATCCGGAAATCCCGTTGCCTGGCCGGGCGCGATCGTAATCGGACCCATGTGATCCAGCAGCAGGAACGGATCGACCTCGTCGATTTCCGGACCCGGAAAGCCGCGGCGAATCTCCACTCCGCCGCCTTCGAGCGTGCGCTGGCTATCGAACGCGCGCGCCACGCTGCGATGTTTCAATTCAGTCTTGGTCATGATTTTTTCTCCTTCGGGCGACGCGCCCAGGCTACCACCGCCATTGCCAGCAGCAGCACCGCCGGCATCGCGGGCGAGCCTCCGATGAAAGAAAAATGCGCGATGACTGCTCCTATCATTACCACCGCCAGCATCAGGGCGGCGAATGCCGCGTGGCCGGAAACAGTAGGCCCGCGGCGCCAATTACTTCGAGCCCGCCCGTCAGATAGCGGAACCACTGGCCGATTCCAATGACGCCGAATACTTGCACCATTTGGGCGTTGCCAGCCAATTTCGAGCCTCCGGCGAAGAGGAACAACCCGGCTGCGGCGATTTGCAGCAGCCATAGACCTGCGGTACGAACATTTGGTAACTTGGTCATATATCTTTACGTCAAGATAATTGATGTCAAGCGATCGCAAAAGGATTCAGCGGCTCTCCGGCATCCATCTTTGGCTGGTGCTGTGGAAGACCTTCGACGCCATGCGCGGTTTTGCCGTAGGCAATATCGCCTCGCTCGGCCTGGGACTTTCGGATTTCGCGGTCCTGGAAGTGCTTCTGCACAAAGGACCTATGCCCGTGAACACGGTCGGCTCGACAATCCGCCTCACCAGCGGATCGATCAGCGTGGCCGTCGATCGCCTGGAAGCCAAGGGCCTCGTCGAGCGCCGCGACGATCCCGCCGATCGCCGTTCGCACGTGGTCCATTTGACGCCGGAAGGGCGAAAACTGATCACATGCGCCTTCGCCGCCCATGCCGCCGCCATGGAGCAAGCCTCCTCCGGCCTTTCGCTGAAAGAACGCGCGCAAGCCATCGCCTTATTGAAGAAGTTAGGAAAGCGCGAACGGGCTAAGATAATTTCGTGATTGCGATTCGGCTGGCTGAACCCGCAGATTTCGACGCCATCTGGGAAATTTTTCACGCCGTCGTCCAGGGCGGCGACACCTACGCCTACGAACCTAGTACCACCCAGGAGCAGGCCCGCACCATCTGGATGGAAACCGGCGCAACCTACGTGGGGCTGGCGGACGGCCGCGTCGTTGGGACCTATGTGCTGCGCGCCAACCGCATGGGCCTGGGCTCACACGTCGCCAATGCCAGCTATATGGTGAGTCCGGACTATCAGGGACACGGCGCAGGGCGCGCACTGTGCGAGCATTCACTAGAAGAGGCGCGCAAAGCCGGCTTCATCGCCATGCAATTCAACTTCGTGGTGAGCACCAATCAAGCCGCGGTGGAACTCTGGAAGAAATGTGGGTTCCAAATTGTAGGCACCGCGCCTAAAGCGTTCCGCCATAGACAGCTAGGGTTGGTGGATGCGTATGTGATGCACCGGTATTTGTAGATATGAGAAGAGTTTTCTTCATCGCCGCCTCTTTAGCGAGTGTCCTCGCGGCGTCCGAATGCATCGAGCCTACGCAACAATCGGCTTTTCGCCAAGCCACCATGGTGTTTCACGGCGAACTGGTCAGAGTCGTCGATGTGGATGTCGAAGGGCCTCACAAAGCGACGTCTGGCGGCATCGAGCTCAAGCAAGCTGAGTCTGGAGTCCTCGCATTCTGATTTTCAATGTCAACCGTGTATGGAAGGAGCCGGGTGCCATCGGCGAACCGGAACGCGGCTGCACTGGAGGAAATCATGTTCGTTCATCACGAAAATGCCCGCCGACTTGGCATCGGAAGCGCCACTGAATCAGCGACAGCGGTTTGAACTGCGTCAGTGCGAAGCGGGCCCATTGATTGTCACGGCCTATGAGAAGCGCAGGCCTAAGCCATCACTGGTGTTCGATACTGGCCGCGGCTATCCAGGATATCTCGCGCACGCTGGCAGCGTGCTCGTTCTCCAAATCCCCGGAGGTTCATCCGATCACGTCTACGTTTTCATGTTCCAGTCAGGGAAACCGTCCGTCGCTTTGAAGACGGCGACAAATGCCTACATCCAAGCCAAGCAACTTGAAAAAACCGTTGTAGTGGTTGTACCGCCTAAAACATACCCGATGCGAACGGAGAATTTCCGCCGCAACCACCCCCGAAGGAATACTCTTTCCCACTTGAATATTGAGCACCTCACTTCTTCAACTGCAATTCCACCATCGTAAGGCTCAGCGGCTCGAAAGCATATTCCAGCACGCCGCCTTTCACCGCCACCGCTCGCGACACCGGCGCGATACGGCGCGGATCGTCGCGGCTATTGATGACCTCCGTGGACAGCGCCCGCTCACGATCCTTCAGGACATGCGCAGTCCCTTGCGCCGTTGCGACGCTCAACCCCGACAAATTCACGCGCTCGCGCAACGCATCTGCCGTTGAGTTCACCACGTAAATCCGCAGCGTCTTGCCATCCGCGCTCAACGTCGTGCTCAAGTCCGGCTCGGCAAGATGCCACGGCAGATCGCCGGCGCGTTCCACACGCAGCGGAAACGTCCCCGCCGCCCGCGCGTAGAATTGCTGCGCATAATATGTCGGCGCAAGATACAGCCAGCCCGGCCCGGTCATGATGACGCCCGACCCGAAGCTGTTAGCGAGATTCGAGCGCATCGCCATCTCTGTGAGGTCGGCATTGCGCTGCAGCAGATTGTGATAGCGCGCGCAGCTCAGCGCGTTGCCCAGCGTCTGCAGCATGCCGCGGCCCAGT
This sequence comes from Candidatus Solibacter usitatus, assembly GCA_016185465.1. Taxonomy (GTDB): domain Bacteria; phylum Acidobacteriota; class Terriglobia; order Bryobacterales; family Bryobacteraceae; genus JACPNO01. The sequence goes on from JACPNO010000059.1 coordinate 51,308, forward strand.
CCCCATTCGCCGCCCGTCGTATTCCATTCCGTCACTGCCACGCGCACCTGCCGGCCGGCGCCATCGCGATCAATCTGTTCTTGCAGCGACGCGAATTCGCGCTCCACGCCAGTCAAGTCCGCAATCGCATAATGGTGCGGCGAAAGATAATCCAGCAGGCCCGCGCCGAATTTCAGCGTCTGCTCAGAGGGAAACGCAGAGAGAATCTTGATCGACGGATCGACTTTGCGCATCGCCTCCGCAATCGGCTTCACGGACGCGTCGTATTCGGCCCCACCCACCTCATTGCCGATCTGCCAGTACTTCACGCCATATGGCTCAGCGTGCCCGTTTTTCGCACGCAAGCTTCCCCACTTCGTTGTGGCTGCGCCGTTGAAATATTCGATCTGATCGGCGGCGTCCTGCGGCGTCTTGCCGGTCCAGCGCATGCAGATCAGCGGCTCGGCTCCCACTAAGCGGCAGAGCTGGATGAACTCCTCTTCGCCGACGAAATTCGGTTCCAGGCCGCCCCACCAAGTGGTGAACGGCACGCGCTGATCCCACGGGCCGATGCCGCGATCCCACTCATAGCCTTCTATGGCAGTGCCGCCGAAACGGATCACGCCCGAGTGCAATTCGCGCAGCGCCGAAACCACATCCGGCCGCCAGATGCCCAGCACGGCGTCTTCGCCAATCATGTAGATGCGATCCAGCCACAGCGTGCCGGCGCCAGAGAAATCGATGGTCAGCGTGGCGTTATCGGTATCGCCGTTCGCCACCAACTCCGCCGCGGCGCCTTTCCACTCTGCCGCCGCGCTGCCTAGCGACACCGGATTCGCCACCACGCGCCCGCCCGCATGCAGCCACGCGCGCGCTTCCACATTGCCTTCGCCGCGCATGTGTAGCCGCAGCCGGTAACGCAAGCCTTTCTTGAGCGCGAAACCATCCTGTGAAATCCCGGCCCGCGCCCGCGCCGCGCCAATCTCGATTTTCTGCGAGCGCGCGCCGTTGAACGCATTCGCCGTGTCGTAGGAATACCGAGCCACCTGCACCGCGCCGTCCGGATACCACGGCCGGTGCGTCTGATCGACTTCCGGCCGGTAGGCAAACTTGCACGGCGGCTCTTCCTCGAAGCTCGATGCGTTCACTTGCTGCGCCAGCAGCGACGGAATCAAACTGCACAACGGCTCGATGAACTGCCCGCCTTGTTTGGCATCGATCGGCAAGCGGCTAAGTTTTTGCGCGGTGATGCGCACTTCCGCCACCTGCGCGCGCGCCGGTTCAGCAATCGCCTCCAGGCGAATGTCGTCGAACCAAACTTTGCCCGTGCCTCTGCCCCGCCCGGTGTGAAACAGTTGAACGTTGACCTCGCCCGGCGATGCCACTCGAAACGTGACGCTCTCCTCGCGCCAATCCGCGGTGCCAGTGCGGCTGGCAGTTCGCCCCAGGCTGCCTGCCGAAGTGCGCACGTCGATCGCGCCCGTGAATACAGTGGCCCCCGTGCCGCTCAAGTTCTCCGTTCGCACCCAGCCGTGCAGCCGCCAAAGCGTTCCCACCGGCAGAAAAATTTTCTGCCCGGCGGCGAGCGCCACCGGATCATCCGCCTCCAGCAGCAGCGACTGCTTGCCTTCCTTCGCCTGGCCGCCGTCCACCCGCATGACGCCGTCGCGTCCATTTTTCTGATGAACGGAAACAGTCCAGCCGTCGGGCGCCGCCGATTCGAAGCCGGAATTGCGGATCGCCGGCGTGCTCGCCGCCAGAAAAAAATTCAACGGAATTAATATCGCGAAATGCACCTCTAGATTGTATATTCAGAAGACCGGGGAGCTGATGGCAAAAAAAGTTAGAGCGTTCGAACTGAAGCAGGCGCTCATCGAGGCCTACGCCGTCAACGAGCGTATGAACCAGTATCTGCTTGAGAATGTGGACGATCGCGCCTGGCGAGCCGCGCCTCCGGGCGGCAAGGGACGCACCATCGCGGAGATCTTCGCTCACATTCACAACGTGCGCCACATGTGGCTGGTCGTCGCCGCCAAGGGATTGCCCATCCCGGAAAAACTCAATCGCGCAAGTTGTTCGCGCCAGGACGTGAAGAAGGGTCTCGCGCGCAGCGCCGAGTGTTGCGCACATCTCTTAGCTGCCGCTCTGGAAAAGCCCGATGCCGCCGTCAAGCAATTCCGACCCGATGCCGCCGGCTTCCTCGGTTATTTGATCGCGCACGATGCTCATCATCGCGGACAAATTTGCATGCTGGCGCGCCAGGCCGGCTACGCGCTCCCCAAGAAGGCGGACTTCGGCCTTTGGGAATGGGGCACGCACTGGAAAGAACTCGGCTATCTGTAGCGGCTACTGAACAATGCTTGCGCCCGCGTGCGGCTCGAGCTTGATTTCACCAAACGCAGATTCGTACTGAGAAACATTCTGCTGCAGCACGTTCATCAGCGCTTTGGCCTGCTGCGGGCTGAGATAAACGCCCTGAAAATTCTGAATGTTGACCTGTTCCGGCACAGTCTGATTCACCAGCCCGAACAGCAGCAGGAAATCCCATAAGTTCACCCGGATTTGCACGCTGTTGGCATAACCTTCGCGGTAATCGGGGCCATTTACTAGGTGGACTTTCGGCTGGGGCTGCTGGCTCATGATTCAAATTGTAACGCGCATCGCCGACCGCGCGCGTTTTGGCAGCTTGGAGAAGAATCCTCCAAAGTTGCACTTCGCGTGCCTCGCGAAGCTCCGCGAATTAGAGGTCCTTGCCTCGTTGATTGCAGAGATCATTTTCAGCTGCCTACAGACGTCACTGGAGCGTTAGTGTCGTTCGGGTGACCTCGGGTGCGTTTCACTCACGTCAAGCTATGGGACAGACGCCTTTATAGCCAAGCGGCTAGCACCCAAGCGGACACTTCTTGACGTGAATCGCCACCACCGCTACCGCAGCCACAAGCCCTATTCCCACAACGATCAGGACGTTGCGCGTGGTGTGCGATTTTTTGTCCAACTGTTTCACAGAAGCAACGTCGTCGAAGACCAGCTGACGGTCCACGGCGCCGGAATTCAAGAGAGTGAAGCCGGAACCAGACACCTCTCCTCTGGCCCCTCGCAGCGTCTGTTTGTTCTTGAGATGAACCTCGATGTTGGTTCCCGCTCGCATTCCGGTAATCTGGTTTGTGACGCTGTCAGCACCGAGAGCCACAGGACCCATCTGGCTCACCATGAGCAACGCCAGAACGAAAGACAGTGCCTGTCGCATGTCCTCTCCTTTCTTTGGGTCTGCCATCTTGGCCCCCCAGACGGCCTCCGAGTGTACACCCAAACCACCTTAGTTGGGGCCGAAAAGAGGACAGGCGCCTTTTCTCGCCAATCCCCCCGCCGGTTTGACACCCCCGCTCCCCCCTGTTAGCTTGGTTGTTCCCATGGCGGAAGCCGCAGCTCTGAAGCGCACTCCCTTGCATGCCGTGCATCGCTCCCTAGGCGCCAAGATGGTCGATTTTGGCGGTTGGGATATGCCTGTGCAATATTCCGGGCTCCTGGACGAGCACCATGTTGTGCGCCGCGCCGCCGGGCTGTTCGACGTCAGTCATATGGGAGAAATTGAGATTCGCGGACGCGAAGCCGCTCGCCTCACCGACGCCGTCACCACCAACGCCGTCGCCAAGCTCAAAATCGGTCAGGCGCACTACTCCGGCCTGCTCTACGAACACGGCGGATTCGTCGACGACATCCTGGTCCACAAAGTCGCCGACGACCATTTCTTTCTCTGCGTGAACGCCTCCAACCAGGAAAAAGACTTCGAGCACATCCGCGCCGCCAACCATTACGACGCCCAAGTGGAATTCGCCAGCGATCGCTACGCGCAGTTGGCCATTCAGGGGCCCAAGGCCCTCGCCATTCTGCAAAAACTGACGCCCGTCGATCTCGGCGCCATCCGCTACTATTGGTTCACCGATGGCACGGTGTCCGGCACGCCGGCGCGGATCGCCCGCACTGGCTACACCGGCGAAGACGGCTTCGAGATCTACGTCGCCCCGGCCGAAGCCGCGCGGCTGTGGAATGAAATTCTGGAAGCCGGCCGCGAGTTCGGCATCAAGCCGTGCGGGCTGGGCGCGCGCAATACCCTGCGCCTGGAAGCCACCATGGCGCTGTACGGCCACGAGATCCACGCATCCATTTCGCCGCTCGAAGCCAACTTGGGCTGGATCGTAAAAATCGACAAAGGCGAATTCACCGGGCGCGCTGCGTTGCAAAAGCAAAAAGCCAGCGGCCTGCGCCGCAAATTGGTAGGCTTCGAAATGCGCGGCCGCGGCATCGGGCGCGATGGCTACGAAGTCCGCATCGATGGCGTGCCGTCCGGTTGGGTTACCAGCGGATCGCCCGCGCCGTCGCTGAACAAGAATATCGGCCTCTGCTATTTGCCGATTGAGCAGGCTCACACGGGCCGCGCCATCGAAGTGATGGTGCGCAATCAGCCAGTGGAAGCGCTGACCGTGGAGACCCCTTTCTATAAGAGAGTAAATCCGTCATGACGTATCCGGACGACCGCCGCTACACCAAAGAGCACGAGTGGGTTCGCGTGGAGGGCGACATCGGCACCGTCGGCATCACCGACCACGCGCAGCACGAGCTGGGCGACATCGTCTATGTCGACACGCCGAAAATCGGCGCGCGCGTGGATCAGGGCAAATCGCTTGGCTCAGTCGAATCGGTGAAAGCCGTTTCCGAAATCTACTCGCCGGTTTCGGGCGAAGTCACCGAGGTCAATGGCATACTGGCCCAATCGCCCGAAAAACTGAACCAGGATCCGCACGGCGCGGCGTGGCTGGTGAAAATCCGGCTGAGCGCTGCCGCTGAAATTACGAATCTTATGAGCGCCGCGGACTATCAAAGTTATGTAGGAGCCGAAAGCTAGTTGCGTTATCTTCCGAAGTCCCAAGCTGAGCGCCGCCAGATGGTCGAGGCGTGCGGCGTCGAATCCGCGGAACAACTTTTCAGCCACTTGCCGGACGGTGTCCGTCTCAAGCGGCCGCTCGACCTTGCGCCGGGCATCTCGGAGTACGACATTGTCGACTATTTCCGCGCCCGCTCAGCGGAGGGCGCGAGCGGCTATGCCAGTTTTCTGGGCGCCGGCGTCTACGCCCATTACCGCCCCGTGCTGGTGGATACGGTCGTTTCGCGCGGCGAATTTTTGACGTCTTACACGCCGTACCAGGCGGAAATTTCCCAGGGCACCCTCGTCACGATCTTCGAATTCCAGACGATGATCTGCCAGCTCACCGGCATGGAAGTGGCTAACGCGTCCATGTACGATGGCTCAACCGCCGTGCCGGAAGCGGCGATGATGGCGGCCCGTATCACCGGCCGCGATGGCGTACTCATCGCCCGCAGCGTGCATCCCGAATATCGCGAAGTGCTGCTCACCTACGCGCGCAATCAGGGCATGCCTGTTCAGGAATTTGGCTACAACAACGAATCCGGCGCCGCCGAGCTGGCCGATCTCGAAAGCAAAATCAACGACGCGACAGCCGCAGTGATCGTACAATCGCCGAATTTTTTCGGTGTGATTGAAAACGTGAAACGGCTGGCCGAGATTGCCCACCGCCATGGCGCGCTGCTGGTTTTCATTTTTACTGAAGCCGTCTCGCTGGGAATCCTTGAGCCGCCGGCGGACGCCGATATCGTAGCCGGTGAACTGCAATCGTTTGCGATTTCGCCCAGCTTCGGCGGCCCCTTTGCCGGCATCATCGCCACCAAGGAAAAGTTCATGCGGCAAATGCCCGGGCGGCTGGTCGGCGAGACTGTCGATTCCCGCGGCAACCGCGCCTTCTGCCTCACGCTCGCCACTCGCGAACAGCATATCCGCCGCGAAAAAGCCACGTCGAATATCTGCACCAACCAGGCGCTTATCGCGCTGATGGCCACAGTCTTCATGACCGTCTACGGCAAGCAGGGCCTGCGTGAGCTCGCCGAGCAAAACCTGGCGAAAGCGCATTATCTCGGCGCAAAGCTCAAGCCGCGTTTCAGCGGAGCGTACTTCAATGAATTCGTCGCGGCTACTAACGGCAAAACGCCCGACGTCATCAATCAGGCGCTGCTCAAAAAGAAAATCATCGGCGGCGTCCCGCTCAATCGCTGGTATCCGGAACTGGAAAATTCCATGTTGCTCTGCGCCACCGAAATGAGCAAACGCGAACATATGGATCAACTGGCAGAGGCGTGGCAATGAAAGTCCGTTCGCACATCACGCAGAACGAAGCCCTGCTGTTCGAAATGGGCTCGCCCGGCAAAGTGGGCTACCAGCTTCCCTCACTCGATGTGCCCGCCGTCGACGCTGTCGCCGCCCTCGGCCGGGAAAACGTGCGCGCCGAAATCGAAGGCTTTCCCGAAGTCAGCGAAGTGGAAGCCATTCGCCATTTCACGCGATTGTCCACTTGGAATTACGCGATCGACCTAGGCCTCTATCCGCTCGGCTCCTGCACCATGAAGTACAATCCGCGCGTCAATGAGCTTGTGGCGCGCCTCGACGGCCTCGCCTGGGCTCATCCGTATCAGCCCGAAGCGCTGGCGCAAGGGGCCATGGAAGTGATGGCGCGCCTGGAAGCCGCGCTCGCCGAAATCACCGGCATGGACGCCGTCACACTACAACCCGCGGCCGGCGCGCATGGCGAGCTCACCGGTATTCTGCTCATCCGCGCGCTGCTCGAAAAGCGCGGCAATCCACGCAAGAAAATTCTGATTCCCGATTCCGCCCACGGCACCAACCCCGCCACCGCGGCCATCGCCGGCTACACGGTCGAAAATATCCATAGCACCGCCAGCGGCATGGTGGATCTCGCCGAGCTCGAGCGCGTCGTCGATAAAGATGTCGCCGCGCTGATGATGACCAATCCCAACACGCTCGGCGTATTCGACGACAACATGGCCGGCGTGGCGGAAATCCTCCACAAAAAAGGCGCGCTGGTTTACATGTACGGCGCCAACATGAATGCGCTGGTCGGCATCGCGCGGCCAGGCGATTTCGGCGTGGACGTCATGCACCTCAATTTACACAAGACGTTTTCCACGCCTCACGGCGGCGGCGGTCCCGGCGGCGGCCCGGTAGCCGTGAAAAAGATTCTCGAGCCGTTTCTCCCCGCCCCCCGCATGAAGCGCCTGCGCAATCGCTGGGCTTTCGATTACAAGCGCCCGCGCGCCATTGGCAAAGTCCGCGCGTACTATGGCAATTTCGGCGTGATCGTCCGAGCGCTGGCATACATCCTGGCGCATGGCGGCGATGGTCTGCGCAATGCCACCGTCGACGCGGTGCTGAACGCCAATTACATTCGCCGCAAACTCGAGCCGTTCTACGATCTGCCCTACACCGCGCCCAACATGCACGAAGTGGTGTTCAGCGACGACCGCCAGGCCAAGCTCGGCGTGCGCACCGGTGACATCGCCAAGCGCCTCATCGATTACGGCTTTCATCCTTACACCGTCAGCTTTCCGCTCATCGTGCACGGCGCGCTCATGATCGAGCCCACCGAAACCGAGAGCAAGCTCGAGCTGGATCTGTTCATTGAGGCGATGACCGCCATCGCCAAGGAAGTGGAAACGGACCCGCAGCTGGTGCGGTCCGCGCCCCATTCCACCCGTACCAGCAAGGTTGACGAGGTCGGGGCGGCGCGCCGTCCTATATTGCGATGGAAACCGCGGGAGACCGGCAGCCAAACCGCGGATTAAGCGGCGCCGCGCAGCTCACCATCGTCTTCGCGGTGGTCTTGCTGCTGCGCATTCCTTTTCTCCATCAGGCGATTCAAGGCGACGACGTCTTCTACCTGTACGGCGCCGAGCACGCCCAAATCGAACCCCTGCACCCCAATCACGCCCACTACGTTTCTCTGGGCGATCTGGTGGACATGCGCGGCCACCCGCATCCGCCGTTCAATATGTGGTTTCTGGGCGCGCTGCTGGCCGTCGCCGGTGATATTCGTGAAGCCCGCTTCCACGCCGCATACATTCTGTTTTCTCTGATTGCGGCTCTGGCGATGTGGTCGCTCGCCCGGCGATTCTCGCCGCACCCACTCTGGGCCGTGCTGCTGTTTCTGGCAACGCCGGCGTTCGTCGTGAACGGTAGTTCGCTCGAATCGGATCTCCCGTTTCTCGCGTTCTGGATGGCGTCCATCGCGTTGTTCGCCGGCCGCCGCTACGGATGGAGCGCGCTCGCCATGGTGGCCGCGTCGCTTGCCGCCTATCAGGCAATTTTTCTGACGCCGATTCTGGCGCTCTACGTCTGGCTGTACGACCGGCACTCGCGCGCCGCATGGGCGGCCACCCTCGTTGCGCCCGTCACACTCGTCGCCTGGCAAATCTTTGAGCGCGTCTCGACCGGCGCCGTCCCCGCCACCATTCTCGCCGGCTATCTGCAAACTTATGGATGGCAGTCGGTTGCCAACAAACTTCGCAGCGCCGCCGCACTATCGGGACACGCCGTCTGGCTGGTTTTTCCGCTGCTACTCCCGCCCGCATTCCTCGCGTCCAGAAAACGGCGTGATCCCGACACGCTTTTCCTCACCGGTTGGATCGCCCTCTTCTTCGCCGGCGCGCTGGTGATTTTCTTCGCCGGTTCAGCGCGTTATTTGTTGCCGATGGCTGCGCCCGTGGCCTTGCTGGTCTCGCGCATCCGCCCGCGCTGGCTCGCTGCTGGCTTCGTGTGCCAGATGGCGCTAAGCCTGGCGCTCGCCGTCGTCAATTATCAGCATTGGGATGGCTACCGTAAGTTCGCCGAGTCTCTAGGCTCGTATCCGCGCGTCTGGATCAACGGTGAATGGGGCCTGCGCTATTACCTTGAAAGCCGCGGCGGCTTGCCCATGCAGAACCAGCAAGCCGTCCGCCCAGGCGACGTCGTCGTGACCAGCGAACTCTCCTATCAGGCTCACTACACCACCGGCGGCGCGGCGCTCACGCCCATCTCCCAGCGCGAAATCCGCCCGCGTCTGCCCTTCCGCTTGATCGGCCTGGATTCCCCGTCCGCTTACTCGACCATCTCCCGCGGCCTGCGCCCCTTCGACATTTCACGCGGCCCCATCGACCGCATTCGCGCCGAGCTCGTCGTTGAGCGCCAGCCCAGTCTCGCCTATCTCCCCATGAACGCACCTGAAGCCGCGCAGCAAATCGTAAGCGGTCTCTACGGTTTGGATGGCGCCACCTGGCGCTGGATGGGCGCGCGCGCCGTAGTGCTGGTGAAAAGCCCCGCCGAGCCGACGCCGCTGCGGGCCGTATTCACCATCCCGCCGATGGCGCCGGCGCGCCGCGTGACGCTATCCATCGACGGCCAGGAAGTAGCCAGCCAGACTTACGCCGCGCCCGGATCGTATACGCTAGAAGCCCCGCCGCGCGCCATCGCCACCCCCACGGTCACAGTAACCATCGCCATCGACAAAGCGTTCACCGTGCCCACCGATACCCGCGAGCTAGGCATCATCGTGAACGAGTTGGGGTTCAGAAAGTAGTATCCTGAGGACATGTCATGTGGAAGCGGCATTCCGCTGCAGCCAACGATTCCAGCCGGCGCGCGGAAGGTCATGTGCGTAAAGTTTCAAAAGGAATTGGAAGGTCTAAGCGAAATCCCTTTTGAAGGACACCCGCTAGGCCAGAAGATCTACGACAACGTCTCCAAAGAAGCCTGGAAAATGTGGCTCGAGCACATGAAGATGCTCATGAACGAGTACCGCCTCAATCTGGGCACGAAGGAAGCGCAGGAATTCCTCCTCAAACAGATGGACGATTACTTCTTCGGCGCCGGCGCCGCGTTGCCACCCGATTTCGTGCCGCCTAAACAAAAACAATAGCGCTGTATTCCAGTGCGTCGTCTGGTAGCGATCAAGGTTTTGCACACGGCGATCTGGTTCTTCTTCGCCGCCTGCATCGTGGCCATTCCCTTCGCCGGCGCACAGCGTCAGTTTCGCTGGGCGGCCATTCTGTCCGGGCTGGTGCTGGTCGAGTGCGCAATCCTGGCGCTGAACCGGGGCCGCTGCCCTTTGACCGATCTCGCCGGCCGCTACACCGAAGCCCGCGCCGACAACTTCGATATCTACCTGCCGCTGTGGCTGGCCCGGCACAACAAGACAATCTTCGGAACCCTGTTCGTCGCCGGGGAATTATTTGTGCTTGGGCGATGGTTGATTCACTGGCGGTAGGCCGGGCTGGCCCTCCTCTGTTACACTCTCCCCAATTGCACGAGGAAAACCCATGCTGACCATAATTTCCCGCCGGCATTTCGCAGCCGCGTCTTTCTTGCTCCTGACGACAGCAGCTGCCGCGCACGCCGCGGCCATCCCCGCAACCATCGACACCGATGAGCATCGGGCGGCACCAGTGCCCCATCGCTACCTGCACGGCGTCATTCCCGACGACGCGAAATTCCAACTAGCTCTGCCGGATAACTGGAATGGAAAACTAGTCATCTTCTCACGCGGTTTTTCGGGAACCGAACTCACTGGTGACTCTTTCAAAACTGCGGCGCTCCAGAAGGGCTACGCCCTCGCTGCGAGCAATGAAGGTTGGAATCGGCTCACCATTGCCCAAAGGCCGCAGGATAGCTACTACGAATCGCGCCAACGCATCCGGGAGCTCACTCTCTATGCGAAACAGATGTTGGTGGCCCATTACAGGAAGGGAGCTTCCCGCACGATCATGATGGGCGGCTCCAACGGCGGCCATCACACCAAATGGATGATCGAAAGTTATCCCGCCTTGTACGACGGTGGCATCTCCGGTTTTGGATTTAACTCGCAGGTGAGCCAGTGGGGCTCAATCGCCACGCTGCTTCGCAATTACGACGTCATTCGCCCACGCATCGACGACATCATCCAGAAGCGAACGGCCGATCCCGATTGGAACCCCAGCCGCACTCCGCTCACGCCTCCGCTCGCAGCTGAACAACTCACAGCACTCCAAAACATCTATGACATTCCAGCCACGCTGCGCAACGACCTCAAGTTCAATGTGGGGCGCTGGAAAGGTTCAGAGGCGCTATGGAAGAGCCAGTACGAGGAATTGCTCAGCTATCTCCGCGACTCGATGCCGCGCTTCGATGAAAGGTTCCATCCTCATGCCGGTGCTTTGACAGATGACGACTTGAAGCTTTGGGATCCGGCAAAAAGCCCGCACCTCGTGCAGCAGGAACTCCTGCCGCGTTCCATAAAACGTGTCATTAATATCCTCCGCAAACGCGATCCCTTCATGTCCGCCCACCTCACCAGCCAGCGCCGCCTGCGCGGCTTCGAGCTGCCTGGATTTCAGCAGTTGGTAGAGATTGTCCACCTGGTCCGTATAGAACCACAACGTCACATCATGCCGCCCAGGTTTTCCATGCATATTCAGCATGACTTCGGCCTTGCCGAACGACACCATGCCGAAATTCACCACGCCCCCTTCCCCATAGCGCGCCATTTCCCTGAACCCGATTGACGTGTACCAGTCGAGTGCCCGCGTAACGTCCGGCACCGTGATCATCGGAACAATTTTCCTGGTGGCGTCCGCCATGGCGGCCATCTTCGCGGTGAAGTTTGACGTGTCGATCGTCTGCGGCTGCTTCGCGCCCGCTGCGTGCAGGCGGCGCATGGCTTCTCGATCGCCTTCCACCATCGCGACCGCGAGCGCGGAGCGCCCGTTGCCGTCGCCGGCTTCCAAATCCGCGCCCAGCTCGATCAGCAAATCCAGAATGTCGTAGCGTTTCCGTTTCATCGCCAGATGCAGCGGCGTGTGCCCCTGTTCGAAGCGCGACATGCGGCGGTCGAGCGCTTCCGGATTCTCCTCCACCAGTTTTCGAATCGCATCCAGGTCTCCGGCATTGATTGCCGAGAAGATATGGTGGCGCGCGCCGCGTTCGAGCAGAAGCGCCACCACCTCCGGCTTTTCCGCCGCCCATCCGATGGCGTCGAGTTCGTGCACGTCGCCAATGCCATGTACGTCACCGCCCGCGTCCAGCAGCGCTCGTACCACCTCAACGTGTCCATGAGCCGCAGCCCAGTGCAGCGGATACGTATTGTCGCCGCCTTCACGCGCATTCGGATCGGCGCCGTGCGCGAGCAGCAAACGTACTGCGTCCAAATGCCCGTTCTGCGCCGCGGAATGCAATCCGGTCCAACCGTGGTAGCGTTCATGCGGGCGGCTGGCGCGAACCAGGCCAGGGTCCTGCGCGAGCAATCCGCGCAATGTTTCTATGTCTCCCTTGCCACAAGCTTCAAAAAAAGTAGCGGCGCTATCAGTTTGCCGCCGCTCGATTTCAGTCTTGAGCGCGCGCCAGCTTGAGAAGCCGTAATCACGGGCGACAGCCAGCTGAGCCATGGCAAGTTTTGCGTGCGGGTCGGTTTGACGAAGCTCCTGCAATCGATCCTTCGCCAGTTTCTTCAAATATTCGAGTGAAGCGCGCTCGGGGAGTTTTGCGTTGGACATAGACGCCTTCCTTCCATTTTGTTTGCCCGGCGTCCGCGTTCCTCGGGCTGGAAGTCAGGGTCTCTGACTAACAAAATCTAAAGAGGTGGGTTCGACCCTTTACGCGGACCGTAGGCCGCCTTTCGGCCTTGTCCAAAATTATACTTTGAGTGGGGCAGGTCCCCGACCTGCCTGTCGGCGCTTCTGCAAAGGCAGGTCGGGGACCTGCCCCACTCACACCCGCACCGGCAGCGTCGTGGCAATCTCAAAACGCAGCCGCGCATGCGCTTCCCGCAATACCCGCTCCACTTCCCCAGCCCCGTCTCCCCTGGCGAAAATAAATCCCAGATAAGTCGCGCCTTCCGGCAGCGGCAGAATTTCCTGGCCTTCCTTGGCAGTGATGATCACATCCTCGATTCCCGCAACTGCCCGCGCCTCGTCCACCCCGGCGACACCCTGATAAATTCCCCCCTTGGGAATCGGGATCATCATCACGCCGGAGGCGCCATCGGCCAGTTTCACGTTCGCCACGTTCTCGCCCAGCGCGTGCCGCAGAAGCAATTCTTCGAGCGGCATGCCGCCATCGAAACGCAGAGAGAGCGCGCACAATCCGCCGATCGGCCGCGCAGCTACTTCCAGTATCCAGGCGGCCTGCCCGTCATAGCGCAGCTCCGCGTGAACCGGCCCCCGCGTCAGTCCCAGCGCCGTGACTGCCCGATGAACGGCCGCAATCAGGGCGTTCTCAACTTCCCTGCCTGCTCGCGACGGCGTGACGTAAATCGTCTCCTCGAAGTACGGTCCTTCCAGCGGATCGGGCTTGTCGAAAATCGCCAGCACTTGCAGCCGCCCATCCGTGAGCAGCCCTTCCAACGCAAATTCGCGCCCCTCGATGTAGCTCTCCACTTGCACATAGCGATGCTGCTCCTCGCGCAGGATCGCTACTTCCACGCTTTCGAGCATCGCTTTAATACGTTGGAAAGCCGCTACAAACTCGGCTGCGTCATTGGCGCGAATTACGCCCCGGCTGGCCGAAAGTCCCAGCGGCTTCAGCACGCAAGGATAAAACGCCCCCCTGGCCGCGGCTTGCGGGTCGTCCTCCAGGCTAAACCGGTAGAACCGAGGCACCGGCAATCCCGCAGCCTGATATAACTGGCGCGCCAGGTACTTGTCACGCGCCGCCGCGACCGATGCCGGCGAATTGTACGGAATTCCCAGCGCTTCCGCCGTCAGCGCCGCCGCCAGCGTAGGCCGGTCCGATACCGCGACGATGGCGTCGAACGGCCCCAGGCCGGCGACCGCGTCCCGGCACGCATTGGGATCCTCAAAGCGCACTGGAATCGCGTGATCGCCCCACGGGTCTTCGAGCACGTGGCAGCGGTCCGTAGCTAGCGTTACGTCGAGGCCCAGCCGCTTAGCCGCATCGGCGAAAATTCGCGTCTGATAACCAGTAGTCGCTGCGAAAAGAAGCAGACGTGCCATCCTTTTCCCAGAGTAGCGTCTAATTGTGGCCGGCGGCGGGCGGAATCGCGGCGGAAATACTCTGCGCCTTGGGAGAGTAGCTGGAAAATATCGTGTACGTCCCGCCGTCACCCGGCTGCAGACTGATCGGCCCAATCATGACGTTGTCCAGCAGCTTGCCGAAATCCGGCTCGGTCTGCGACAGCAGTTGCGACACTTTGTGGAAAATCGGGATGGCGGACGTGATACCAACCTGCCACGCCGCGCTCGCTTTCAACACCGAACCCGCCATCGCCACTGCAACACCGGTGGCCGCCTGCTCTCCGTTGTTGGCGCCCCATTCCAGCAGGCGAGCCCATTTGTTGCGAGGCTTGTTTGCATAGCGGCTCAGCAGGATAGCTTGTGCTCGCGCAGCCCGGTACCAATGAACCGCCGGCGCCGCCATGTAAACATCCTCCGGCGTCAGCTTGGCGACGGTAAGCCCGTCGTTCTTGATCATCACGCTCCAGATGCCCACGCCCCGCCCTTTCCCAAAATTAGCGTTAGTGGCGCCGGCATCTTCCGGCGAAAATAGAAGACGCACTTGCGCCGCCCCCAGCGCGGAGGACAACACCCACAGCCCAATCATCAACAGTTTTGCCATGAAACCATTTCTCCTTAGGGATTCAACCGGAGGAGCCGGCTGCGGTTAAAGTATACGACCCGGCCCGCCAAAATCACCTCGCAAGGCGGTCTTTTCAACTCGCATCTGTTTGATGAATTTTGACTTAAATGAAAGAACAACTTTGGGGACCGGAAAAGAGGCGACGAAGAGTGTTGCGCAAACTGCGCAAGAAACATCTTGGCACGAAAGAGCGTGAGTTCGGCGGAAACGTTGCAAACCTGATCGCGGGAGGGAACGTCCCAGGCGCCTATGCGGGTCTGGCAAGCGGACCTGTTTACGGCACCAAGACCGCGTCCGCGGCCGACAACAAACACCTTTATCGATATTTCGCTTAACTCAGCGGGCATTGCAGCCATCAGCGGCGCCTCTAGCAATTTTCGCGCTCGGCGGCCAACTGACCGGCATCCCTGCTGCCGACCAAACCACGCGCTTCCTGTTTGGCGGCACGCCGTTCGCTGATGCTGGGGATGGCATGACGTATCTCAGAGTGGTGACCCAGCCCGAGACATCGCCAGTGCCCGAGCCCGCATCGTTCCTGCTATTCGGAACCGGCATTGGCGCAACCTTGCTTCTGCGGCGCAAGGCATTCCGCAAAAAGCTTAGTTAGATTTCCACTCCAGCGCGGCGGGCAGGTTACGGTCTGGAACCCCCGCCGCCAGCACCTCCTACTCCGCCTCCACCGTTTGCCTCCGCCATGGGGTGCTTCTCGCCTTGCTTCTTTCCTGAAGCCTTGCGCTGATCGGCCCATCGCTTTCGCGTGGCGTCCCCAATCCGCTTGCGCGCGGCTGCGCTCATCTTCCGCTTGGGCGTTTCCGGCGCCGCTTTGGTCTTCTTGAGCGCCGCCCAGCGCTTTTTTTGCGCCGCGGCAATGCGTCTGCGGGCCGACGCGCTTAAGGTGCGCTTGCCCGCTGGATTGGGAGCCGGACCCTTGCCAGCCTGACCGCCCAACTTTGCCTTGAGCTCCGCGATAATTGCTTCGATTTTGGCAACCTCAGCTTTGTAGCCAACCAGAGCCATCGCCAAAAGATCTTTGTCTATGAGTGCCTTTCTTGCCAATGTCTACATCTCCTTTAAGGATTGCGATCCTATCACACCACTAGAATCAACAATCATATACATTCGCCGATCACCCTTGTAAGAGCCGGCCGTATGGATTACTTTGTTACGAGTCAAAAAGGAGGCGAATATGAGCGCAATCAATCGGCGTGCGTTTCTTCAGGGAGCGGCAGCGGCCGCGCTCGCATCCACCCAACCGGCGGCCGCCGCCGATGCTGCTGATGTTAAAGCAGTGGTCGAAAAGCATCACGACGAAAACGTGCAGCGCCTGCAGGATTGGATTCGCCATCCGTCCATCGCTGCCGAAAATCGCGCCATGAACGAAGGCTGCGACCTCATGATGCGCCTGCTGCGCGACGCCGGCTTCGACACCGTAACGAAAGCCCCCACCGACGGACAGCCCGGCGTCTTCGCGACTCTGGACGCAGGCGCCCCGCGATCGGTGGGCGTGTATTTCATGTACGACGTGAAACAGGCCGATCCCGCCGAATGGTCTTCGCCGCCGTTCTTAGCGGCGCTGGTCGACAAACCCGGTCTCGGCAAAGTCGTCATGGGCCGCGGAGCGACTAACCAGAAAGGCCCGGAGTCGGCATTCCTCGCTGCCCTTCATGCGTTCAAGCATGCCGGGCTCAAGTTGCCGGTGAACCTGGTATTTGTGGCGGAAGGCGAAGAGGAAATCGGCTCGCCGCACTTTAAGCAAATCGTTCAAAAGCCGGAAGTGCTGGCGGCATTGCGCAAGTGCAGCGGCATCATCATGCCCATGCCGATGCAGGGCCTGGATGGCAATGTGACCATTTCGCTCGGCGCTAAAGGCGTCATCGAGCTGGAGCTGGTTTCGAGCGGCGAGCGCTGGGGCCGCGGCCCAAAGCAGGATTTGCATTCGAGCAATGAAGCGCGCGTAGACAGTCCCGCGTGGCGTTTGGTGCAGGCGCTGAACACGCTGGTCGCCGCCGACGGCCACACGCCCGCCATCGACGGTTTTGCGGACAAAGCGCGCCCGCTTTCGGCGGCGGAAAAAGCTATGATTCGCGAAAGCGCGCGCCGTCAGAACGAAGAGCTAGTGAAGAAACAGCTCGGCGTGAAGCGCTGGGTTCACGACGTGGATTTTCTCGAAGCGCTGGAGCTGCTGGCCTCGCGTCCCACGGTGAACATCGAAGGACTGGTCAGCGGATATACCGGCCCCGGCGGCAAGACTATTCTGCCGCACCGCGCCGTGGCTAAGCTAGACCTGCGCCTGGTGCCGGACATGACTGCCGCCGGCGCGCTGGCCGCACTCAAAGCGCATCTGGCCAAGCGTGGATTCGGCGACATCGAAGTGAATATGACGGGCGGCTACGATCCGACCAGCACCTCCGCCGACAGCGCCGTCATCCGGGCGGCGACGGCCGTGTATCGACGCGCCGGCCTCGACCCGATTCTCTCACCGCGCATGGCCGGCTCCTGGCCGGGCTATGTTTTCACCGGCGAGCCAGTGAAGCTGGCGGCAGGACATTTTGGCCTGGGCCACGGCAACGGCGCCCACGCGCCCGATGAATACTACCTGATCGAATCAACGAATCCGAAGATTCAAGGTTTGGATGGCGCGGTGCGGTCGTACGTGGATTATTTGTACGAATTGGCCGCTGTGTAGCCAAAACGGCGGGTTTCCAAACCCGCCCTTGACTGTACAAGGAACGTACGCGAAAGGGCGTTTCCCCGTTCTCAATGCTCCGGGGCAACCGTGAATTCCACCAACTTCAAACTACGAACTTTTCCAATAATCGAATCCAAGTGCTGTGGACCCCGATTCAGGATCAGATTGCTAATTGACCACCGCCCGTCTGCATCCGGTCTGACCCAAAAGATCCCATCAGAGAAATCAGGTTCCTGGTAGTTGACGACAACATTGATCGCCGGATCCTCGGGCGAGAAATATGGGATCACAACCGTTGCAGATTTGCTGTTCGCCTCCATGTGGGAACGCACGGCGTTCGTTACAACGGCTCTCAAACTATCCACAATGGCGGCTGGCGGCTTGATTCGGTCCGACACGTATTTGGGCGGGGAAAGATCGGGTAAAAGAAAACTCGCCTCGTTCACCCGGAACGACTCAGGTCCGAAAGGGTTGGTCACTGAAACCCGTTCCGCGGGAATGGCGAATCCAGCGGTTGAACCTTCAGCACCGGGTCTAAGCCGGAAACCCGGTCTGCCAGCGGAGCTGTGCGATTCCAGGTAAAAACGAACGTCCGAATCCAAGCGTCTCATTGCCAATTCGACTCAGCCCACCGATGAAATGGAGACGATCCAGTTTGCCGCCTGATGAGCTGCGGAACGTAACGGATAGCCGAACTTTGGAAAGGAACACAACAACCTCATCCGGCGATTGCACGAGCTTTATAGGGATCGTCTCCCCGGCCTTGTAGCTGGTAATGTAGTCCGGTTCCCAATACGCAATCCAGCGCAAACCGAAGGCGATCTTCTCTCTAACTTCGCCGCTCAATTGCGGTTCGTTCGCATCCGTGCCCTGTCCAGACGCCATCCCGCAGAAAGCGGTAAGGCATAGGGCGGCGAGGGGCCAATTCCAGATGATTTTCGGCAACGATCTCATTGGCTATGCTATCACCTCTTTGTTTATCCGCAATAGGGGCGAGGTAAGCTAAGAGTGCGGGTTTACCAAACCCGCCCTTCACACAAGAGCCACCTGCTCTTCAGTAGGTTCGGCTCAACAGTACCAGGGCTCGGTGAGATACGGAATGGTCGCGCGCGCCGCCAGGTGAAGATCCGGAGCATCCGTCTCCGCGTTCGCCAGCCGCCAAATGCCCTGAAAAATCTCCGCCCGCCCGGCTCCGCGCTTTTCTTCCCGCTTGATCAACTCCTGAATATCCACGCACAGTCGATCCAGCGCAGGATCCGCGTGCGCCCACGGATACGACAGCGCCCGCTCCGCGAACGGCCCCGCCCACTCGCGAATCTCTTCCAGCTCCAACAACCGCGAGCCCGCCGGAATCAGCAGCCTTATCGCCAACTGGATCGGAGAAACATTCGCCACCAGCTCTAATTCCACCAGCAGCCGCAGCAATTCGCGATATCCCGCCCACGTCGTCCAGGGCGTGAACGGAATGAATGTCGGGCTAAGCGCCAGCCCCGCCTCGCGCGTAATGCGAACCGCCTCCACAAATCCAGCCCGCGTGTGTCCTTTGTCCAGCTTGGCGAGCACCGCGCCGTCGATCGATTCCACCGCGCTGATCACGAACACGCATCCCGTTCGCTTCAGCACAGCCAGAGCGTCGCGATGCTCCAGCAAGTGTTCAATCTTGATGGTCGCGTCGTAGGTCACACCCGGATGCTCTGCGTGCAGCGCCTCCACCAGCGCCAGCGCGTGCCCAACGCCGTTGAAGAAATCCGGATCGCCAAACGTGATGTGCTGCGCCCCAGCCGCCACCTGCCGGCGAATGTCCTCCAGCACCACTTCGCGCTGGACCACGCGAAAAGTCCCGTTGTAAACCGGCACCACCGGGCAATGCCGGCACAGATGCTTGCAGCCCCTGCTGGCTTCTGTGTAACCCACCTGCTTTTCGACGCCGCCAACCACCAGCCGGGCGTAGCGCGAAAGCGCAGGCAAATCGGAGCGGTCGGGAACCAGAAATTTAAGCCGCTCGAGCGAAATCAGCGGGGCCCTCTGGCGTCCGTTCGTGCCCAAAGCCAGCCGCCGCGCCAACGCCGCCAGCCCTTCCTCAAACTCGCCGCCCAAGATGGTTTGCACCCCCAGCCCGCGCAGCAGCGTCTCATTAAGTGGAGCGTACAATCCGTAACAGCAAATATGAGCCCCCGGATTCCACTCGCGCACCCGTTCGATGGCCTTCACGGCCAGCCGCGTCGCCGTGTGCATCGGCAAATAAAATGCCACCAAGTTGGCCGTGCTCACGGCGTTACGGGGAAGCGGGCTGCACGCCAGATCGACGCACGCGACCCCATGGCCATCGGCTCGCAGCCAGGCCGCCGGCGACGCCAAGCCGAACGGCTGCCGGCCCAATTCGTAGGTCGAAATCAGGATTGCTTTCAAGGACGCTCTAGCTTATTATCGCTCGGTGGCCCTGAGGGCGGACGCTCTAGGTGTCCCCTGCTCATTGCTACAATAGTAGTGTCCCAGTGCCCATGCTAGCCACACGAACTATCGTCGAGGACATACTGGAGCTCAAGCAGGAGCGCCGCGCCATTCTGCTTGCGCACCACTATCAAGAGGCGGAAATTCAAGAGCTTGCCGACTGGGTGGGCGATAGCCTGGAATTAGCCCGCAAAGCCCGCGACTTTGAAGGCGACGTCATCGCTTTTTGCGGCGTCTGGTTCATGGCCGAGACCGCAAAAGTACTGAATCCCACGCGCACGGTGATCGTTCCGGACCGCGAAGCCAGTTGCAGCCTGGTGGAAAGCTGCGCGGTTGAGCCGGTTCGAGCCTATCGCCAGCGGCATCCGGACCACGTCATTGTCAGCTACATCAATACCTCGGTTGAGGTGAAAGCCGAGAGCGATATTCTCTGCACCTCGCGCAATGCAGTGCAGGTGGTGAATTCCATCCCGCCTGAAAAAACTGTGCTGTTCCTGCCGGATCAGAACCTGGGCAACTACGTGCAGCGCCAGACCGGCCGCTGCAACATGAAAATCTGGCAGGGCACCTGCATCGTGCACGCCACTTTTCCGGCGCGGCGCGTAGTCGCGACGCGCAGCGAGCACCCCGACGCTCTCATCGTCGCCCACCCGGAATGCCCGCAAGCGGTGCTCGACATGGCGGATTTCATCGGCTCCACTTCGGCCATCATCGATTATTGCGTGCGCTCCGACGCCCGCGAATTTATCGTGATGACCGAGAGCGGCGTCGGCCATTCGCTGCGCAAACTCGCTCCCGACAAGATTTTCCACTTCGTGGCCAACGAGAATTGCAATTGCAGCGAGTGTCCGTACATGCGGCTGAATACTCTCGAAAAGCTGCGCGATGCGCTGCAAAATCTCGAGCCGCGGGTTGAAATCGCCGAGGACCTGATGCGCCGCGCGCGCGTGCCGCTCGATCGCATGCTGGCCCTCAGGTAGCCAATGGCGACACCTGCCATTTCGCACGAACCTTTAATCGACACCTTCGGCAGGGTGCACGACAATCTCCGCATCAGCGTGACGGATCGCTGCAATATTCGCTGCTATTACTGCATGCCGGAGACCGGCGTTGAGTTCATGGAGCGCAGCGAAATCCTCTCGTTCGAGGAAATCGAACGCTTCGTGCGCGTGGCAGCCTCGCTCGGCGTCACTAAGCTGCGCGTCACCGGCGGTGAACCGCTGGTGCGCAAAGACCTCCCCGATCTCATCGCCCGGCTCATCGCGATTCCCGGAATCAACGATCTGGCGCTTACGACCAACGCCGTGCTGATGCCGCAGCTGGCGCGCCCGCTCTATGACGCCGGCCTGCGCCGCATCAACGTGCATCTCGACACCCTCGATCGCGAGCGTTTCCTGCACATCACCCGCCGTGACGACCTGGACAAAGTTCTCGAAGGCATCGCGCTCTGCCGCGAGCTGGGCTATGGCCCGATCAAGCTGAACGCCGTGGCGGTGAAAGGGCTCACCGAGCCGGACGTCGTGCCGATTGCGCGCTTCTGCCGCGAAAACAACATCGAGCCGCGTTTCATCGAGTTCATGCCGCTAGATGCCCAGCAGATTTGGGATCGCAACAAAGTGCTGCTGGCGGACGATATCATCGCTACGCTCTCGCGCGAAATTTCTCCGCTCATCGAGATTCCGGATCGCGATCCGCGCGCGCCTGCCACCGAATACCGCTACGCCGATGGGGGCGGGCGGGTGGGATTCATTGCGTCGGTGAGCAAGCCGTTTTGCCTGAATTGCAACCGGCTACGGCTGACCTCCGACGGTAAGCTGCGCTATTGCCTGTTCGCGATCGAAGAAGCCGACGTCAAAGCGCTGCTGCGGGGAGGCGCGCCCGACCAAGATATCGCCGCGGTGATTCGCTCCAATGTTTCCGAAAAGTGGCTGGGCCACGAAATCAATAGCGCCAAATTCGTTCCACCGCCCCGGCCGATGTACGCCATCGGCGGTTAAGACCTTCATCGCGCGCCAATGAAAATCGCTCTAGGCCAGATCAATCCTACTGTCGGCGATCTCGCGGGCAACGTCGATCTCATGATTCGCTTCGCCCACAACGCCGAGCGGGCCGGCGCGCAAATGGTGGTGTTTCCCGAGCTCGCCGTCAGCGGCTACCCGCCGCGCGATCTGGTGGAAAAGGCCACGTTTCTGGAGCGATCCGAAGAGCAGTTGACGCGTCTGGCCGGGGCTACGGCATCGCTGAAATTGAGCATCGTCGCGGGCTACGTGGGGCGCAGCGAATCCAAAACCGGTAAGCAGGCCACCAACAGCGCGGCGCTGCTGGCGGGCGGCAAAGTGGTTTTTCGCCAGACCAAAATGCTGCTGCCGACCTACGACGTTTTCGACGAAGCGCGCAACTTTAGGCCCGCCGAAAGTCAGAAAATTTGCCAGTGGAACCAGACTGACGTGGCTCTGACCATCTGCGAGGACGCCTGGAACGACAAGCAATTCTGGGAGCGGCGGCTCTACCAGCGCGACCCGGTGGAGGAAATGATTGCCGCCGGCGGACGCATTCTGATCAGCATCAATGCCTCGCCCTATCACATGGGCAAGCGCGCGCTGCGCCGCGAGATTTTTTCCGCCGCCGCCAAGCGTCATCACGTGCCGGTGGTTTACGTCAATCAGGTGGGCGGCAACGATTCACTGGTTTTCGATGGATCGAGCTTCGCGGTGAATGCCGAAGGCCGCGTAATCGCTGCGGCGCCGTCGTTCAGCGAGGATTTGGTGCTGGTCGATACCGGGAGCGGTGTGGGCGATCTGCGCGAGAATTTCGACGATGAGTGCGAAGCCGCCTATGAAGCTTTGGTCACCGGGACGCGCGACTACATTCACAAATGCGGTTTCGAGCGCGTGCTGATCGGGCTGAGCGGCGGGATCGATTCGTCGCTCACCGCCGTGATCGCCGTGGATGCGGTGGGGCGCGAGAACGTGGTGGGCGTGGGCATGCCGGGTCCGTTTTCGTCCAAGGGCAGCGTGGACGACGCGCGCGCGCTGGCGGCGAATCTGGGAATTCGCTTTGAACTGGCGCCGATTACGCCGGCGTACGAAAGGTTTCTGGATGTCCTCGATCCCTTATTCGCCGGAGCCCCGCGCGATGTAGCCGAAGAAAATTTGCAGGCCCGCCTGCGCGGCGTCACGCTCATGGCGCTGTCCAACAAATGGGGCGCGCTGGTTCTGACTACTGGCAACAAGAGCGAGCTGGCGGTGGGCTATTGCACTCTCTACGGGGATATGTGCGGCGGCCTCGCGGTAATTAGCGATGTGCCGAAAACTCTGGTCTATTCGCTCTCGCACGTAGCCAACCGGCGCCACAAAGTTGCCAACGGACGGCACAAAGGCGTGATTCCCGCAGCCGTGTTGGAAAAACCGCCGTCGGCCGAATTGCGCGCCAATCAAAAGGACAGCGATTCGCTTCCGCCCTATAACGTGCTGGACACGATTCTGCGCGCCTACGTGGAGGAAGATCAGTCGCCGCAGCAAATCGCCGGGCTGGGCGTGCCGCTGGCGCTGGTGCAGGACATCATCAACCGGGTGGATCGCAACGAATATAAGCGCCAGCAGGCCGCGCCGGGTTTGAAAGTCACCAGCAAGGCATTCGGCATAGGACGGCGGCTGCCGATCGCGCAGAAATACAAAGAATGAGCAAAATCCCAAGTGGGGCAGGTCCCCGACCTGCCGCTGCATCAAAAGAAACCCGGGACAGTCTGCGTGTTTCCTGCAATACCCGGATGTCGGAAACTAGGAAACACGCAGACTGTCCCTCTAAAGTGGCAGGTCGGGGACCTGCCGCACTATTTCTGGTTCTCACGACGCTCGTTTTCTCCCAAGCTGCGCCGCAAGAGCAAAACGGGTGGCGCCTGCGGCCTGCGGGCAAACAAGTGCCCGTCGACACGCTGCCCATCGCGTCCGCACTCTCGCCGGATGGCCGCTATCTGCTGGTGCTCAACGCCGGTTACAATCCGCCCTCCATCAGCGTGATGGATGTCGCCCAGCAAAGCGAAATCAGCCGGATTCCCGTCGCCGATGCCTGGCTCGGCCTCGCTATCTCACCGAAAGGCGACCGCGTGTACGCCGGCGGTGGATCGCAAGCCGCGGTCTTCGAGTTCAACTTTGCGCAAGGCAAGCTGGAAGCCGGGCGCGTGTTTCACGTCGTGGATGCGGCCAAGCGCACTCACCAGGATTTCATCGGCGATGTCGCCCTCTCCCCCGATGGCCGCTTGATCTATGCGGCCGATCTTTATCATGACGCTGTGGTCGTGATCAATCCGCAATCCGGCATGGTCATCGAGCGCTTCAAGACCGGCCGCCGCCCTTATCGCATTCTGTTTCATCCCGATGGCAAATCGTTTTTCGTGACCAGCTGGTCGGATGGCTCCCTCGGCCATTATCAAACCGACGCGGGCGCGCTGATTGAAAGCGTGCGCATCGGCGCGCATCCCACCGATATCCTGTGGCGCACGGGCGCACCGGCGCAAGGCGAAGGCGAAGTTCCCTGGACAGCGCGCTTGTTCGTGGCTGCCGCCAACACCAACAACGTGTACGCGGTCGGCATCTCCGCCGGCAAGCAGCTTCGCCTGATCGAAACCATCAACGTGGCCATGACGCCGCGCCAGCCGTTAGGTTCCACTCCGAGCGCTTTAGCTCTCAACGCCGACGGCAGCCGCCTCTACGTGGTCTGCTCGGACTCGAACGCGGTGGCCGTCGTGGATGTCACCGGCGAGCGCAGTGCCGTCACCGGCTTCATCCCCACCGGCGGGTATCCAACGGCGGCGCGCGCTTTGAGCGGCGGCAAGCTGGCCGTGCTCAACGGCCGCGGCGCAACGGTCTCGTTTGTGGATGCCCTCAACGAAGATAGCTTGCGAGAGCACTCCGCAACGGCGCTCGCCAACTCACCGTATCGCGATACCTTGCTCGACAATGTGATCGCGCCCTC
>JACPNO010000059.1:75943-95877 GCA_016185465.1 Candidatus Solibacter usitatus
GCCTCGGTTACAGCCAGGTTGGAGAGCAAGCCACGCCGAACCATTACAAGCTGGCCCGCCAGTTCGTGCAGTTCGACAACTTTTACAGCGCCGATGCCCCTGGCTGGTCCGTCGCGGCCATCGCCTCAGACTACGCGCAAAAATTGTGGCCTAACTCATCCGCCGGACGCCGCAAATTCTCCGACTACGAAGGCCAGGAGCCCGCCTCTTTGCCTGCGGCCGGATACTTGTGGACCCACGCAGCGTCCGCCCGCGTGTCTCTGCGCAACTATGGATTCTTCGTTGTCAATCGCGCCCAGCCCACCGACGACGGCGTGCAGATTGACGCCGTGCGCGATCCCACCCTGCGGCCGGTAACCAATCTTCGCTATCGCGGATTCGACCCGAATTACTCCGACATGGAGCGGGCGCGCGTGTTCCTCGCCGACCTCACCACCTTTGAAGCCGCCGGACAAATGCCGCGTTTGACTCTGATGCGCCTGGGCAGCAGCCCAATCGGCGAAAACGATGCAGCTCTCGGTATGATTGTCGAAGCCGTTTCGCGCAGCCGTTTCTGGCCGCAAACCGCGATCTTCGTGCTGGAAGAAAATGCGGACCACTCGCCCGCCTTTGTGATCTCTCCTTATACGCAACGCAGAGTAGTCGACAACACCCTGTATGACACCAGCTCGATGCTGCGCACGATCGAGCTTATTCTCGGCTTGCGGCCCATGACGCAGTTCGATGCCGGCGCGCGCCCCATGTTAACGGCGTTCCAGCCGGCCGGCAACACCGCGCCCTACGCGGCGGTCCGGTAACCAGATGCCGCGGATCTATTTATGTTTTCTGTGGCACATGCACCAGCCGTTTTACAAGGATTTGGTTTCTGGCAGCTACCAATTGCCTTGGACGCGCCTGCACGCGCTGAAAGATTACTACGGCATGGTGCGCCTGCTGGAAGAGTTTCCGGCGGTGCGGCAAACCTTCAATCTGGTTCCGTCCATGCTGGTGCAGGTGGCCGAATACGCTTCCGGCGCCGCGCTCGACCCGTTTCTGGAGGCCGCCATCAAGCCCGCCGAGAATCTGACGGAAGCGGATGAGTCGTTGATCCTGCAGAATTTTTTCCACGCCAATCCGGAGCGCATGATCCGCCGCTACCCGCGCTACGGCGAGCTGTACGACGCGCGTTTCGCGCACTCCGATGTGTCGCAGGCGCGCCGGGCCTTTTCCACGCAGGACTACCGCGACCTGCAGATTCTTTCCCAGGTTGCCTGGTTCGATGAAGAATTTATTGAGAGCGACGCCGCGGTCCGCGGGTTGATCGCCAAGGGCCGTGATTTCAGCGCGGACGATCAAGCCCTCATGGCGCGCAGGCAGTTGGAAATTCTGGGCCGCGTGATTCCCGCCTATCGCGACGCCGCGCTGGCCGGGCGAATTGAGATTTCGACCACGCCCTTCTATCATCCGATTCTGCCGCTGCTGTGCGATTCCGCGATTGCCTCGACGTCGCATCCTCATGTGCCGCTGCCGCGGCGTTTTCGCTATCCGCAAGATGCCGCGCTGCAAATCGAGATGGCGCGCGACTTCACGCTGCGCGAATTTGGCACAAAGCCGGCCGGGATGTGGCCGTCGGAAGGCTCGGTGTCCGATGAAGCGCTGCGTCTCTCCGCTGAAGCCGGGTTCAGCTGGACGGCCACCGACAGCGGCGTGCTGGACCGGACGCTGGGGCGCGGATCGGGTGTCGACGGGCTGTATCGCCCCTACGTGTGGCGCCAGGGCGAGCGCGAGATTCGCGTGATCTTTCGCGATCATTTCCTGAGCGATCTGATCGGCTTCGTGTATTCGGCAATGGACCCGGCCCACGCCGCCGCCGATTTTCTGGGCCGCATTCGAGCCAACTGCGGCGGCCTGCTGGCCGGGGGCCGCGATGCGCTGGTCCCGATTATTCTCGATGGGGAAAATGCCTGGGAGTACTACGAACGCAACGGACGCGCGTTTCTGCGCGAGCTCTACCGCCGCATATCGGACGACCCGCAGTTGAGCGCCGTCACGGTGCAGGAGGCTTTGCAGCGCATCGACCCGGCGCCGCTCGGCGGTATTTTCCCGGGCTCGTGGATCAATGCAAACTTCGATGTCTGGATCGGGGCCGAAGAAGACAATCGCGCCTGGGAATTGCTGCTCGACGCGCGCGAAGCGCTGGACGCCGCCCGCGGCGTAAGCGAAGACAAGCTGCGGCTGGCGCGGGAAGAACTGCTGATCGCCGAAGGCAGCGACTGGTGCTGGTGGTACGGCCCGGAGCACGATTCCCCCAATCGCGTGGACTTCGACCGCCTCTACCGCAGCCACCTGGCCAACGTCTATCACGCCCTCGGCATGCGCGCGCCCGAAGAGTTGTCGCGCCCCGTGCTCACCCTGGCCGTTGCCGAGTTTCACGCCCCGCCTACTGCCGCAATTCAACCGGTGATCGACGGCGAAGTTTCCTCGTATTTCGAGTGGATGGGCGCCGGCCTGTATCGTTTGGATATGCGCACCGGCGCCATGCATGGCCGCCGTTTTCTGGTGCGCGAGCTCTACTACGGCGCGAGCGATGCGACGATTTTCCTGCGTTTGGATTTCACCTCCGCGCCCGAAGAGCTGGCACCCGCGATTGAGATCCGGCTGCGCTTCACCCGCATGGAGGCAGCCAGGCTGGCGGAAGTCACCATTCAACTGGAGAGCGGGCGGGCGGCGACATCTACCGCCGGCGTCACCTGCGCCTGCCGTCAGATTCTGGAAATCGCCGTGCCGCTGGCGTCGCTCGGCTTGGCGCCCGATGGGCCCGTGCGCTTTCAGGCATCGTTATGGCAAGGCGGGCTGCCGCTAGGAGCGATTCCGCAGCAGGGTTGGATTGAGCTGGCTACTGCAACGCCCGATATTTGGCCCGTGTAGGGCGGATTTTAAACTTTGTTTCAAACCCGCCCTTTTTCTCCCGACGTCAGCGCGCGCACGAAATCCGTGTCTCCTTCCAGGAAATCATAAGCCGTGAGCCGACCGCGCGCTTCCCAGCAGATGCGCTCGAAAACCCAGTTCTCCGGCTGGCCCTTGAATTCCGTGACGCTATAGAAAATCAGTTGAATGGGCTCCTTGCCCGGGTACGCATACGAGTAGCGCGCGATTTCCGGCCCGATTTGCGCGCGGATCCCCAACTCCTCCTCCAGCTCGCGCCGGATGGCGGCGACCGGCGTTTCTCCCGGCTCCACTTTTCCGCCGGGGAACTCCCACTTGAGCGCATGCTTTTGGCCGGCTTTTCTCTGACAAATCAGAATCGTGCCTTGCCGCTCGATCACGGCCGCCACTACGGACTGCATAAAATGAAGCATAGCCCGAATGCACAGCGCACAACTGCTGGATCATTTTCAAAATCCGCGTAACGTCGGCGAGCTGCCGCCTCCGGCGGTCACGGTGGAAGTGAGCAACCCGATCTGCGGAGACATTCTGCGTCTGTCGGTGCAGTTTGCTGACGATCGCGCCACGGCAGCGCGCTACCTCACGCGCGGCTGCACGGCATCGATCGCCGCCGGGTCAGCCCTCACGGAATGGATTACCGGGAAAACGCGCGCCGAGCTGTCCGCGGTAAACGCAGGTATGGTGGAAAACGCCGTGGGTGGACTGATTCCGGAATCCAAGCACGCCGCTGTCCTGTGCGTAGACGCCGTGAAGGCAGTGCTAAAGGCCGCGAAGGACGATCACCGCACGCGCACCTGAACCTGGTTCGAGTACGAAGAAACCTTCCCCCTGGCCTGGTTAAAGGCCTGCACCCGATACAAATAGGTTCCGGCGGGCACCGTCTCTGTGAAAGATGTCGCGTTCATTCCTACCTGGCCGATGCGCGCAAATTGCGTCGAGCGCGTCGGCGCTCGCTCGATATAGAATCCTGCTTCGTTGTTCGAATTATCGGTCCAGTGTAAGGTTACGATACGGTGGGAAACAGTCATTGTGAGTTTGGATGGGGCACTGAGCGTGTTGGTGCCGGCGGGCGGGATGACGAAGAGCGTGATGCTCTGCTGCGGCAGCGTCGCGCTGAAGCTGGCTCCGTTGAGAGAAGCATCGGCCAGGCGCTCGATGCGATTGGCGGCGGTGAGCTGATAAACCTGCGCGGCTGCCCCATGCGCGAAATTGGCCAGAGAAAACGTCACTGGCGTCGCGCCCGCGAGATATTTGCTGACGGCCATGATGGTGAGCGCGCCATCGGAGGAGCGCTGCGCCGCGAAAGCCGCCACGTTGTCCGGATTGGGCGCGCTGGCTAGCACGCTGGTGTCGCCGAATGTGGACTTCACGCCGTCGTAGTTGCGGTACATCTGGATGGCTTTGTAAGTAGGCGTGGCGGGATCGGGTGTGGTCCAGCGCGTGGCCAGGTCGAGCCCTTCCCGTCCGAAAATTCCCAGAATATCTGCCTGCGTGGTGGCGCCGTTGATGTGTCCTTCCGCGCCCCAGTTGTATTCCGTGATGGCAATTTTCGTATCGGGGAAATAATGAGTGTTCACCCAACTGCGCAGCCGCGGAATCAGCTGCACCCGGTCGTTGATCCAGCTTTCGTCCACGTAGTTCGGATCCCACAGCGACCGTGTGGAATGATTGCGCAACGCCTGCGTGAGAGTGGACACGTCGTTGCCGAACTCACCTCCTTGCGGGTAGTAGTGAACACTGAAGATATCGAGAGGCCGCTGGCCGCTGGCTACGGCGCTTTGCCTTAACTGATCCAACAGCCAGGGAAGATAATCGGCGTTGCCGTGCGCGGCGCGGTCCGGCATGTAGCTCCAGCCGTGCAGGCTGCCGTATTGCTGATCGTAGCCGCTGAGCAAATATCCGCTCCAGCCCCATTCTTCCGGACCCACGACGCTTGCCGAAGGATCGACGGCCTTGATTTTGGCGGTGTAGTCCACAATTTTGTCGCGAATTTCATCCATGGACGCTCCGGTTGGGTGAACGTCGCGATGGGTGGAGTGCCAGATACTCGGCTCGTTGTCGAGAATGTAATAGCGCAGCCCGCCGCCGGAAGCGGCGCCCCACTTATTTACCAGCGATTGCACCCAGTGCTGCTGATAAGTTGAGTCCGCGGGAACGCCGGCATCGTTGGGATCGTTACCCATGACGTTCTTGCCAGTGCTTTTCAAAACACCGTTGCCGGCATCGGCAAACCATTGCCAATCACTTCTGGTTTGCGTGCCGTATTTCGCCTGGGAAAAGCCAGCCAGCTTTACGCGGTTTGCGCCCAGCTTCGCCACCCACCCGACCATGGGAATGGTGAGCATGGCCTGCGCACCCGCCGATTTTGAGTTGGCAATAAACGTGTCGCCGCGCTCCCCGGCAGCCGCGCTTGGGTCGCCGATGCTTTCGAAAAACCAATCTTGTCCGCGATTGTCGGCGTTGAGCTGCCAGTTGTAACGGCTGGTGCTGTTGCCGCCCTGCCGGTTCACGGGGCAGTTGAGATCGGCGAGCGCGGCTGGATCGGCCCAGGCCATTCCGTAGACGTTGGGACTGATTGTCCGGCGGTTGGCTGCCGCATCCACTGCAATCGTGATCGCCGGATTTTGCCCAAAGGCCAGCGACATGCACGCCAGCGCAAGTACGGTGGATCGAAGCCCCATGAATTGCTTCCTCCGTTGTGAGGGAACTTAAGCCGTAACGCTAAATCTAACGGTTTTCGGAAAAAAGGAAAATCTTGTCGTTGGTTAACATCCGGCGCTAGAATCGGGCGTGTCTCTACCCCTGGAATCGAAAATTGCTTTGGTTACCGGTGCAAGCAAAGGTGTTGGCAAAGGGATTGCGCTTGAGCTCGCCCGGCAAGGCTGTGCGGTCGTTGTAAATTATCAATCGGATCAAGCCGGCGCGGACCAGACCGTCTCCGAAATTGCCGCATTGGGCGGGCGTGCGTTGGCCGTGCGCGGCAACGTCGGGAACTCCGCGGATGTGGACCGTCTGATCGCCGCGCCGATTGAGAAATTCGGGCGCGTGGATATTCTGGTGAATAACGCCGGGGTGCAAACCTGGAAGCCGCTGCTTGATTTGGAAGAATCCGAGTGGGACCGCACCCTCGCGACCAATTTGAAAGGCACGTTTCTCTGCACGCAGCGCGCGGCGCGGCGCATGAAGGAGCAGGGCGGCGGGCGCATCGTAAACATCGGCTCGGGCTGCAACAAGATTGCGTTTCCTAATTTGGTGGACTACACGGCGAGCAAAGGCGGCATCGAGATGTTCACCAAGTCGGCCGCGGTTGAGCTGGGACAGTACGGGATCACGGTGAATTGCGTCGCGCCCGGGGCGGTCGAGATCGAGCGGACCAAGAATGAGGCGGGCAATTACGCGGGCACGTGGTCGAAGCTGACGCCGCTGGGACGCGTGGGCGTGCCCGCCGACGTGGCGCGCGCCGTCGCGTTTCTGGCGGGAGAGGCTGCGGCGTTCATCACGGGGCAAACGATTTGGGTGGATGGCGGATTGTTCAGCCGTCCGAATTGGCCGTACGCCTGAGTAACGGACCTATTGTCGTCCGGGATGCGATGCTCCTCAATGGAAAATCAACCAGGGCAATTTACTTGACGAATCGTGAGCCGAACGGCGGTGGGCCATGATATTATCGCGCAACGATGCGAAAGGTACAGGATTTGGCTCCGTCAGAATTCGGGGTAACTGACCTTGCGGCCTTCGATGAATGGAAGGCTGAGAAGGTTACTGAAACGGCCGCTCGGAAGAAGGGTAATTATTTGGCTGCACCGGCAGTAGTCCTAATGGTGCTGCAAGCACTCGTTCCGCAACTTCGAACGCTCGCGCTACCGCTCTTTGTGACTCTGGCGCTCGCGGCGATCATTTTTCTAGCAGTGAAGGCGGCTCCGCCTACGCGCAAGTGCAGATCTCTTCAAAAACAACTCGGCATTTCAGATCGTGACGTTCGGCAAGCCCTGAAGAGGTAGGCCTCGAATGCCTCCTTTTTAACCCGCCTCGGCGGAGCTTTGGCTCGGCTTGCAGCAGGATTACGAATTGGACGTTGCGCGCGACAAGGCCGCCGCCCGCATCCGGCGCGAAGTGCTTCCTCGCGCCAGCTGATTGCCAACTGCCACTCCCTCAAGCCACAATAAAAGAAGCTTCCCCAAAAATACTATGCTGGACCGGATCACGGTGCATGGCGCGCGCCAGCACAATCTCAAGAACATCGACGTCGAGATTCCGCGCAACAAACTTACCGTCATCACGGGTCTGAGCGGTTCCGGCAAGTCCTCGCTGGCGTTTGACACGATCTACGCCGAGGGCCAGCGCCGTTACGTCGAAACGCTGTCCACTTATGCCCGGCAATTTCTGGATCAGATGGAGCGGCCCGAAGTAGATTCCATCGAAGGCTTGAGCCCGGCGATTTCTATCGAGCAGAAGACCACCAGCCGCAGTCCGCGCTCAACGGTCGGCACCATCACCGAAATCTACGATTACCTGCGGCTGCTCTACTCCTCGATCGGTATCCCGCACTGCCCTGTCTGCGGCAGCGAAATTTCTCGCCAGAGCACCGAGCAAATCCTACAGCACGTGCTGGCGCTGAAACCCGAGGACCGCATCATGGTGCTCGCGCCCGTGGTTCGCGGCCGCAAGGGCGAGTTCAAAAAAGATCTGGAAAAGCTGGCGCGCCAGGGTTTCGTCCGTGCACGGATCGACGGCGTTCTGCGTTCGCTCGATGAAGACATCCCGCTCGACCGGCGCAAGAATCACACCGTTGAAGTGGTTGTCGATCGCCTGCTGGTGCGCCCCGGCATTGAGAAGCGCCTGGAAGCATCCATCGAAACCGCTACCAAATTGGCCAATGGACTGGTGCTGATCGTGGTCGTGAATGGCGATGAGCGGCTCTATTCGCAGAAGCTCGCGTGTATGGAGTGCGGCACCAGCGTGCCGGTGCTCGAGCCGCGTTCATTCTCTTTCAACAGCCCGTACGGCGCGTGCGAGACCTGCGCCGGCCTCGGCAACCGGTGGGCGTTCGATCCCGGCAAAGTGATTGTGGATTCTTCCAAGCCCCTGCTCGAAGGCGGCCTGGGGCCGGGCGCCGGCTCGACGTTCATGAGCCATTCCCTCGATGAAGCCGCCAGGCTTTTCAAGATCAAGCTGGCGACGCCGTTTGAAAACTTTTCCAAGAAAACGCAGAAGCTGCTAATCGAGGGCGGCAACGGTTTCGCCGGGATCCTAAGTATTTTGCAGCGCAGCTTTGACAGTTCCTCCGACGAGTATCGCGAATGGCTTACCGATTACATGTCGCCCATCGTGTGTGAAGCCTGTCAAGGCAGGCGGCTTCGCCCGGCCAGCCTGGCGGTACGGGTGAAGGGCATGTCGATCGCGGAGCTCACTGCCATGCCGATTGCGCGCGCGGTCACCGCGGTTCGCGCCTGGCGCTTGACGGATCGCGAATCACAAATTGCCGCGCGTGTTCTGGACGAGATCCGGCGGCGTCTGGAATTTCTCTCCAACGTGGGCTTGGATTATCTGAGCCTCGAGCGCTCGGCCGCCACGCTCTCCGGCGGAGAATCGCAGCGCATTCGCCTGGCGACGCAAATTGGTTCCCGGCTGCGCGGCGTACTCTACGTGCTGGATGAGCCCTCGATCGGGCTGCATCATCGCGATAACGATAAGCTTCTTGATACGCTCACGCGCCTGCGCGATATGGGCAACACGGTGGTCGTGGTTGAACATGACGCGGAGACCATCGAGCGCGCCGACTACGTGATCGATCTGGGCCCTGGCGCTGGAAGGCTGGGCGGCGAGCTGGTTGCCTGCGGTACGCCCGCCGGCATTGCGGCCAATCCCGATTCGCTCACCGGGCAATATCTTTCCGGCGCACTCGCCATCCCCACGCCTTTGAAGCGGCGCCGCCACAATGGCCGCCAGCTTTCGGTAACCGGAGCGACTGAGCACAATCTGAAAAATATCGACGTCAAAATTCCGCTGGGCACGCTTACAGTGGTCACTGGCGTTTCGGGCAGCGGCAAATCGACGCTGATCAACGAAATTCTGTATCGCGTGCTGGCCCGCGAGATCTACGGCTCGCGCGAGGAGCCCGGCGCTCACCGCAAGATCACCGGCCTGGAGCATATCGACAAAGTGGTTCGCATCGATCAATCGCCGATCGGCCGCACGCCGCGCTCGAATCCAGCGACCTATACGGGCCTGTTCACGCCCATCCGCGACCTTTTTGCCATGCTGCCCGAATCGCGCGAGCGCGGCTACAAGCCGGGGCGATTCAGCTTCAACGTCAAGGGCGGCCGCTGCGAAGGATGCCAGGGCGACGGGCTGAAACGCATCGAAATGAATTTTCTGCCCGACGTGTACGTCACCTGCGATCTGTGCCGCGGGCGGCGTTACAATCACGAAACGCTGCAGGTGAAATACAAGGGCTATTCGATTGCCGATCTGCTGGACGCCACCGTGGAAGAAGCTTTGCCGGTGCTGGAGAATCATCCGCAAATTCGCGCCAAGCTGCAAACACTGGCCGATGTCGGCCTCGGTTACATTCATCTGGGGCAGTCTTCCACCACACTCTCCGGCGGCGAAGCCCAGCGCATCAAGCTGGCTCGCGAATTGAGCAAACGCCAGACCGGGCGCACGTTTTACGTGCTGGACGAGCCGACTACCGGGCTGCATTTCGACGACGTGCGCAAGCTTCTCGCCGTGCTCGAGCGCCTTGTCGATTTGGGAAATACAGTGGTCGTCATCGAGCATAATCTCGACGTTATCAAGACCGCGGACTGGATTGTCGATCTCGGCCCTGATGGCGGCGAACATGGCGGGCGCGTGATTGTGGAAGGCACGCCCGAAGAAGTAGTGCGATCGAAGAAAAGCTACACGGCGCAGGCGCTTCGCAAAGTGCTGGGCGCGGGGCAGGCCGCGTGAGCAAATACACCGCGCGCCCCATCGATCTGGCAAAGTTGAAAACCGTGCCGCTCAAAGCGCGCGACGGCAAAGTAAAAGCGGCCGATTTTGCGGCGCCGTATTCGAAGGGTGCGGGAATCAGCGGCTGGTTGGATTCGCTGCCCAAATTGCTGGCGGCCGATTCGTTTCGCGCGCTAGCCGGCGCTCTGCAAAAAGCACGCGAGGCGCGCAAACCCATACTATGGGGATTGGGCGGGCACGTCATCAAGTGCGGCCTGGCGCCGGTGCTGGCCGATCTGATGCGCCGCGGGTACGCCACTGGATTTGCCATGAACGGAGCGGCATCCATTCACGATTTTGAAATTGCGCTCGCGGGCGCCACCAGCGAGGACGTTGAAGCCGTGCTGCCGGATGGACGCTTCGGCGCCGCCGAAGAAACCGGACGCGAGACCAACGAAGCCATCGTCGCCGGCGATCGCGATTCTCTCGGCATGGGCGAGGCGTTGGGCAGGCGGCTGGAAACCATCGCCGATCCGAATTTCGCGGGATCGAGCCTGCTGCTGGCTGCCTATCGCGCTTCGGTTCCGGTGACGGTGCACGTCGCGGTGGGCACGGATACGCCGCATATGCATCCCGCCGTGGACCCGGGCGCGCTGGGCCGGGCCACTCATCGCGACTTCCGCCTGTTCTGCGCGCTGGTCGCGGAAATGCATCAGGGCGGCGTCTACTTGAACATTGGATCGGCGGTAGTGATGCCCGAAGTTTTCCTGAAAGCCGTCTCGGCGGTGCGCAACCTGGGCCGTCCGCTCGAAGAATTTACCACCGTGAATCTGGATTTTCTGCAGCACTACCGCCCGCGCGTGAATGTCGTTGAACGCCCCCACGCCCAAGCGGGCGGAGCCGGCATTGCCATCACCGGACATCACGAATTGATGC
Source organism: Candidatus Solibacter usitatus (assembly GCA_016185465.1). Classification (GTDB taxonomy): domain Bacteria; phylum Acidobacteriota; class Terriglobia; order Bryobacterales; family Bryobacteraceae; genus JACPNO01. The sequence continues at coordinate 86,735 of JACPNO010000059.1, forward strand.
TGCCGCTGCTGGCCGCGGTCTTGATTGAGAGCGATGGAACCTGAAATCAACGCAGCGATTCCCGTCGAACCGGCACCAGTGGAGGACTATCCATTTTGGAAGTTCACCGACGTAGCGTTCTTTTTCGCCTTCGCTTTCCCCTGCCTGGTGATGGGCGGCGTGATCGTGAGAGCTGTTACTTGGCTATTGGGTTTGCACGTGCACAGCAAAGCGCTGGAATTATTGCCGGCGCAATTTCTAGGGTATGGCCTTCTGTTTCTGGCGTTGTATTTCCTTCTCAAGCTGCATTACGGGCGCCCATTCTGGGAATCGCTGCGTTGGATTCCGGCGCGCATCAGTGTGATGCGCGAAGTGATGTTGGGATTCCTGCTGGCCGTTGCCGTGGCCTCGATCGGCGCGCTGCTGGAGACCCCGGATGTGGCCAATCCCATGAAGGAAATGCTCACCGACCGCACTTCCGTATTGCTGCTGGCCGTGTTCGCCACCACGCTCGGACCGGTGTGCGAAGAGCTGGCGTTTCGCGGATTTTTGCAGCCGCTGCTGGTGCGCTCGCTAGGACCGGTGGGCGGCATCATTCTGGCGTCGGTGCCGTTTGGATTGCTGCATCTGGCGCAATACGCGTGGAGCTGGCGGCACGCGCTGCTCATCACTCTGGCCGGCATCGCGTTCGGATGGATGCGCCACATCACGGGATCGACCAGAGCTTCAAGCATCATGCACGCCTCCTACAATTTCCTGTTTTTTGCCGCCCTGCTCGCCCAGGGCAATAAGATCCCCACCACATGGTAGAAACCATTCAATGGACCGACGCCGGCGTCGTCATGATCGACCAGACCCGTCTGCCGCGTGAAGAAAAATACGTCACCTGCCGCACTTATGAAGAGGTGGCGGAAGCCATTCGCTCGATGGTGATTCGCGGCGCTCCCGCCATCGGCGTCGCAGCTGCAATGGGAATTGCGCTGGGCGTCATGCAAACGCCGGCCGAAACTCTGGATGCCAAATTCGGCGAGATTTGCGAAACGCTGGCCGGCACGCGTCCCACGGCGGTGAATCTATTCTGGGCCATCGATCGCATGAAGAAAGTTTTCGCGTCTCACCGGGACCTGGCGATTGACCGGCTTCGGCAGCGCATGATCGCCGAAGCGCAAAAGATCCGTCTGGAAGATATCGCGATCAACATGGCCATCGGCCGCCACGGCGCCGTGCTGGTGCCCGATGGCAAGACCGTCCTCACTCATTGCAACGCCGGGGCGCTGGCTACGGCCGGCTACGGCACCGCGCTCGGAGTGATTCGCGCCGCCGTCGCCGCCGGAAAGAAGATCGACGTGTTCGCCGATGAGACACGGCCATTCATGCAGGGTTCGCGCCTGACAGTCTGGGAGCTGCAGCAGGATGGCATCGCTGCCACGCTGATTACCGACAACATGGCAGGGCATTTTCTGCGCCAGGGCCGAATCGGCTGCGTGGTGGTGGGCGCCGACCGCATCGCCGCCAATGGCGATGTCGCCAACAAAATCGGCACGTACTCAGTTGCCGTCCTTGCCAAAGAAAATCAGATTCCGTTCTACGTGGCGGCGCCGATTTCAACTTTGGATTTCAAGCTTGCAACCGGCGACCAGATTCCCATCGAGCAGCGCGCCGCCTCTGAGGTAACGCATGTGTCTGGCGTGCCCATTGCGCCGGCAGGAACGGCAGTGGAGAATCCGGCATTCGATGTCACGCCCAATCGCTACGTGACGGCAATCATTACGGAGAACGGCGTGGCACGCGCGCCGTTTACGGAGTCGCTGCGCAAGCTGGCGGGCTGAGCGCTACTTCATCGACCGCGCTTTTTCCAGCATCTGTTTGCCGTGATTATTATCCGGATTCAGTTGCAGGGATTTCTCGTAATTCTGAATCGCCAATGCTTTCTGGCCGGTTGTCATGTAAGGTTCACCCAGGCTGTCGTACACATTCCACGACTCGGGATGATCCTGCACGTTTTTCTGGAAAACTTTGATGCCATCCTGCTCGTGTCCGCCGAACAGCAGCAGGTAGCCCATCCGATTCAACTCGTTTTCTGCGTCCTGGTCCGTGAGCGCGCCCGTTTTCTTCAGCTCGGCAACGCGGTCGAGCGCCACCTGCACACCCCGTACCATTGCCACCAGCCGCAGCGTGGGCGGCTCCCTTTCGAATTTGAAATTCCACCCGTATTCTTTCGCAATGCTGCGCAGCATCAGGTCGGCAACGGCGATGCCATGGTCCGAATTCGCCATAAGGGCCGCGCCCTGCCCTGTTTGCCAGTTCATGGTGAGCAGCGCTTGAAATCCCTCGTCCGCTCCGTTGTGGCCGAAGAAGCCGGGATTTCCCTTGTCGGTGAAAAATCCCAGACCGGCGCCCTGACGCACCGGCGTCAGCATCTCCTCCACCATTTTCTGGGAAAGAATTTTGTTCGACTTCCCATTTCTCGATTGCGCAATCTCGATGGCGAAGTTCGCCAGATCCGTCGCCGTGGTCCACAACCCTGCCGCGGCCATTTCCGGATACAGGTGCCACTTGCCATGCACGGGCTTGCCATTCTGATAAGTTCCGATGGCCGTGTGCGCCGCGCGCGCCGGCGGCAGAGGCTGCTCGTAGCTGCTGTCGTTCATCCCGATCTTGTCCAGCACGGTTTCACGCAGCAGCGCCGGAAACGGTTTTCCGGTGACGTCCATCATCAACTGCTGCTCAATGGTGACGCCGCCGCCCGAATACCGGTCGAGCGTGCCCGGCACCGTATCGACGCGGATGGGCGCAGTGTTGGCCGGCTTTTCGCCATTGAAAATCTGCACCAGCGTCGGCATGGGCGCATCCACGTCGTAGCCCGGAAATCCATGCACGGTCAGACCGCCGGTGTGCGACATCAGCCTTCGCAGCGTGACCTTTTCCGTTTTCGTGAACTCGTTCTCCGGGATTTTCCAGGTCTTCAATTTGCGGTTCACGTCTTCATCGAGCGAAAGCTTGCCCGCTTCCACCAGAACCAAGGCGCCCGCCGCCGCCACCGGCTTGCTGATCGATCCCGCCTGAAACAGAGTGCTCGTTTTCACGGGCTCGCTCGAGCCGGGCCCAATCGTGCCGAAGCCCTTGGCCCACACGATCTGATAGTTGTCGATCACCGCGACGCTGAGCCCCGGCACGTTGTACGCCTTCATGACCTGAGCCAGGCTGAGGCGCAGCGGCGGTTGCTTGCCCATCGGGATTTCGAGAACCGTCCCGGCAATTTTTTGGATGTGCGCGGTCTCTGTGGCTGGTGGAGCGGCATACGCCGCGCACGCCACCGCAAAAACGGCGACTAATGTGGTGAACTTCCGCATGCTCCTACGCTACCTTTGTCTGCTCTTCCACTACCTGGCCGTCGAAGATGCGAATGGTCCGGTCGGCGTAGGCGGCATAGCGCGGGTCGTGCGTCACCATGCAAATCGTAGATCCGTTCTGATGCAGGTCGCGCAGAATTCCGATCACCGCCTCGCCGTTGGCCGAATCCAAATTCCCCGTCGGCTCGTCCGCTAACAGAATCGAAGGCCGTCCCACCAGGGCGCGCGCCACCGCCACGCGCTGCTGCTGGCCGCCGGAGAGCTGGCTGGGATAGTGCTTATTTCGGTGCGCCATCCCCACTTGCTCGAGCGCCTCGTGGACGCGCTGCTTGCGTTCCGCCGCCGGTGTGCGGCGATAGGTCAACGGCAGCTCGACGTTCTCGAACACGTTGAGATCGCCGATCAGGTTGAAGGCCTGGAAGATGAAGCCGACTTCCTGATTGCGGATGCGCGCCCGCTGGTTGGCGCCGAGCTGCTCGACGGTCTTGCCGTTGAGCTGGTACTTGCCCTGCGAAGGCGAATCCAGCAAGCCTAGAATCGCCAGCAGCGTCGACTTTCCGCGCCGTTGAATGTCTGGAACAGAAACTCAGGTCCGCCGCCGTTGATGAGACCATACATGGTCTTGTCGATGCGGACGCGGTATTTTCCGCCCGAGCGGCCTTCTTCCACGATGGGTTGGCGGGAGCTGGGATCGATTTTGACATCGAAATCGCTATAGATTTCGCCGTTATCGGTCTTGAGCTTGGCCTTGGCCTTGATGTCGGCGGGCAGAGTGACATCGATGTCCCCGTTGAGTGAGCTGAACGACATGGCTTTGTCCGGGGTTGCCTTGGTCAAGGTCACGAAGACGTTGTGATTCAGGGCATGCGCGATTACCGAGCCGGCGACGTTGGTCAGCCGGACGCCGCCGTTCACGTTATTGACTTCGATTTCGCCGGTGACATTTTCCACCGTGATATTGCCGCCATTGGTCACATTCAATTTCAGATTGGTGTTCACGGGCACCTGAATCACTAGCTCCGTGTAGCGATTGGGAGACCGCGTGCTTACGGTGATGACATTGTCCTCTTCCTCGACGGTGAGGCCGTAGGAGGAAACGTTATCGATGCGCCGCATGCCTTCGGTGTTGCGGCCGCGATCGCGATCACGGTCCCGGTCGCGCTCCCGGCCATCGCCGCCGCGTCCCTCGACCGTGGCATCCTTGCCGGCGTATCCGCGCACCGTGATACCGCCGGTGGTCAGATGCGCTTTGAGCATGCGCGTCCGGGTCTGGTTGCTGAACGGTACCGTTACGCGATCGGCGGAATCCTGCGCGTAGACTGCTGCTGCCAGTAATGAAGTAAGAATGGCAAACCGAATGATTTTCATTTTGTTCTCCTGATAATGCGTACGTCTCTATTAAAAGCGTCGAATTTAATTTCCGGCCCACCGCGTCCCACGCGCACGCCGGTGAACTCGTTGCTCCTGTAAACAAACTTTCCGTTGCGGCGCTCTTGCGTGGATGGCAGGGCCGGCAGCGGCGTGACTTCGAAATCGGTGTAGAAATTTCCGTTGAACGTTTTCATCCGCAGATCGGCATTCAGATCCGGCTGGAAGGCCACCTCCACCAGGCCGTTGAGCGAGCCGAAGTAGCTGTTGGCTTGTGGATTCTTGGTAAACGTCACTTTGAGCGGGCGGTTCAGCGCATAAGCGTGTCCCGAGCCGGCCACTTCCAGCATCTCCACGCCGCCGTTGACGTTGTCCACATCAAACGTTCCGGAAGTGTTCTTGACGCTGATGTCGCCGTGATTCACCGTCCGCAGATGCAGGTTGGTCTCGCGCGGCACTTTCAAAATGAACTCGTAGCTCACCTCGTAGCCGTAATGCCTGGAGCCGCGAAAATTCATGAAGCCGTCGCCGCAGTGGCAGCGGTACGGGCCGTCCACATACAAGTGCAGGGCGCTATCGGACTGGGAAACATCCAGCTTCACGTCGCGCTTGGCTTCCTGAATCTTCTCTTTCGATTCCGCGCGAATGGTCTTGTTGACCACCACCTGGATGTCGCCGGTATTCGAGCCAGTCACCGTGATCGAGCCGTCAAAGTTGTCGACGTCCACCGTCGCCGCCCGCGGGTAGGTGTGCTGCGTCGATTCTTTTTCTTCCACGTCGAAGCGGTTGCGGTCGTGATCGTGGGCCAGCGCCAGCAGCGCGCAGACGGGCAGAATTGCGATGACACTCTTCATTGGATTCTCTCCAGCGCCCAAGTGGCGCGTGTGCGGACCGCGGCATTGACATCGGCCTTGGCAGCCAGCTCCCGCAGCGGCTCACGAGCTTCTTTTTCCTTGATCTCGACCAACAAATCGATCAGTGCGATTTGCACCATCGGCGAATCCTGCCGCTGCAGGGATTCGATCAGCCGCTTGCGCACGATCTCGGTGGTCGAAGCCGGCCGGTGCAGCGCGTCCACCGCGGCCAGGCGCACGTTCACGTTCTGGTCATAATTCACGGCGTGCAGCAGAGCGTCCAGCACCGGCGGGTCTGGCTGGCGAATCTGATAACTGGAATTCACTCCCTGCAGCCGGTCGCCCGCCGATTGCTGCTGCAGCATCGAAAGCGTCACCAATTGCCGGGTATCGTGAATCTCTTCCTGCAGACGCGTAATCTCGATGTTGCTCGCGCCGCTGCTCACCGGCGATGCCGTCCCGCGCCCGATCGAATGCCCCACCAGTAACCCCACGGCCAGAAATGCGACTGCGAATCCGAATTGGAAAGCCGGCTGTTGCGGCCACCAGCCCGCCAGCCAGTGGTCCAGCTTCTTGCGCCGTTCGACGCGCCGGGCTTGCTGCAGCCCGTGCTCATAAGCCTCGAGAGTGGCTTCAAAGCGCGCTCGCATGGCCGCGCTGGGCCGCTCTTCGGGAATCGCTCCCATCTTGCGCCACACCGATCCCAGTTGTTCGAACTCCCGCTGGCACAGCGCGCAGCCAGCCAGATGGGCCTCCAGCGCGGCTTTTCCGGTTTGATCCAGCGCGCCGCTCCAGTAATCCGGCAGCATTTCTTTAAGCTGTTCGCATTTCATGACGCTTTTTCCCCTGCGAGCTCAAAATAAATCTCGCTCAGTTCCTTGGTGGCGCGATACACGCGAACCTTCACCGCGCCCACTTCACATCCCATGATCTCGGCGATTTCCTCGTACTTCAGATTCTGGAAACGGCTTAACACCAGCACTTCGCGTTTCTCCACCGGCAGCTTGCCCAGCGCTCGCCGCAGCAGCGCCACTTCCTGCTCCTGCTCCAGCTTCTGGTGCGGGCTGGGATCGTGGCTGGCCGGCTCCCAAGGCTGCTCGTCGGTGTCCGGAACCAGCTCCAGTTTGAATTTGCGAGCGTGATCCAGGTGCGCGTTGCGAGCCACGCGATACATCCAGGCCATAAAATTGTTCTCGGGCTGGTAGGTGTGCCGGTATTTCAACATGCGAAAGAACACATCCTGTACCAGGTCCTCACTGATCGCTCGGCTGCCGGTAAGGCGCAGGAAGAAGTTGAAAAGCATTCGGTGATGGCGCTCGAACAAAGTTCCCATCTTCCCCACGTCGCCCTCGCGTACCGCGAGCATCTCTTGATCGTCCGGCCGGTTATCCACTAAGTTCTCTGCCTCATCTTGGCCGTCCACCCTACAAAACCGGGTGAACGTCCAAAGGTTACAGGAAATCGCCTTCCGGCGGAATTGCTACCCTCTGACTATGCCCCAGGGGCCCCATTTACGGGAAGTCGCCGGCCCGCAGGATGCCGGTAAACGCTTGGATCATTTACTCCAAGCCCGTTTAGCTGGCTTCAGCCGGTCGCGGCTTCAGGAGTGGATGCGGGCCGGCCGGGTGCTGGTGAACGGGGCGGCCCAAAAGCCCTCTTACAGCGTCCGTGCCGGGGACGTAGTGGACGTGGAACCCGCCGACCTGGCGCCTCTGGACGCCTCCCCCGAAGCCATTCCACTCAGCGTGCTTTATGAGGATGACGACCTGGTGGCCATCGACAAACCGGCCGGCCTGGCGGTGCATTCCGGGGCCGGCGTACGCTCCGGCACGCTAGTGAACGCGCTGCTGGGGCGGTTTCAATCGCTCTCGCGCGTGGGCGGCGCGATGCGTCCCGGCATCGTCCATCGTCTGGACCGTTTCACCAGCGGCGTGGTGCTGGTAGCGAAAAACGACGCCGCCCATCGCCGTCTCGCGGAACAATTCGCCGCGCGGAAAGTCGAGAAAGTTTATCTGGCTCTAGTGCATGGCCGCGTCAAGCTGGATTCCGCCAGGATCGACAAGCCGATTGCGCGCGATCCCCAGCGCCGCGTCCGCATGACCACGCGCCTGGCCGGCGGACGCCACGCCTGGAGCGAATATCGCGTCCTGCGGCGATTCCCCAATTTCACCCTGCTCGAAGTGCGCATCGGCACCGGCCGCACCCACCAGATTCGGGTGCATCTGAGCAGCATCGGCCATCCGGTTGCGGGCGACCGTTTGTATGGCGCGCCCGCCCGCGCCGATCGTTACTTTCTGCACGCTCACCGCATCCGCTTTGCGCAGCCCTCTACCGGCGAGGCCGTCGAAATCGTTTCGCCCCTGCCCGCCGAGCTTGAGGCCTGGATGTCGCGGCTATAATGTAATGAATATGAGGTTGCGCTTGGCTTGGGGAATCGTCGCTCTCAGTGTGTTCATGGCGGCGCAGCAGCCGCCGCCGGCCGCCGAGGGGCAGGAATCGCGCATCGTCCTGGACGTCACCCGCGTCAACATGCTGTTCACGGTCACCGACAAGAAGGGCCGCTTCATCACCGACCTCAGCAAGGACGACTTCCAGGTTTTCGAGAACAAGAAATCGCAGGTGATTCAGGAATTCACGGCGGAAACCGATTTGCCGCTGCGCCTGGCCATCCTGATCGACACCAGCAATAGCATTCGCGACCGCTTCAAGTTTGAGCAGGAGGCGGCGGTCGAGTTCATCAAGAGCGTCGTCCGGCCGCGGCAGGATCGCGCCATGATCGTGAGCTTCGATACGGAAGCCGAGCTGGTCTCGGATCTCATCGACGATCCTGAGAAGCTGGCCGCGGCCGTGCGCGGCCTTCGTCCCGGCGGCGGCACGGCGTTGTTCGATGCCATTTTTTTTGCCGCCCGCGACAAGCTGCAGCAGGATCAACCGCGCCACAAATTTCGCCGCGCCATCATCATCGTCAGCGATGGCGACGACAATCAGAGCCGCATGACTCGCGAGCAGGCCCTGGAAATGGCCCAGAAATCCGATTGCGTGATTTATGGGATTTCAACAAATATCTCGCGCATCGATACCGATGGCGACAAGATCCTGAAATACCTCACCACGGAAACCGGCGGACAGGCATTTTTCCCGTTCAAGGTTACCGACCTGTCGCAATCATTCGAAAACATCGCCAATGAGCTGCGCCATCAGTACAACATTTTTTACCGCCCCGAGCCGCTGAAAACCGATGGCTTGTATCACCGAGTGGATTTGAAAGTCGCCAACCGCAAGGACCTTTTGGTACGAGCCCGCAAAGGCTATTACGCGCCAAAATTGTAGCGCAGAGCGCAAATCGATCCGCCTAGAGGGTTTTGATTACGCTCAAAGCGGCGCCTATTTCGTGACAGTGTGCGCGCACTGCGTATTAGGCGAAGCGCGCGATGGCTGGACTGGTCCCCATTTTTGAGACAAGCAGTTAAGACTCATTTTTCATTGAATGGAGAATTGAGTCATGGGTTTGTCACGCAGGCAGTTCACGCAGGAGTTTAAACTGGCCGCCGTCCGGCGGCTGGAACAAGGGGTATCGATCAGCGAGGTG
>JACPNO010000018.1 GCA_016185465.1 Candidatus Solibacter usitatus
GCGATCCAGATGTTCATGCGTTGTATCCTTGAACCACGAATGGCTTTGCTCTTCTTGCTGTGGAACGGAGGTTTGGAAGCTGTAAAGCGCGTTGGTATTTCCAAATGCTTGTTAAACCATTGACGAATTGCGTCGTGCTTCTTCGTGGGCGAGTAGCTTTTCGTCGCCGGCTGGGCAAGACTTGGCGCACTTCTTACCGCTAAGGTTGTCGACTAAGCAGCTCACTGCTGCCGCTCTTGCGCAGCGCGGCGGTATCCAGCACCCAGCGCCGGATGATCTGGTAGCCGCGGTCATCCGGCTTATAGCGCACGCCGCCCTGGTGGCCATCTTCCTTGCCGGTTTGGACGTTCAGCGGCTTGCGCAGCAGTTTGCTGTTCTCGACTTCGCCCTCATTCACGCGTTCCAGAAGTGCACGGTAATCGCGCCACAAATCCTTGGCGCTGATGAGTCCGTTGCGAGCCGGCGCCGCCAGTTCCATTGAGGGCACGCGGCCGGCGACACCGTGGCAGCTAAAGCAGGCCTGCTCGTCGTAGCGGTTGGGGCGATTCATCTCGGGCATGACGTAATCGCGGAAGTACGCAAGATTTTGCATCCAAACGGCGTTCATGGGTGGCTTGCCGGGCGCGGAGTCGCCGTCGATGGCGGCGCGTAGTTCCTTGTCGAAATCCTTGTAAGGATCCGCGTCCATTTTCTCGAGGGCAGCAATGACCTCCGGATTGCTGCGTATTGCTGTTTCCGGAACGTAAAAGATTGCGGTGAGGCGCAGCAGATTCTCGACCCCGGGAGACAATTGCCTGATAAACAACTCCAGGGCGCGGCGGCGGATTTCCGCGAGAGAGTCCGGCGCCGCGGGCGCGTTACCGCGCACCTCGGGCAGGGAAGTTTTATACGTGAGAATCCATTTCACGTTGAGCAGCCAGAAATATTCTTCCAGGCGATTGCTAAACGTTTTCGGGAACAGGCTCAGGACCACATCGGTGTGCAGGTCCGGATTATCGGACAGCAGAAGGCCCAACTGCTCGGCCAGATACTCCTGCGATTCGCTTTTGCCATCATCGAGCTTCGGAATGAGGGCGGCGAACAGCAGGCGCTGCTGTTCTTCAGTCCCCGGAATATTCCAGTGGCCACGATTGAACAGGCGCATCACGGGTTTGGAAAGCTGATCGCGCCGGTCGACGTCCACTGCGCCGCGCTTCACCTGCTCGATCAGCGGCTCGACAAATTCCTGCGTTCCGGGCAGAGAAATAAAGCGCGGATCGGACATCGAAGTGGCTGCGACCGGGCGCAAATTCTCCGGCCCGTTCTTGGCGAAGACCAGCAGCTTTTTCTGTAGCGGCTCATAGCTGGCGCCGGCGGCGGCTTCAAGCGAGAGGCGCACGCCATTTTCATTTTTACGATTCTCCGCGCGATTCCAATACGCGACCACCGCCTTGCCCACCATGTCTTTGCTGTGCTCGGTGGTGTAGCCCAGCTGCCCGGGGCCGCCATCGCCGCCGGCCATGTTGTAATAGGTTCCCGCCACGGCAACAATGTGTTTCACCAGCGTGGGATTGGGGCGATCGAGCTTTTTCGAAATCGCATCGAACAGTTGGGCCAGCTCCAAATACTGGTGGTCGTTGGTGCCGTTGGCCCTGTGTCCATTGGCGATGAAGAGCGCCTGGGTCTGATAGCGCTGCGCATTTTCCACCAGCACATTGGGCTCCGGCCGTTCCAGCATGGCTAGAAACGAAGCGTTCAGCGCCGTCCGCACCGGCGGATTCCAGATCCACCAGTTCCACGCCGCGCGCACCGACCACGCCCGCACCGCCGGACTTGGATCGCGATTCATCATGCGATCCATCATGGCCGTGAGCCGCGGAAGATCGGCGTGGGCCCCCGTCATGACCGCATCGGCGCGCATGATGAGCGCCGCGGCAATTTGCTCGCGAGTGATATCGCCGCCACGCGCGTACGCCGTGTAGACTTCGTTCCAGCCGCGATCGTCCAGCAGCGTTTGCCGCAAGCCCCAGCGCGCCGCTTCGCGCACCATTTTCACCGAATCGGCAAGCCCGAGCATCAACGGCGCAACGCCGGCATCGGCATGGGCTGCGCCCAGCCCAATCATGGCCCAGTAACGCACTTGCGGGCTGGCATGAGTCGCGCCCGGCAGGATCAAATCAATAAATTGCGGATCGGACTGCTGCGCGAGCGCGCGCAAGCGGGCGATAGTATCGCTTAGCGATTCATCGGGACGCGGCTCGAAATCGGCGCGCACGAGGGGCCGCGGCGTATCCGGATACAAACGCGCCAGCGCGTGCAGGGCGTACGACGTGGTGACGAATCCGGTGAGCGCGTTCTTGTTCCAGCGGCCGCAGGGATCCTGCATGCGCAGCAGCGCCTGCACGCCTTTGGCGACCACGGGGTCGTCGTCCTTGTAGCCCAGCGCGGCGAGCGCCCACACTGCCAGGGCCGTGGGAGCGGGATCGTCCTTGGGGTCCACCACCCCGGGCGTGAAACCCCAGGTGCCATCCTCGCGCTGCGACTTGCGTAAGCGCGCTTCGTCGGTCTCGAGCTGCGCCGCCACACGCGCCATGAACGAGCGGGCTTCCTCCGTGTTGCCTTTCAGCGCCAGGTAATCGCGCGGGAAAACGTTGCGGAAAAATTCGATGCGGTGCGCCATGTCGTCGGTAAACTTGGGCAGCACGCCCAGCATCTTCTCGGCTTTTTCCTCCAGGGCCTCGAAATATTTCGCTTCGTGGGTCTTATCCCAGGCCACGCGCAGAATCTCGCCGGCGTAGTTGTAAACCACGGCCTGTCCGACGTTCGAGCCCGGCCCCGCGGCATTGATGCCGCCCGGATCGCTCGATTGCAGCACGAAATTGGCGGTCCGGATTTGCTGTTTGGCTTGCAGCTTGCGAGCCGGCATCAGTTGTTCGAGCGTGGCCACATTGTGTCCGGCCACGCGCGTGCCTGCCGGGCCATCGCCCAGATCGTAAGGCGCAAGGCTGGTATTGTTGGCGGCGTCCTTCAGAAAATTAGTGGGCCGCAGCGATTCGTACATCACGTTGATCAGGTGGCGGAAGTTCTGCACGTTTTCCGGGCGGTAGCCGCGCTGGATAGGCACGGCCGAGCCCCACACGCCGGATTGCGTGTGGCAACTCATGCAGCCGGTGCCCAGCAAGTTGCCGGTGTCGCGGATGCGGCGCTCGACGCTTGCGCCGCGCGGACGGTTGAGCAGCCACGCATCCACTTGCGCCAGATGATCGTAGAGTCCCTGGCGAATGGCATCGTGCGGATCCGTATAGGGCGCCGGCCGGCGGATGCGCAGCTCGATCTCGTAACCCGGAGAGTTGGCTTCCGCGCGCAAAAAATAAACGCCGCCCGGCTTCAGGATGCGATTGATCTCGGTGCGGTGCTCTTCAATCTGCTGGTGCACGCGCTCGTTGGCGTTCATGCCTTCTTTGTACTCGGCATGGTCGGCGGTGTAGAAACGCAGCCGTGCGGCTACCAGCGGATCGGCAAATGTCAGGTTCGCCGTGAACAGGCGGGGTTCGGTGCCTTTGTATTCGATGCGGAACCAGTCGTCGCCGGAATCGCCCACCGCGCCGTTGTCGAAATACTCGATGTCGTCGGCGCCGCCGGTGATGTGCAGTGTTTGATCCTGATTGCCGGCTTCGAGCGGAATATTTTGCGCCATCTCAATCGAATTATTCGGCTCCATCTCGACGATCATGTGGCGCGCCGCCGCGCCGAACTCGACCGGCTTGACCGCGATGCGCATGGCAACGCTTTTACCCGCGGGCCACGGCGTCAATCGGGGAAATTCGTTGACCGCCGGGATAATTCCGCTTTCCCGCCAGCGCGGAGAATTGAACAGCGGCGTTTCGTCCGTCACCGGCTGGATGGCGAGGGTATACTTCCCGGCCACGGGCGCGCGATAGACGAAGTAGACGTCAGGATCGAGCGCGTGAAGCACTTTGCGCAGACTGGCGCCGGCTACCGGCGCGGTCCATGCGACTGCTACGCGGCCGTTCACCGGCAGCGTGGAAGGCGCGGCTACGCCCGCCGAGATTTCGACGGTCTCGCCGGCGGCCAGCGTAACGCTCTCCGCCCACGGCTTTTCCAGGCGAATGTTGCGGTCCAATCCGGCCAGCAGGCCGGGCAGTAAGAAGAGAATGAGGCGCGCGCGAACCATCGAAGCTAGATTCTACCAACGTTTTGACTCCGGCGACGGGTCTGCAGCCAAGTTATACTGGCCCAGATGAAATCGATCCAGATGGTGGCGCCGCGCGTGCTGGAGCCGCGTGAAATGCCGATGCCGCCCGACCCGGGACCGGGCGAGGCGCTGGTAAGGATGCGCGCGGTGGGGATCTGTGGCAGCGACATGCATTGGTATCTGGAAGGCGGCGTGGGTAGTTTTCGCGCTGTGTATCCGCAAATACTGGGACACGAGCCGGCGGGGGAAATCGTGGCTGTTGGAAAAGGCGTAACAGAATTCGCCGCCGGTCAAAAAGTTGCCATGGAGCCGGCGATTACCTGCGGCCATTGCGAGTTCTGCCTCAGCGGCCGGCACAACAATTGTTCGTCATCCGTTTTCATGGGCAGTCCGCAGGCGTTTGGATTTTTTCGCGAGTACGCTACAATTCCGGTGCGCAACATGGTGGCCGTTCCGGTCGGCATGAGCTTTGCGCGAGCGACCGTCATCGAGCCGGTGTCGGTGCTGCTTCATGTGTTGGAATTGACCGAAATCCACCTGGGCGATACGGTGGCGGTGATGGGCGCCGGGCCCATCGGATTGCTGACCGCGGCGGTCGCGCGCACTGCCGGAGCATCGCGGATTTTCGTGGCGGACAAAGTTCCGCATCGCCTGGCTTTCGCCAAAGAGATGGGCGCCGACGTTTGCGTCGCGACGATGCGGCAGCTGGTGGAAGCGGTCAGGGACGAGACTCGCGGCCGCGGCGTGGACGTGGTTTTCGATGCGGCAGCCGCGCCCGAAACCATTAACACCTGCATGCAAATCGCCCGGCTAAGCGGGCGCGTGGTGCTGATCGGCATCCCCAGCGAGCTCAGTTTTCCGGTGGATATTCACACAGCCATGGGGAAAGAGTTGAACATCCAGACCATCAAGCGTTCCAATCACAACGGGCACGCGGCAATAAAGCTGATGCAATCCGGACGCATTCCGGAATCTCTGATTACGCATCTGCTGCCGCTGGAGCAGACGCCGGCCGCGTTCGAAAAGATCGCCGCTTACACGGACGGCGTGGGCAAAGTCGTTATCGAAATCTGATGTCACAATATCTGGCGTTCGATTTAGGCGCCGAAAGCGGCCGCGCCATTCTGGGCACGCTCACTGGCGGCCGGCTGATGCTGGAAGAGCTGCACCGTTTTGCCAACACGCCTGTGCGCGCGCTTTCCGCGCTCTACTGGGATACGCTGCGCCTCTGGCACGATATTCAGCGAGGCCTGGCAATCGCCGGACGCGAGCGCCGCCTGACGCTGGCGGGAATCGGCGTCGATACCTGGGGCGTGGATTTCGCGCTGCTGGGCGCCGATGGCGCGCTGGTGGACAATCCTCGCCACTATCGCGATGCGCGGACCAACGGCATGCTCGAAGCCGCGTTCCGCATCATTCCGCGGGAAGATATTTTTGCGCGCTCCGGCGTGCAGTTCATGCAGATCAACACGCTGTATCAACTGTACGCAATGAGACTAGCCGAATCGCCGGCGCTGGCCAGCGCGCGCACCCTGCTGATGATGCCGGACCTGTTCAATTACTGGCTGACCGGCGTGGCGCGCTCGGAGCTCACCATCGCCAGCACTTCACAGATGTACGATCCGCGCCGCGGCGGCTGGGCGAAAGAGCTATTCGAAAGGCTTGGGCTACCGGCGGGGATTCTCCCTGAGATCGTGTCGCCAGGAACCAGGCTCGGGCCGCTGCTGGCAAGCGTGCGCGAAGCCGCCGGCCTTGCCGAAACGCCGGTCTACGCCACCGGCTGCCATGACACGGCTTCCGCGGTGGCCGCGGTTCCAGCCGAGGGTCGCGACTGGTGCTACATCAGCTCTGGCACGTGGTCCCTGATGGGCGTGGAACTGGAGGCGCCGGTGATCGATGAGCGCTCGCTCGCCCTGAATCTTACCAATGAAATGGGCGCGGCCGGCAAAACGCGCCTGCTGAAAAACATCGCGGGACTCTGGCTGCTGCAGGAATGCCGGCGGGCGTGGGAGCTGGCGGGGCAACAATACACCTACGAGCAATTAACCGAATTGGCGGCGGCCGCCACGCCGTTCACGGCGGTAATCGATCCCGATGCGTTTCTCGAGCCCGGCGATATGCCGGCGCGCATTGCCGCGTACTGCCGGTCTACTCTCCAGCCGGAACCCGCCTCGCACGCAGTTTTCGTGCGCACGATTCTCGAAAGCTTAGCCCTGCGCTATCGCGAGGTGCTGGAGAGCCTGGAAACTTTGCTCGCGCGCCGTTTCGGCACCATTCATATCGTGGGCGGCGGGTCGCGCAATCGCTTGCTCAATCAACTGGTGGCGGATGCCACGGGGCGCACGGTAGTGGCGGGGCCCGCCGAAGCCACGGCCATGGGCAACGTGCTGATTCAGGCCATCGGCGCCGGTGAAGTCTCCGGCTTGGCGGAGGCGCGCGCGATCGTCAGGAACTCGTCGCAGCTCGAAGTGTTTCATCCGGGTAGCGCCGCCGGTTGGGATCAGGCGTACGAAAAATACTGCGCGCTACCAGGCCGTATAACCGCCGTCGACCACTAGGTGCGCGGCGGTAATGAAGCTGGCTTCGTCCGACGCCAGAAACAGCGCCGCATTGGCCACTTCCCGCGGCTCACCGAGGCGTCCGAGCATATGCATCGGGGCCACCTTGTCGCGCCATTGCTCGAAGGTGAGGCCCATGCGCTCGATTTCGCGGACCGAGGCGCTGGTGAAAATGCAGCCCGGGCAGATGCTGTTGACGCGGATTTTATGCTGCGCCAGATCGAGCGCCATGCACTTGGTCATCGTCAGGATGCCGCCCTTGCTGGCATTGTAGGTAGCGAAATCGCGCTGCGCGATGATGCTGCTCATGGACGCCATGTTGACGATCGCGCCGCCGCGCGCCTTCATGTGTTCAATGGCGAATTTGGACACCATCGCCGTGCCGATGATGTTGACGCCCAGCACCTTCTGCCAGTCGGCGGGCTCGGCGTTTTCGACGCTCTTGGAAGTGAAATCGGCCGCGTTGTTTACCAGAATGTCGATCGCGCCGAAGGCTTGCATGGCGGCCGCGGCGATGCTGCGGGCGCCGGATTCCTGGGAAATATCGGCGACCACCAGAGCCGCCTTGGCGCCGAGTTTCTCGACTTTGTCCCGGGTCTTTTCGCCGGCGTTTTCCTGGATGTCGTTCAACACCAGGTGGGCGCCCTCTTCGGCGAAGCGCAGAGCGATAGCCTCGCCGATGCCCGCGCCCACACCGGTGATGATGGCGGTCTTGCCCTTTAATCGCATGACCCCGGCGGGCTACTTGTTTACGGGCGCCGGCGCCAATTCACGGCTCGAAACCACGCGGTCGATCATGCCGTACTCGACCGCCTGCTCGGCGCTCATGATGGAGTCCCGATCCACGTCGCGGGCGATGCGCTCTACGCCTTGCCCCGTGTATTCCGCCAGAATCTGGTTGAGAGTTTCGCGCATGCGCAGGATTTCTTTGGCGTAAATATCGATGTCCGCGGCTTGCCCAGCCAGACCGTGCATCGAGGGCTGGTGAATCATGATGCGGGAATTGGGCAGGCTGTAACGCTTGCCTTTGGTGCCAGCCGCCAGCAGCACTGCGGCCATGGACGCCGCTTGTCCCACGCAGAACGTCACGATATCGGGCCGTACGAACTTCATCGTGTCCAGAATCGCCAAGCCGGCCGTGATCGACCCGCCGGGGGAATTTAGGTAAATCGAGATATCCCTTTCCGGATCTTCCGCTTCCAGGAAAAGCAGTTGGGCGATGACCAGATTGGAGACATTATCGTCAATCGGCGTGCCCAGGAAGATGATGTTTTCTTTCAGCAAGCGCGAGTAAATATCGTACGCACGTTCGCCCCGTGAGGTTTGCTCGACCACCATCGGGACTAGTACAGATTGACCCATTCGATTCGTTTCCTCTCGTTTCAAAAGAACTTAGCGTGACTTCGCGGCAGGGCGCTTGCTGCGTTTGGGTTTTAGCGCCTTGCGCTTCTCGCGAAGCGCTTCCGCCAGGCCGCCGATTGTATTACGGCCCAGATATTCCATGATACGCGAACGCAGCGCTTTCCACGAGTCGTGCAGCGGACAGGGGACATCGTCGGTGCATTCGGGAAATCCGGCGATGCAGCGTTCACACGCCGAGCCGCCATCCAGCATGTTGACGACGTCCAGCAGGCGAATGTTTCCGGCGGGCTCGCGTAGGCGGAAGCCGCCGGTCGGCCCTTTGTTGGAGCGCAGCATCCCCTCGCGGGCCAGCTGCTGCAGAATTTTTGCCAGGAAGTGCGCCGGAATTTTCTCGTGCGCGGCAATGTCCTTCACCATCGCGTAATGGCCTTCCGGCAGGTCGGCCAGATAAATGAGCGCGCGGATGGCATGTTCGACAGTGCGCGAAAAGATCATGAATTCTCCATGGTAATTCGCGGGTGCGCTAAAATAAAGGCAACTTCCTCTTGCGAGACCCTTTGCTCGCGCCGTTGGCTGTCATTGCCACGGGTATCCTGGTTTCGCGATTTGTTCCTTTCGAGACGCGCGAACTCCTGGCTGTACTGGCGGCGTTCTTTGTCCTCGGCCTGCTGAGCCTGTGGCGCGATGCCCGCGTTCTAGCCGCGGTGTGCGCGCTGCTGGGACTGACGGCGGCCGGCGCGCTGCTGAGGGTGGCTCACCCGTTGGCGGCTGCGCCCGATCTGGGAATTGACGGGCGCGAGCTGGTTCGTTTTACCGGATGCGTGGTCGAGCCTTCGGCGCTCTCGGAGGGGCGCGACCAGTTTACGCTGGAGATCGATCGCGGAGCGCGCGTCCGCGTTTCGCTGTGGTTGGGGGAGGGGGAAGCCCCGCCAAGCTTGCGCTACGGCCAGCGGATCACCGTCGACGCGCGTCTCCGCCATCCGCATAATTTCGGCAACCCGGGATCGTTCGACTATGTGCGCTACCTGGCGCGCCAGCGTATTTACTGGACCGCCTCGGCGAGTTCCGGGACGCGGGTCGAAATTCTGCCGGGCGAGTGCTGCTCGAAATTCATGCGCGCCATCTTTGCTCTGCGAACCGCCGCGCTCGACCGTCTGGAAACGCTGTATGCGGGCAAGCCTTACCAGACGGGCATGATGCAGGCTGTGCTGATCGGCGAGACGGCCAAGCTACAGAAGATCTGGACTACCGAATACCGCGCCACCGGCACTTTTCACGCGCTGGTGATTTCCGGGGCGCACGTGGCGGTGCTGGCGGCGGTTTTTTTATTTCTGCTGCGCCTGTGCTTCGTGCCGTCGGGCGCGGCTCTGTGCCTCACTACCCTAGCTGCCTGGGTGTACGCCGTCGTTACGGGATGGCAGGCGCCCGTGGTCCGTTCAGCCGCCGGTTTCACGCTGTTCACGCTGGGGCGATTCCTCTATCGCCGGGGCCAGTTGATGAACCTGCTGGCCGCGGTAGCGATTGGGTTCCTGGTCTTCGACCCGGAACAGATGTTCGAGGCCAGTTTCCAACTCTCATTTCTCTCGGTAGCGTTCCTGGCGGCCTTCGCGGTTCCGTGGATCGAGCGCAGCACCGGCCCGATGGCGCGGGCGTTGAGCGATTTGACCGACGCCGCCCGCGACCCCCGCTTCACCATGCGCGCCGCCCAATTCCGCGTGGAGATGCGGCTGCTCGCCGAAACCGTGAGCCTGGCGACCAAGCTGCCGGAACGCTGGGCCGGCTTCGCGATTGCCGCGCCGGCGCGGACGGTTTTTTTCTTTCACGATTTGATCGTCACGTCCGCGGTGATTCAATTTGGCCTGGCGCCCCTCATGGCGCTGTATTTCCACCGCGTATCGTTCTCCGGGCTCTCGGCGAACGCATTCGTGGTGCCGCTGCTGGGGATGGTGGTGCCGGTGGGATTCGTGGCCATCTTCACGGGATCCACTTGGGCCGCCGCCCTGGCCGGATGGCTGCTCGCGCTTTCCCAGCGCGCAGTGGCCTGGCACGCGCATTGGGAACCAAACTGGCGAATCCCGACGCCGCCGGTTTGGCTGCCGGCTGCTTTCGCCGCTGCGTTGATCTTGACGGCATTTCTGCCGCGCGGCTGGCGCCGGGCGAAGATGGCTTCGCTCGTCGGCGCGGTGGTATTTTTTTCTCTGCTGGTCTGGCATCCATTCGCGCCTGCGTTGGCGCCGGGCTGGCTCGAGATGACCGTGATCGATGTCGGCCAGGGCGACAGTATCTTGCTGGCGTTTCCCGATGGCAAGCTGATGCTGGTGGACGCCGGCGGCATTCCGTCGTTTGGAAAGCGGCCGAAGACCGGTCTGGATATTGGCGAAGACGTGGTTTCGCCTTACCTCTGGAACCGCTCCATACGAACGCTCGACGTCGTTGCGCTCTCCCACGCGCATGACGACCACATGGGAGGGTTGCGGGCGGTGTGCGAAAACTTCCACGTGCGCGAATTATGGACTGGCGCGACACCGGACAGTCCGGAATGGACCCAGCTCCGCGATCTGGAGGCCGCGCGCGGCGTGAAGATCGTTCCCCTTCAGCAAGGGCGGCGATTCGTCTACGGCGGCGTGAATGTAGAGATACTTGCGCCGCTTGCTGAGTATGTTCCCGCCGCGGCGCCGCGCAACAACGATTCGCTGGTGTTCAGGCTGGACTATGGCCGTCGTTCTTTCATCTTGAGCGGCGACGTGGAACGCCCCATCGAGAGAGCCATGGCCGCCGGGAACCTGATTCAACCGGCCGACGTGCTCAAGATCGCCCACCACGGCAGCAAGTCATCCACCAGCGAAGCGTTCCTGGATTTGGTGCATCCCGCGTTTGCGGTGATCTCAGCGGGCTTCGAAAATTCCTACGGCCATCCGCACGCGGATGTATTGGGCCGGCTAGCCGAGCACCGTACCGCCACTTATCGCACCGATAAAATGGGGCTGATCACGATTCGCACCGATGGCCAGCACATCGAGGTCATCGCGCCGGATAGTAGCCATCCCTAGTCTGGACAATCAGGCCTTTTTGTCTAGGCGTGGTCACCTGAATTTTGCGGAACCCGCCGGCGGTGCCCGCGGTAGTGGAGGTATAGCCCAGGCTGTACTGGTTGCGCAGTTCTTCCTCGATGCGGTCGTAGATCTGCTCGATCGATTGCTTCTTGGTCACTTCAAAGAAACCGCCGCCCGTTTCGCGGGAGAGACGTTCGAGAATTTTCCTGCCATCGGGACGGGATTGCTGCGGATACCTGCCGCGCCCGCCTCTGCCGTACCCGCCCCGGCGTCCGCCTCCGCCATAGGCGTCCGGATCGGCAAACAGCACCGAGTAAACCAGGGTGTCAGCCCGCTGCGCCGATTCGATGGCGGTCGACAGACTGACCTTGCTGCCGTTATCCACGCCATCAGAGAGCAGGATGAGGGCTTTGCGGCCGGTCTGTTTCTTCATCAGTTCGTCGGACGCCAGCAGCACGGAATCGTACAGCATCGTGCCGCCTCCGCGCCGTCCAGAGCCACCGGGACGCCCTCCAGCGCTTCTTTGAACTGGCGCCGCCGCGTCCACCGAACCCAGCGCCGATTCCAGTTTCTTGCGGGATGAAGTCAGGTCCTGCAACAGCTCCACTTCACGATCGAAGTGAATGACGAATGCCCGATCTTTGTCTTCACGCAAGACTCTTTCCAGAAACGTGTAGCTAGCGGTTCGCTCTTGGCTGAGAACGCGCCGCTGGCTCATGCTGGTGTCGATAAGAAGCCCGAGGGTGAGCGGAAGATTGATTTCCTGCGCGAAATAGCGAATGGTTTGCGGGTGCGAGTCTTCGTCCAGCGCGAAATCGTCCTTGGTCAGATTGCGCACGATCTTCCCCTGCTTGTCACGCACGGTGGCAAACACGTTGACTACTTTGACGTCGGTGGAAAAGGTCGTCTCCTGGCCGCTGGTTGGCAGCAGAGATACCAGGCAGAGGCAGAGCGCCGCTTTCATCCGCATAAGGGCTTTCAGTGACAGATGCGCCGCCGGAGCGCTGCGTTACAGGATTGCTAGCGATCAGGGAGCCGGCGCCATCAGCAGCATTCCTTGTATCTCGACCGATCGCTGCCAAGCGCTGACCAGCGCCATCACGTAACCATCCTGCAGCTGGAACAGGTTGCGCTGGGCAATCAGGGCTTGCGGATACGCGGCTGCCATCTGGCGGAAGCTGTTGAGATACAGATCGTACGCCTTCTGCGCCTTGGGCAGCATGGTCGTGCGATAACGCTCGGCGGCGGCGGCGGCATCGCGGTATTCTTTGTAGGCCACTGCCAGGCGGGCGCGCAGCATGAGTTTGGTGCGGTCGACATCCAGGCGCGAGCGATCGAGATCGGCGCGGGCCGCAGCCACATTGCCCTGATTGCGATTGAAGATTGGAATCTGCACGCCGATCTCAAAAAAGCCTTCCTTGCCCACGGGCCGCAGCCCGCCGGCGGCGGATTGCTCCAGCAACTCGCGGTTGTAACGCACACCGCCTGAGACCATAATGTCGGGGATTTTTTCCACTTGCGCGCGTTTCATCGCGGCTTCGGCGCGAGCCGCGTCCGCCTGAGCCGCGCGAATTTCGGGGCTCTCATTCAGGATGGTTTGCAGGGCTGCTTCCTGCTCCAGCGTGGGCAGGTTTTCCAAATCGCCTTCGAGCGGACCCGGCTGCAGGGAGGGGTCGTTGACGACTGCCGCCAGCTGCCGCCACGTGCGCTCGCGGGCATTTTGCGCGTTCACTAGCTCAAGTTCCACACGGTCGGCTTCAATCTCGGCGGCCAGAACGTCCGGCTGATCGGCCTGGCCCACGTTGGCAAGCTCGCGGGAAATATCGACGGCGCGCCGTGCCAGCTTAGCCAGATCGGTGCGCACCTCAATCAGACGCTGGTCGCCGAGAGCCTGGTAGTAGAGCGAGCGCACGGCATTCAGCACGCGGTATTTTTGCGCGTCGGCGTCCGCCTCGGCCTCTTTCTGATGTTCCCGCGCCACACGCCGGCTCAAGCCAAGTTTTCCGGCCGTCACCAATTGTTGCGAGAATCCTCCGCCGAATTCACCGCCGCGAATGATAGGACCGCCTGAAATTTCGTCGCCGTGCGCGCTGATCACGGGGTTGGGATACAGCCCGGCCTGCACGCTTTTTCCCGCCGCCGCGCGCACGCTGGCCGCCGCCTGGCCTAGCGCGGGATTGTTGGCCAGCGCCATGCGCTCCAGGTCTTCCAGTCGAAGCGGCGCGGCAAACGCCGTCACGACCGACAAGCAGAGCAGCGGAAGTTTAGTTTTCATGATGATGCTCCGGCATGTCATCTTTCTTCTCCTTATTCCCCGCGGGCGGCTGCTTGGCTTTGAGATCCATGATCTTGTCGTAGAGCTCCGGCGGAAGGACGCGAACCAGCGTCATCATGCCCATCATGGCCCCGCTCCAACCCTTGCGCAGGCCGTAGTTCTCGGGCTTGCCGGCGCCGATTTCGTCCATGGGCATCCACATATCCTGCGGATAGCCGGGAATTTTTTTCTTTTCCGGATCGTCCTTGGGGTACCTCTCCATCGGGTCGCCCGGCTTGGTCATGGCGGACATGTCGTGGCCAGCCGGCATTTGCTGTCCGGCGGCCACCAGATTGGAAGTGGCGCGCTCGCGATCTCCGGCGAGGCCGATTCCTCGCCCCAGCGCCGGGCCATTTTCTTCCGCCAGCGCGCCGCCCTGGCGCATGATTCCCATGCCTTCCTGCATGCCGCCGCCGGTGTGCAGACCGTGCCCGGTGTGGGTGATCGGCCCCACCATCGACATCATCTGGTTCATCATGTGGTGCGGCATGTGGCAGTGCAGCATCCAATCGCCCGTGCGCGCCGCCACGAATTCGATGTTGCGCGCCTGTGCGATTCCGACCAGCACCGTGTTCTGGTCGTACCAAAGCTCGCGGGGAATGCGGCCGGCCTCGGTTCCGGTGACGGCGAATTGCGCGCCGTGCAGATGAATCGGATGATGATCCATGCCCAGATTGATAAGGCGAATGCGCACCCGCTCGCCCTGCTTGATGAGCATGGGCGTGGTGGCAGGCGCGGTTTTTCCATTCAACGTCAGCCAGTTGAATTCCATCGACAGCGTGTTGGGAACCGTATTGTTGGGCAGCAGCGCCCACTCCTGCAGGATGATGCCGAAGTCGCGGTCGACGGCGGGCGTGTACGGTTCCTTGGGATGCATGATAAACATGCCCAGCATGCCCATCATTTCCTGCATTGCAAAGTGAGAGTGATAGAAGAAGGTCCCGTGCTGGTTCAGCGTGAATTCGTAGACGTACCTCCCGCCGGGCGGCACCGGATCCTGGCCCAGGCCGACGCTGCCGTCCATCTCGACAGGCACTTCGAAGCCGTGCCAATGGACGGCGGTCATCTCCGGCAGATGATTGTCGAACACCACGCGTACGCGGTCGCCCTCATTGATTTCGATGGTTGGACCGGGCACGCTGCCGTTGTATCCCCAGGCGTCCACCACGCGTCCCGGCATGAATTCGGTGCGGACCACTTCGGCGATCAGGTGGAATTCCTTGACGCCGTTGACCATCTTGTACGGCAGCTTGGGCAAATCGGGCATCTCCACGGGAAGGTTGCGGGCTCCCTGCGCCAGCACCTTTGGAGCCGCCCAAAGTCCCGCCCCAACCGACGCAAATCGGGCAAAGAAATTCCTTCGATTGTTCATGAATACCTCCCATTACATCGCGCAGGGACAACTCCGCAGTCTCTGCGCCTCTGCAAGAAATGATTTTTTTGGGAAGGGTTTTAGATGCGCAGAACAGCGCCGGCGGCGGCGCCGCTAGCCTCAGGAGGCGATGGATCACTTACAGGTTCTGAGCGAGCCAGCGGGTTGCTGACATGCCCGATTACCGCCGGCTCAAGAGCCAGGAACGCTTCGCCATCGGAAATGATCGCTTTGACCTGCCGCCCATCCTCACTGACAAAAAGCTGATGCCCGCAAGGCGTAGGGGCGCTGCTTTGTTTGTGGTGGCAACTGGAGGACGCAACGTCGCGCGCGCAAGACATCAGGGCGCACGCCGCAAAGCATTGTGCGCCCAGGATCAACGCAGCGACCATCAGAATGGCTACCCGGCTCACTAATACAAGGGTATCACGCGGCTTTGGCTGCCGGCAGTTTCTTGACTTTAGCCAGGCGCAGGCTTTCGAGCAAACGAATCACCGGCCAGGCGGGATCGACCTCGAAACGCTTCCAGGAAAATCGCGCCGAAGTCGGAAACTCGTGATGATTGTTGTGCAGCCCTTCGCCGCCGGTAAGCAGCGCCACCCATTGCAAATTGGTGGCCTTGTTGTCCCAGTTGCGATAGCCGACCATGTGGCACACGCTGTTGATTGTGGAATTGAGCAGGATATATCCCACCACGTGCGCGAGCCACGCCGCCGCTCCCCACAGGTAGCCGAACATCCAAATGAAAATGCCCAGCCCGCCCAGCACTGCGGCATGCATGTGCGGAACTTTATCCAGCCAGTCTTCTTTCCAATCCGGCGTGTATTTCGCCACCATGCGGGCGTCGGATTTGGCTTCCCGATAAAACCAGAAATTGGCAAATAGTACGGTCCACATGCCGTGCTGGTAGGGGCTGTGCGGGTCGCCATCCTCATCGGAGAATTGATGGTGCTTGCGATGAACGGCCACCCACTCGCGCGGCACGATGCCGGTAAACAGGCTCAGTTCAATGTGCATCAGCAGCCCGAGCGCGGGGTGTATTTCGAGGCCGCGGTGAGTTTTGGCGCGATGCAGGTAAATGGTAGTGAGAAAAACTGACGTCTGGAGGATCGCCAGAGTGATGATCGTCATCCACAAAAAGCTCATGCGGGTTTGACCGGAGATGATATCAAAAAATAGTGGCGCAGCCACTTTCTCTTCCACCTGGTGCAGCATGCCATCCAGATCGGTTCGCGCGTAACGCTTGCCACCTTTGAAAACCGCGTCGATTTCCTGCGTGTGGCGGATGGCTTCGAGCGGATTGGATCGCAGGATCAGCAAGTCCGCCACTTTCCCGCGGTCCACGGTACCCTGCGTGTCGGATTCGCCTCGCCATCGCGCCGCATTCACAGTCGCCATGCGCAGCGCTTCGGCCGGAGTGAGCCCCGCTTTGACGAGTTCTTCCAGTTCCTCATGGACCGACCAACCGGGAAACACGTAATTGTTGTTGGCGCCGCAATCGGTACCGAGGATCATCGGCACGCCTGCTTTGTGCGCTGCCAGCGTGGCTTCCTGCCAGTGTTTGACGCTGATCCGCCGGAGCTCGAGCGCGCGGCCCTGCGGAGGAGTGCGGATTCCTAGCTTAGGGTCCCAGGTAATCCAGATGGCGGGAAAGAAGTAGCGCTTACGGGCATCCGCCTCGTAATCGCGAACGCCGCTCTCCACACTGTGCGCGAATACCGCGAGGGTTGGATCAACCCAGAATTGTTTCTCCGCCATACGGCGATAAACGGTTTCGCTCTCCTTCTTGTCTTCCATGGCTAACAGCCTTGCGGCAGCTTCCACGCCTTCCAGCGCCCAGGCCGTGTCAACCCTCCGGTCGCCTTTCGCGCGCGAACCTGTCGTACTCGCCGCGTTCGCTGGCTGGAAGGTACTGGGCATGCTCCATGCCGTCTACTCCACTTTCCACGAATTCCTGAATGGACATGTTGACCGGCTTGTGCCCGGTAACCTTGAGGTTGAGCTTGTGGGCTTCCGCGATGACGGCGCCAAGAACTTCAGGCGTCGTCCTGCCGAAATAGATCTTCACGAAATCGGCGCCGCTTTGCTTTACCTGGCGGACGGCTTCGCGAGCGTCCGCCGGGGTCTTGCGTCCAAGGGACCCGGCCCATGCGGGCGGCTCCTGATCGATCTTGCGGCCCGCCGTCAGAATGCGTGGACCCGTGCGCTTACCGGCGCGAATCTCCTCGCGCCAGTGCATGATCTCGTCGCCGATATCGCCGCCCATCTCGCGGATGCCAACGATGCCGTTGGGCAGAAACAGGTCGAGCAGCGCGGCGTTCTCGTCGATCAGGCGGATTGTGGGATTTTTCTGGTCGCTGCGCAAGTGAGCATGCATGTCCCACAAACCCGGCATGAGGTAGCGCCCGTCGCCGGGTATGCGCACGGCGCCAGCCGGAATGTTCAAGCTGTCGGAGGGGCCAACGGCTTCGATGATCCCGTTCGCGATGACGACGGTCTGGCCGGCGCGGATCTCCCCCCGAACCACATCCACCACATTGATTCCGGTGATCGCCGCGGGCGGCGCCTGAGCCGGAAGTTGGCAAGCCAGGAAGAAAATCAGGCAGGAGGCGCAGAGGTAGCGCAACATGCCGGACATCGTATCAGATGCCGCGCGCCAGGAATCCGCCGTCCACGGCAATCGTCTCGCCGGTCACGAACCCCGCCGCTTCCGACGCCAGGAACACCGCCGCTCCCACCAGTTCCTGCAAGTTGCCGAAGCGGCCCATGGGCGTGTGCGCCTTGATGGCTGCGGCGCGTTCCGGAATATCGAGCGCCGCTGAATTGAGCGGCGTGCGAAACACTCCGGGCGCAATCGCGTTCACGCGCACGCCGTGCTGCGCCCACTCTGATGCCAAAGTTTCGGTTAGACTCACCACGCCGGCTTTGCTGGCCGAGTAAGGCGCGACGCCGTTGAAGCTGACGAAACTGGTGAGCGACGCCGTATTGATGATGCAGCCGCTGCGCTGCTTGATCATTTGCCGCCCGAAAACCTGATCGGCGCGAAATGTTCCGTTCAGGTTGACATCAATTACGTAGGTCCAGTCTTCTTCCGGCATCTCGGCGGCGGGCTTTTTGCGCAGCGTGCCCGACGTGACCACCAGAATATCCACGCTGCCAAAGGCCAGCACCGTCTCGTTGCACAGATTCTCCAGGCTGGCGCGGTCCTGCACGTCGCTCGCGATACGCAGCGTTTTCGATCCCAGGCTTTCCAGGTGCGCGGCTTCGGCCTCGACCCGCGCCTGATCGCGGCTGCTGGCGATGGTGGTCGCCCCCGCTTGCGCGTAAGCGCGAGCGATCGTCTGGCCGATGCCGCTGGTGCCTCCGAGCACTACGGCAACTTTATCTTTGAGGGAAAACAGCTCTTGAATTGGGTTCATGGTGAATTGGCAATGATACAATACCAGCTCCCATGAAATTCTTGACTTATCGACGCAACGGGTCTGCCGAGGCAGGCGTTTTACGAGGCACGGATGTAATCGGCCTGAAAGGAGCCGGCTTCGCCGACATGATTTCCGTCATTGCCGGGGGCGCCGAAGCACGCCAGAAAATCGACAAATGGCTGGCGGAAGCTCCGGCCTCGGCCATCGCGCCTTTGTCGTCGGTGAAAATTCTCGCGCCCATGCCGCGGCCGCCGAAAGTGATTTGCGTTGGCCTGAATTACCGGGATCACGCCATCGAATCCAACATGGAAATTCCCAAAGTGCCGACCATCTTTTCCAAGTTTTCCAACTGCGTGGTTGGGCCGGGCGACAACATCATCCTGCCTAAGCTGTCGGCGAAACCGGATTACGAGGCCGAGTTTGCCTTTGTGATCGGCAAGGGCGGCCGCCATATTCCCGCCGATCGGTGGAGAGAGCACGTCTTCGGCTACACGATTCTGCACGACGTCAGCGCGCGCGACTACCAGTTGGCGACTACGCAATGGCTGATGGGCAAGACCTGCGATACGTTCGCGCCAATGGGCCCGTACCTGGTAACTGCCGACGAAATTGCCGATCCGCACGCGCTCGATATTCAAATGGTGATCAACGGCGAGACGCTGCAGAGCTCCAACACCAAGCATCTGATCTTCAACATCCCGACGCTGATCGAATATCTCTCCGGCTCATTTACGCTCGAGCCGGGCGATGTGGTGTCAACGGGGACGCCCGCCGGCGTTGGGGCCTCACGGACTCCGCCGCGCTGGCTGCGTCCTGGCGATGAGTGCGTCGTGAAAGTTCAAGGTCTGGGCGAACTGCGCAATCCAGTAGTCGCGGAATAGCTACCAGCTCTTCCGTCCACCGCCGCGTCCACCACCGCCGCCACCGCCCGTGCGCGGCGGACGCGCTTCGTTCACCACCAGTGTGCGGCCCAAAAAATCTTTGCCGTGGCACGCTTGTATGGCTTGCTCGGCCTTGGCGTCGTCGTTGATTTCGACGAAACCGAAGCCGCGTGCTTCGCCGGAATATTGATCGCGCACGATGGTAATCGCATCCACGGTGACGCCGGCCTGCGCAAACCAGTTCGTCAACTCGCTCTCGGTGCCTTGGTACGGCAGGTTGCCTACGTAAAGCTTTTTCACTGCGGCCCTCCTTGACTGCGCCCAAGTACGGCACCTATGTTCGTCTAGCGGGGACCGAGAGTCAAATTCTATTTGGCGGCCACGTATTTCTTCGCAATTCGCAGCGCCATCGTGCCTTGCGCGGTCACGACCTCGTACCTGCCGACAGCGCCGATGAGCACGTGCGCGGCCCAGGGCTCAAAGCCGTGGTCGTTCACCAGCCAGCGCACCATATCGGTGGTGGCAAGCTGCAGCGCGCGGTCGAGAGAACTCGCGAATTCCGGCTGAGCGCCCAGGCTGATCAGGTCGTCGGCGGTTTCAACCCGCGGCCCCGTCACTCTCGCGCCTTTGCGCACTTCAACGGAAAATTCCACGTCCATGGAAGTCTCGACGCCGGTGCCTGTCGGCTCGCCATCGGCCATCAGCGCGTGGCCATCGCCCATGAAAAGCAAACCGCCGGGATGAAACACCGGCAGGATCACGGTCGCGCCCTCGCCGATCTGGTTGTAATCCAGATTGCCGCCGTAGTTGCCGGATGGAGTGGAGGTCGGCGCGTAGTCTCCCTGCGCCGCCACGCCCACGCAGCCTAGCATGGGCCGTACCGGAAATTCCAGCGCGATACGGTTGCTGACCGGTTCGCGCAGCTTGGTAGTGCCGCGCGCCAGATCGATATCCCACGGCACCAGCGTGGATGAATTTTTGCGAACCAGATCGGCTTTGTAATCGTTGCCGTAGATTTTTTCCACGTACTCCGGCATCAACGCGAACAAGCCCAACCGCCACGCCGACCATCCCCAGTTGCGGTTCAAACGCACTTTGCGGAAATGCACCAGCAGCGCATCGCCGGGCTCGGCGCCCTCGACGTAGAACGGTCCGGTGAGCGGGTTGGAGGGCTCGGAGCGCTGGGCATCCTTTTCATCCTGACCGCCGGCGTCCAGGGTTTTCGTAATGACCACGTCGCCGGGACGAATGCGCGCGCCAACGGCGTTGGTATGCGAGAACGTGCGGTAGTAAGTCTGCGGCTCAAAGCGATGCGTCTCGGCCTGCAGTGCCAGCGTGCAGGCCAGTGCCGCCGCGAGCTTCAAATGGCTAAACAATCTGTTTGGCATATTCGTGAGTAATGTAATCGCAGGCTCGCACCGTGATCGCCATCATCGTGAGCGTTGGATTCTGGCAGCCGCTCGAGACCCAGCACGCGCCATCGGTCACAAAAATATTGGGCACGTCGTGCGCCTGGCAATATTTGTTGACCACGCTGGTGGCCGCATCGTTGCCCATGCGCGCGGTGCCCACCTCGTGAATGCAGAAACCCGGCACGGAGTGGCGGCCGGCCTTTTGGACATCTTTCGCGCCGGCGGATTCGATCATTTCGGCAGCCTGCTCGCGGGCATCCTCCCACAGCTTCTTTTCGTTGTCGCTCCAATCGGCGTGGACCTTCAGCACCGGAATTCCCCAGGCGTCCACGCGGTCGCGATCGATCTCGACGTAGTTCTCCTTGCGCGCCAGGCACTCGGCCCAAACGCCCAGGTTGATCCGCCACAGTCCCACGCGTACGGCTTTTTTGTACGACGCCCCGAACCCCGGAGCATCGGTGGAAAATTGCGGGCTGCTTCCGCCCTGGTACCCGTAGCCTCGGATGAATCCGTTGGTGGATTTTTCGCGCACATTGCGAAAACGGGGAAGGTAAATCCCGTTGGGACGGCGCGGCGGACCCGCCCACGGCTTGGCTTCAATCTGCGGCATGACGCCGTGCGCGCCGCCTTCGTAGATATGGTCCATCACGTGTTTGCCCAGCGCATCGCTCGAATTGCAAATGCCGGAATTCATCAGCAGACGCGTGGATTCGAGCGTCGAAGCGCACAGCAGCACGATCTTGGCGCGCACTTCCCGCGGCTCACGCGTGAGGCGATCGATGTAGGCAATCCCGGCGGCCTTGCCGTCTTTCATTACGACGTGGCTGGCCACGGCATCGGTTTGCAGCGTGAGGCGCCCGGTTTTCGCGGCGTCGGCGATGGTGGTCCACGGACTGCTGAAATAAGAAAACGTGCTGCAGCCCTGTTCGCAGGGCCCGCAATAGTGGCAGGCCGCGCGGCCGTTGTGCGCCTTGGTGAGAATCGCGACGCGCCCGATGGTGACCGTGCGCCCAAAATTCTTTTTGACCGCCGCCTTCAGGATTTCCTCGCCGCAAGTCATCTCCATCGGCGGTTGGAAAATGCTATCCGGCAATTGCGGCAAGCCCTCCGCCTGGCCGCTGATGCCCACATAGCGCTCGACGATCTCGTAGTACGGCACCATTTCGTCGTACGAGATCGGCCAATCGTCGCCGTAGCCGTCGTGGCTGGCCGCTTTGAAATCCAGATCGCTCATGCGATAACTTTGCCGGCCCCAACTTAGCGAGCGCCCGCCCAGCACGCGCTGGCGAATCCAATGGAACGGCTTGGACTGCGTGTAGGGATTTTCGCGATCGTTGACGAACCAGTCGGAATTGTATTCGCGGCAGGCGTAGCAGAGGCCCTGGATGGGCCGGTCCTTCTTCACCGTGGGCGAATAACCTAAAAACGGAACCTGCCAGCTTTGTTTGTGCTCGGTGAAATCTTTGGGCGTGATTTTCTTGCCGGCTTCGAGCAGACAGACCCGCATGCCGGCTTCGGTGAGGCGTTTGGCAGCCCATCCGCCGGTGGCGCCGGAACCGACTACAATCGCGTCAAACGGATCCTTGGGAGCAACGATTTGCAGCATGTGAAGCACAGTATAACGCCCGCGCCCCGCTATAATAACGGCGATGTCGTTCGCCGGCCGCAAAGTTCTCGCGTTCGAAAGCAGGCGCGCCGCTGAAATGGCGGAATTGATTCGCCGCCAGAAGGGCCAGCCGGTGATTGCGCCGTCGATGCGCGAAGTTCCTATTGAACGCAACGAAGAAGCCTTTCACTTTGCCGAACGCCTGTTTGCCGGTGAGTTCGACATGATGATTCTGCTCACCGGCGTGGGCACCCGCTTTCTGGACAAATTGCTGGCCACGCGCTATCCCGCCGGGCAATTCGCGGAAGCGCTGCGTAAATTGACGGTGGTCGTGCGCGGCCCGAAACCCGCCGCCGTGCTGCGCGAAATGAATGTGCCGATTGGCATACAGGTTCCCGAGCCGAACACCTGGCGTGAACTGCTGGCCGCCACCGACGGCCGGCCGGAGCGCCGCATCGCTGTGCAGGAGTACGGCAAGTCAAATCCAGAATTACTGGCGGGTTTGAGTGCGCGCGGCGCGGAGGTTACCGCCGTTCGCGTGTACCAATGGGAGCTGCCCGAAGACACAGGCCCGCTGCGCGACGCTGCCGGACGTCTGGCCGCGGGCGAGATCGACGCCGTGTTTTTCACCACGTCCGTGCAGTTAGAGCATGTGCTACAAATCGCCGCCGAAGCGGGTCTGGAAAATCGGGTGCGTGCGGCTTTGGCAAAGGTCTTCGTGGCGTCCATCGGGCCCACCACCAGTGAAGCGCTCAAAGAAAGCGGCATTCGCGTGGATTTCGAGCCCAGCCATCCCAAGATGGGCGTTCTGGTGCAGGAAGCGGCTGCGCGCATGGAAAACGTGGTCGAGGAAACGCGATGAACCGCCGCCGCGCCCTGCAAAATTTCTTGGCCTTCGCCGCAACCTCGCCGCTTTGGCCGCAGCAGGAGCCGCGTCTCACTAACGATCCCGATGACCCCGCCTGGCCCGTCAATGTGCACGAATTCGAAGCCATCGCCAAGCGCAAATTGCATCCGTTAGCCTACGATTTCATCGCCGGCGGCGCCGAAGGCGAACAAACGCTGCGCGCCAATGTCGAAGCCTATCAACGCGTGTTTCTGGTGCCGCGCGTCATGGTGGATGTGAGCACGGTCGACACTTCAATCGAACTGCTCGGCTTCAAGCTGGAAAAGCCGATCATCATCGCTCCCACCGGCGGCAAGAATCTGGTGATCCCGAACGCAGAGATCACCGTCGCGCGCGCCGCTGAGGCCAGCCACACGGTCGTGACCACTGGCTCCGGCGCCGACAAAGTGATGGATGAGGCTGCGAACGTGATCTGGTGGTCGAACACCGCGGGGCACGAAAAGAAATCCGACGCTGCCAGCTACGCCAAACGCATGGAGGACCGCGGCGCGAAAGCCATCGTGGTGACCGTGGACAATCCGTACCAATCCACGCGCGATCGCAACAATCGCAATCGCTTCGACTACGGCTACATGCAGACCGGCGTGCCGAACGAAAAAGTTCCGCCGCGCACGCCGGCGCTGGCCGGTATGTGGCAGCCGCACGCCGCCAACATGACGTGGGACTATGTGGGCTGGCTGCGCAGCGCGGCCAATTTGCCGGTGATCCTGAAAGGGATTCTCGCGCCCGAAGACGCGCGGCTGGCGGTTGAGCACGGCGCTTCCGCCATCGTGGTTTCCAATCACGGCGGCCGTCAATTGGATGGCGCCATCGCCACACTCGACGCGCTGCCTGGCGTGGTGGAAGCGGTGGCAGGCAAGATTCCGGTGCTGATGGATGGCGGCATCCGGCGCGGCGCCGATATTTTGAAAGCGCTGGCCTTCGGCGCCAAAGCCGTGCTGGTGGGCCGCGCGCCGCTGTGGGGCCTGGGCGCGTTCGGGCAAGCCGGCGTCGAGCGCGTGCTGTGGATGCTCACTATGGAATTGAAAGTCGCCATGGCGCTGGCTGGCAAGCCGCGCATCGACGCCATCGATCGCAGCCTGGTGCGGCGCGCATGAGATGGGCGCTGGCGGTGCTCTTGTGGGCGCTGCCGCTGTGCGCGGAAAAGACGCATGAACTCTGCGCTCCCTGTCATGCGCAGCAAGTCGCGGACTCCCAAACGCATCCGCATTTCCAAAAGGGAATCAGTTGCGATGCGTGTCATGGCGCGAGCGTGAAGCATCGTAGTTCCACGGGTGCGTCTGCGCCGGATAAAGTCGCTTCATCGGATGAAGTGCCCGCGCTGTGCGGCGCCTGTCACGCCGCCGAAAAGAAGGAGTACGCCGCGAGCAAGCACGGTGTGCTGGTGCTGGCTCGCGCCAAAGTGAAGGCGGCGAATTGCACCAGCTGCCACGGCGTGCATAGCCTGCGCGCCGCGCAGCAAACCGAAGCGCAGTGTCAAAGATGCCATGCCGCGCTGCCTGCCGCGTGCAAGGCGGCGCCGGCGTCGAAAGCCGCGGCGGTCTCCTGTATGAATTGCCACGCGCGTCACACGTTGCGGGCGAAAAGCGGATGAAAAAATCACCCATGGCCCTGGCCAACGAATACCTGGAGCTGGCTTTTGTTCTGCCGGTTTCCACATTTGTCGGCTATGCCATCGGCTACTTGTTGGACAAAGCTTTTGGCACGCACTTTTTGTATCTGGTCTTTCTCATCCTGGGTACTGTCGGCGGGTTTGTGCAGCTCATTCGCAGGTTTACGCGGGACAAGACCGATGACCCTCAATGAGCCATTGTTCTACGATCGTGCGCTCGCCCGCATCGTTCGCTTCATGCTGGCGCTCGCGGCGATCGGGACGGTTGCCGTTTGGTTCCACGGCGGCTGGCGCTGGAGCGCCGGTTTTCTGGCCGGCTCGCTGGTTTCCTACCTTAGTTTTCGCGGATTTGAGCGGGTAGCGAATTCGCTCGGACCCGCCAGCGAAGCCAAGCCGCCGCGAGCGCGAGTCGCAATTCTACTGGGTGTGCGTTATCTGCTGTTGGCCGCTGCGGGCTATGCTATAGTGAGGTTTTCCACGCTGAGTTTGACGGCTGCATTGCTGGGTTTGTTCGTGTCGGCGGCCGCGGTCATCCTCGAAATTCTGTACGAATTAATCTATGCCCGAACATGAAATTTGGCTCACCCGGCTGTTCAACGATTCGCTCGCCCCGCTAGGCCGCTCAGTGCTGGCAGCGGTGAACCTGCACGCTGAAAATCCCGGCCGCCCCTGGACCAACTTCATCACCATGGAAATTCTGGTGGCGCTCATCATCATCGTGGTTTTCGCCATTCTCCGTGGCCGCCTTTCCATGGACCGGCCCGGAAAATTTCAGCAAACGTTCGAGGTCCTTTATGACAGTCTAAAGGGCGAGACGCAGCAGAACATCGGACATTCAGGCCCGAACTATCTGCCGTTCATCGGCACCCTCGGCATTTTCATTCTGTTTTCGAATTTGATCGGAATCGTCCCCGGGTTCGAGTCGCCCACCATGAATCCCTCCGTCCCGGCGGGGTGCGCGATGCTGGTTTTCTGTTACTACAATTTTCTGGGTTTCAAGCAAATGGGTGTGGGCAAATATCTGGCCCACTTTGCAGGCCCCATACCCGCTTTGGCGATTTTGATGATTCCCATCGAAATCGTGAGCCACCTGGCTCGGCCAGTCTCTCTCACGATTCGTCTATTCGCCAACATGCTGGCCGGCGAAAAAGTGACCATGGTTTTTCTCAGCCTCACTTATTTGGTGGCGCCGGCGCTTTTCATGGGGCTGCATGTGTTCGTTTCATTCCTGCAGGCTTATATTTTCGTGTTGTTGACGATGATGTACGTTGCGGACACCGTGCCGCACGAAGAACATTAATACCGGCTTACTGCAGCTTCCAGTGTGAGACCGGCATCCCATAGGTGATGACGGGAACCACCTCCTGGCAGGCAAATCTTAGACAAGGAGCAACACCATGAACGTCAAACTCACTTTGATCCTGCTCGCGCTTTTCGTATTCGCCAGCCCGATCTTCGCCGCCACCGCCACTCCCGAGGCGACTTATCACTGGGTCGCCATAACTTCCGGATTTTCCATGGCCATCGCTTCCGGCCTCTGCGGTTTGGCGCAAGCCAAAGCGGTCGCCGCCGCCGCCGAGGGCATGGGACGCAATCCCGGAGCTTCCGCAGCCATTCGCGGCGCGCTCATCATCGGCCTCGTACTGATCGAGTCGCTGGCCCTCTACACGCTGGTCATCATCTTCGCCAAAGTATCCTAGCCGTTTTTCGCAGAAGCGCGGAGAAGCCTACAAGGTTTCTCCGCGCTCTGTGCGCACCTCCGCAGAATTTGCCGCTCTCCCGCCGTCTCACCCCGTTTTGTTGAGTTCTTCATCTCACTGATTTGTCGACGTTTGGTACGCTGCTCACTGAATATTGCAACTGGAGTCGAACGTGCAGACGTCGCTCATATCATGCGACGAATCCTAATTACCTTCTTATTTGCAACCATCTCTTTGCTGGCTCAGCCGGTATCCATCGGAGTGAAAGGCGGTGTGCCGATTACCGACGCCTTCCATACCATACAGGGCGATGAAGCGAGCTACGTTACCAACACCAAGCGCTACCTGGTCGGTCCCACGGGCGAAGTTCATCTGCCTCTGGGGTTTTCGATCGAAGTCGATGCGCTCTACAAGCGGCTGGGTTACCAATACCAGGCCTTTCCTACGACCGGGACCGTGAGCGCGCAGACGGTTGCGAACTCGTGGGAATTTCCCTTGCTCGTCAAATGGGCTTTTCCGGGTGGGCCTATCCGGCCCTTTGTCGATGCCGGAGCCTCTTTCCGGCACATCAGCGGCGTGCACCAGTTCCAGGAAATATTTGGAGCGGGCAGTTCATCCACAAATAATCCGGTCGAGTTCCACAAATCCACCGACCAAGGCTTGGTCTTCGGCGGCGGCATTGAATTCAAGTTTGGGCGCCTCCGCATTTCGCCGGAACTGCGCTACACGCGCTGGGGAGGAGAAAATTTCCGCGATCCGGTGCAAGCGTTGTTGCGTACCAATCGCAATCAGGGGGACTTCCTGCTCGGAATTACTTTCTAAATCTATTTTCGCCTCTTGTTCTCCTCAAAATTTTCGTGTATTGTAGCGAAGATAAGGCGAAATCAGAGCGATGGCCCCGGCTCTCCTCAGCAAGCAACAAGACTTGCAATCGGTGGTGCGGCAATTTGAGCTGCTCATGCAGCAGGGTGATTCTCCCATTCGTGCGATCCGGCGCCAGGCCGCCTCCGTGGGCGACTTTCGCGATGTTCCGGACGCCGTTCATCCTAGATTAAAAGCCGCCCTCGAGAGCCGGGGCATCGCCAAACTTTACAGCCACCAGGCGGAGGCGGTCGCGCTGTCGGCGGCCGAAAGGAACCTGGTGGTTGTAACCCCTACCGCCAGCGGCAAAACGCTGTGCTACAACCTGCCGGTTTTTGATTTGCTCCTGCGCGAGCCCGAGGCGCGCGCGCTGTATCTATTTCCCACCAAGGCGCTGGCCGAGGATCAACTGCACGAATTCCAAAAGATGGCCGACGCCATCGGCGCCGATATTCGCGCTTTCACGTACGACGGGGACACGCCGCAGGACGCGCGAAAAACCATACGCGCGCGCGCCAACGTGGTGTTCACCAATCCCGACATGCTGCACAGCGGCATCCTGCCGCATCACACGCGCTGGGCCAAGGTGTTTGAGAACCTTCGCTACATCGTGATCGACGAATTGCATTCCTGCCGCGGCGTTTACGGCAGCCATCTGGCTAACGTGCTCCGACGGCTGAAACGGATCTGCGCGTTCTACGGCGCCGCGCCGCGCTTCATCTGCTCTTCGGCGACCATTGCCAATCCGCGCGAGCTGGCGGAGGCGCTCACCGAATCCGCTTTCGACCTGGTGGACGTGAATGGCGCGCCTTCGGGGGAAAAGTATTTCATTTGCTACAACCCGCCGGTGGTCAACGAGCGTCTGGGAATTCGCCGGAGTTATATCCACGAAACGCGGCGTCTCGCGCTCGAGCTCATCGAGCGGGGCCAGCAGACACTGGTGTTCGCCAACAATCGCCTCGCCACCGAAGTGCTGGTGACGTATCTGAAAGACGCCGTGGATCGCGGACCGCTGGAAAACGCCGTGCGCGGATATCGCGGCGGCTATCTGCCGCGCGAGCGCCGCGAGATTGAGCGCAAATTGCGCGACGGAGAAATTCGCGCCGTGGTCTCGACCAATGCCCTGGAACTGGGCATCGACATCGGATCGCTCGACGCTGTGGTGATGGCCGGGTATCCGGGCACGATTGCCTCCACCTGGCAGCGGGCGGGCCGCGCCGGGCGCCGTCAGACGCCCTCGGCCGCGGTGCTGGTGGCGTCGAGCGCGCCGCTCGATCAGTACATCGTCGAGCATCCCGATTATTTTTTCGGCCAGCCGCCGGAACACGCCCACATCAATGCCGACAATTTGGAAATTCTGCTGGGCCACCTGAAATGCGCCGCTTTCGAGCTTCCGATTGCCGACGGCGAAAAATTCGGCCCGCACGCCGCCCATGAAATGTGCCGGTTCCTCGAGGAATCGGGCTTCCTACATCATTCCGCGGGGTCATGGCACTGGACGTCGGAGACGTATCCCGCCGATTCCATCAGCCTGCGCGCGGTCACCAGCGACAATTTTGTCGTGGTCGATGTCACCGGCGAACCCAAGGTAATCGCCGAAGTGGATTTTCCGTCCGCGCTGACCACACTGCACGAGAAGGCCATCTATCTTCACGAAGCCCGGCAATTTCACGTCGAGCGCTTCGACTATGACGAGCGTAAAGCTTACGTGAAGCGCGTCAACTGCGATTATTTCACCCAGGCCATCGACTACTCGCGCGTCACCGTGCTGGAAGAATTCGAAAAGGAATCGCAAGCCGCTGCATTTCGCGTGCATGGCGATGTGCGCGTGAACCGGCAAGTGGTCGGCTTCAAGAAGATCAAGTTCTACACTCAGGAAAACGTGGGGGCAGGGAAGCTGTCCATGCCGGAGCAGGAGATGCATACCACGGCCTTCTGGCTGCATTTTCCCGCGGAGTTCCTGGCCCGCTTCCCGGATCTCACGCCCACCGAAAAGCTGGATGGCCTGATCGGCATGGGCCACGCGCTGCGAACCATCGCGGCATTGCTGGTGATGTGCGATCCGCGCGATCTGGGCGTGGCCGTGACGGAAGACATCGCGGGATCGCTCGCCACCTTCGAGCCGAATCTCTACCTGTACGACAACTATCCGGGCGGAATCGGGCAAAGCGCCCCGCTCTATCGCATGACCGGCACGCTGCTCGGGCGTACGGCGGAGTTGCTCGCCGCCTGCGTGTGCGAATCAGGCTGCCCCTCGTGCGTTGGCGCGGCGGGGGAAAACGGCGCGCGCGCCAAGCACGCCGCCATGCGCATCCTGAGCGAATTGTTACAGTAAAGAATACATGCCTGAATTTGATGTGGTGGGCGTTGGGTTGAACGCCACCGATACGGTGCTGCTGGTTTCCCATTTCCCAGCGTACGGCGGCAAGGTGCCCTTCCACGATGAATTTCTGAGTCCTGGCGGGCAAGTAGCCAGCGCCATGGTGGCGTGCGCGCGCCTCGGACTGCGGGCGAAATACATCGGCACGGTGGGCGACGATGAGCGCGGGCGCATCCAGATGGAAAGCCTGCGCGGATCCGGCGTGAATCTGGATCACGTGCAGCTGCGCATCGGCTGCGCCAATCAATCCGCCTACATCGTGATCGATCAATCGACCGGCGAGCGCACGATCTTGTGGCGGCGTCCGGAGTGTCTGCGTATTGCGCCGGAGGAAATCGCGCCGGAACAAATTCTTTGCGCGCGCCTGCTGCATATCGACGGGCACGATACGCCGGCGGTCGAGCACGCCGCGAAAATCGCGCGCCAGGCGGGCCTGCCAGTGGTGGTGGATGTCGACACGATCTATCCCGGCTTCGACCGCGTGCTGCCTCACGTCGATTATCTGGTGTCGAGCTCCGAATTTCCGGAGCGTTGGACCAAGCAGAGCGATCCGTTCAAAGCGCTCGCAATCATTCAGAAGGAATATGGCATGCGCGTGGCGGCGATGACGCTGGGCGCGCACGGCGCGCTCGCGCTCGAAGCCGGCCGATTCGTCTATTCGCCCGCATATGTGGTGAATTGCGTCGACACTACCGGCGCCGGCGACGTGTTTCACGGGGCCTTTTGTTATGCTGTGTTGCAGGGCATGCCGATGCGGGAAGCGCTCGATTTTTCCAATGCCATGGCGGCTTTGAACTGCACGGCGCTGGGCGCCCGCGGCGGCATCGCCAGCCCCGCCGAGGCGCGCGCCCTGATGAATTCCGCCGGCCGCCGCTCACAGCGCGAGTACCAACCTGTGTCATCCTCCAACTAGATGTTTCCCATCCGAGATACCCAGCCGAGCAATCACCGCCCGGTGATCAGCATTCTGATCATCATCGTGAACGTGCTGGTATTCCTTTTCGAGTTTTCCCTCGATGACTACACGCGCAATCATTTCATCAGTGTTTACGGCCTGATTCCCGCGCGTTTTCATTTTTCCGCGCTGTTCACTCACATGTTTCTCCATGGCGGCTGGATGCACATCATCGGGAACATGTGGTTTCTTTGGATATTTGGCGACAACGTGGAAGACGTGATGGGCCACGGCAAGTACCTGGCGTTCTATCTGGCTTGCGGCGTGCTGGCGGCGTTGACGCAGATGTTGTTCAACAGCGATTCGCGGCTGCCGATGGTTGGGGCGAGCGGCGCCATCGCCGGCGTGATGGGCGCTTATCTGATCAAATTTCCTCACGCCCGCATCGTTTCGGTTGTGCCGATTTTTCTTTTCTTTACGACTTTCGAAGTCCCTGCCGTGCTGATGCTGCTGTACTGGTTTGCGATCCAGCTATTCAGTGGATTCGGGTCCATCGGCTACTCCCACGTCTCCCAGGGCGGCACCGCGTTTTTTGCGCACATCGGCGGCTTCGTCGCCGGAATGGTTCTGGTGATGATCGTGGGCACACGGCCGCGTTATTCCCGGCGCGCGGATCTGAACTGGTGATGCCGACTCATCCCGCCGTGACGCTCTACACCCGCAAAGGCTGCTGCCTGTGTGATGACGCCAAACGCGCGCTGGTCTTAGCCGGGCGCCAGGCTGCGTTTCAACTCGAGGAGGTCGATATCGATTCCGATCCGAATTTGCGCACGCTCTACAACGACGAAGTCCCGGTGATTGCCATCAACGGCGCCAAGGCCTTCAAGTACCGCGTGACCGTCGATGAGCTGCTGCGGAAGCTGGAGGCGCGCTCATGAGCCTCGACGTGCTGGCTCTGGCCGCGCATCCCGACGATGTCGAGCAAACCTGCGGCGGCACACTCATCCGCATGGCCGAAATGGGATACCGCACCGGCGTGCTCGATCTGACGGCCGGCGATATGGGTACCCGGGGCACGTCCGAGCAGCGCGTGGCTGAGGCTGAGGTCGCCGGAAAGCTGATGCTGGTGACGCAGCGCGAAAATATGCATTTCCCCGACGCGCGCTTGGAAAACAACATTTCCGCGCGCATGACGCTGGCGGTGAAGATCCGTGAATTGC
This sequence comes from Candidatus Solibacter usitatus, assembly GCA_016185465.1. Taxonomy (GTDB): domain Bacteria; phylum Acidobacteriota; class Terriglobia; order Bryobacterales; family Bryobacteraceae; genus JACPNO01. Next base: position 31,751 of record JACPNO010000018.1, read on the forward strand.
GCCCCCGCGTGGTGATTTTGCCGTACTGGCAGGGGCGGCATCCCGACCACTACCGCGCCGCCGAGTTGGGCTATGAGGCCTGCTTCCTCGCCGGCTTGAAAAAGATCGACGAGTATTCCGAGCCGCACCGGCCGCACAAAATCCTGTATTCGTCCATGTACGCCAACGTTGCGCCGTCGTTTGTGGTGGACATCTCCGCCCAATTCGAGCGCCGCATGTCGGCTCTGTTGAGTTACCATTCCCAGTACGGGGCAAGCGTCCAGGGCGGAGAACTGTTTCCCGAGGAGCAGGAGATCCGCGAGCGCCTGGCCGCCATCGCGCGCTACTTCGGAAACCTGATCGGCGTCAAATACGGCGAGCCTTTTGTGGTGAAAGAAACCATGAAGGTCGACGACGTGGTGGCGCTGGGAGGAAGAAGCTTGTGAAAGGAGCACGCCATGGCCAAGTACTATATGATCAGCAACCGGGTGCTGCAGGGCGGTGATCTCGCCAATATTCGCGGACCTCTCAGCTTCCGCCTCAACGACACGGAAACCCTGCAAGATCTCGCCAGTTGGCGCACGGTATCGGCTGACGATTTCAAGAAAGAAATCCTCACGGCCGCGGATGATTTCCCCGATCTGACTCCGGAAGAATCGCAGGCCCAAAAGCACGTCACGCTGTTTATCCACGGCTTCAATAACACGTGGCGGGACGCCGTCAAGCGCTACCAAACCATCGTGAACAAGCTCTTCAAGGGCAAAGCCGGGCTCGGTCTGTGCATCTGTTTCACCTGGCCTTCGGACGGCGCTGCCCTGGGATATTTTCCCGACCGGGAGACGGCTCGCGAGACGGCCCCCGACCTCGCCGATGTGCTCAACCATTTCTACGAGTGGCTGCTGCTCAAACAAAAAGCGGCCATGAAGAATCCCGACAAGGCCTGCAAGGCGAAAACCTCTGTCATCGCGCACAGCATGGGCAACTACGTGCTCCAAAAAGCCATGCAACTCACCTGGACCAGGCAAAACCAGCCGCTGCTGGTTTCCCTCATCAATCAACTATTGATGGTTGCCGCCGATGTGGACAACGACCTTTTCACCGACGGCGGAGATGACCAGAGCGACGGCATCGCCATAGCCAACCTGACCTATCGGGTGACGGCGCTCTACACGGGCCGCGATGAGACGCTGGGGCTTTCGGCGGGCTTGAAGCATTTCGGCAAACGCCGCCTGGGTCGCAGCGGTCTGGACCGCTCCGAGAAGATTCCGGAAGACAACGTGTGGGATATCGACTGCTCCAAGCTGATTCCCGCCAAAGCCACCAACATCCATTCAGCGTATTTCGAACCCAGTTCGCCCAAGACTTTGGCTTTGATGGACCAGCTCTTGCGCGGCGTGGATCGCAAGCTGATTGCCCCCGCTTAGGTTTTACTGGTTCTGCTTCCCCGGTTCGACCGGCCGTGTGACCGGCGGGCGATTATTGTCCGCAGGACCGGGCTGCGGACGCGGAGGCGCAACCGGCGGCGGACCCAGAATGACTCCGCCTTGCGGAATGGCAGGCGTGGCAGGCGATGGGGGCCTCGCAGGAAGCGGCGGCGTGACCGGTACACGCTCCGGGCGTGGCCGCTCCGGCGGATTCACCACCACAATTCCGGTGTAGACCGGAACCGGATAATAAACCTCGATCGGGTCGGGCACCGGCAGCGGAACACTCTGCGTCGGCGCAAAGGCTTCGACGCGAGGCGCGGGCGGGGCCGGTGGCTCAACTGGGATTTCGGGAAGCGGCGCCGGCGGCGCTTCTGCCGCAGTAACGCCCGGCGGCGCATATACCGCATCTGGAAATACCACGCGCGCATTCGCGGCGCCGGATTCCGGTCGATCGATATCCAGGCGCAGCGCAGCCAGCGCGGGCGAGGGCGGAGCGATCACGAACACGGCTGCAGCCAGCGGATCGCGCGGCTTGTCGGGCTCATCGCCCGGTAGCAGCTCGCGTGCATCCGCTGCCCAGCGAGCAAAAGTCGTATGAGCTTTCAAATACTGCCGGGGCGTCACGCGCGCATCCCAGGTCTCACCGGGCGCGAGCGGTCCCCAACCCAGCCAGGTGCGGTCGCGCAGCCAATACACATCGCCGGGTTTGAAAACATTGCCGCCCGGCGCCCAGACCCATGCCGACGCACTCTGCGCGATCCAACGCCCGTAGTGAAAGGGCAGCCATCCCCACGGCTCGGCGGCGATCCAGGTGAAGCCGACCCCGTCGTACCATTTCCAGACGCCATCGCGGAACGGAATCCATCCCTGCGGAACGTTGGGTTTCCATACGGCGCCGTATTCCTTGGTATCGATCCAGACGCCATCGCGGTCCAGATCCTGCAGCCCGTATTGCAAGCCATGCGCGTGCTTCGACGCGACGCTTGTGCTCAGCAGAAGATCGCGCTCATCGCTCCAGCGGTCCGCGTCCAGGCCGGTAATTTCGCGGTACAGAAAAAAGCGAGCCGAACGGGGAACCTCGACGCGCGCCATGTGCCCTTCTTTCAAATCAAGCTCGACGCCGGGCGAGGAAAATTTAACCAGCCCCTCGATCACCGCAATCTGGCTCCAGCCATCACGCGCTTCCAGACGAATGCGCGAGCCGCGGCGCAGAGAAATCTGCGCGCCCGGCAGGGCCAGAATGAGCGCATCGCGCGCGCCGGGTTCACCGGTGAAGTAGGCCACGCCGCGCTCGAGCGTGAGCAAAGTTACACGCTGGCCGGTCGAAAGGCGGGTGTAATCGGAAACGCGCGCCTGCGATTCGCCCGCCAAACGCAGCACGCTTCCCTCGTCCAGCTCGATCTCAATCTTGCCGGATACCGCCGTTCGCACCCAGGAGGATTCCACCAGCGGCATGTTGCGCATGGCCGGCTGCCACGCGTCGACGGCGTGAACTTGGATTTCAACCGGCCCCTCTATTTCGCCAATGCGGGCAAAGCGGGTGGGGCCGGCGAAAACCGCTAGAGGCATCAGCCACAAAAGCAGCGCTCTCATTGGACCTCCGCGCAAGGATTGACGCTTCGCCATGTACAAGCGTGGGCGCAAAATCGTGCCACCATTGTCAGTATGACGGATTCGGGTTTGATCGAGCGCATCGCCCGCTTGCCGCACGCCAGGGCAAATTTCAAGCAACTGGTGCGTGAATTCGGCGTTCGCGGCGAAGATCGCGAAGCGCTGGAAGCCGCCTTGACGCGGCTCGCGGCACGCGGCGAACTGGTTGAATTCCGCTCCGGCCACTATGCCCTCACCCGGGGCAGCCGCGAATTCGCCGTGGGCCGCATCCAGCGCCATCGCAACGGTTTTGGCTTCCTGATTCCCGACCATCCGCCGCAAGGCGTCAGCGGCGACATTTACATCCCAGCGGATTCGGCGGCAATGGCCATGCACGGCGACCGCGCCCTGGTCCGCATCTCGCGCATTGAGGCCAGCGGCCGCGCCGACGGCGAAATTCTCAAGGTCCTCAAACGCGCGCATCCCACCGTGGTGGGCGAGTTTCAGATTAAGCGCGGCGGTTTTTTTGTGGTGCCGCAAGACTCGCGTTTGGAGCAATGGATCGAAATTCCCGCCGACATGGCGCTGCCTGCATCCGCCGTGCAGATCGACCGCATCGGCGCCAAGCCGCTCGAGATTACGAGCGCGGAAAATCTCGCCGGCATGATCGTCAACGTCGAAGTGCTCGAATTTCCCGAAGGCGATGAGCGCGCCGTTGGCCGCGTGGTCGAAGTGCTGGGACGCCCCGGCGATTTCGGCATCGACGTCGAGATCGTGATCCGCAAACACCACCTGCCGCATCATTTTCCGCCAGAAGTGGTCGAGCAGGCGCAGGCCATGCCGAATGTCATCGCGCAGAGCGAACTCGAAGGCCGCCGCGATTTTCGCGAATTCGATATCGTCACCATCGATGGCATCACGGCTCGCGATTTCGATGATGCCGTCTGGGTGGATCGCCTGGCTAACGGCAATTTCGCCCTGCACGTTCACATCGCCGACGTCGGCCACTATGTGCGCCCGGGCACGCCCATCGATGTCGAAGCCCGCCTGCGCGGCACCAGTGTTTATTTTCCCGATCGCGCCGTGCCCATGCTGCCGTTCGAGCTTTCGACCAACTTGTGCTCGCTCGTTCCCCACGTCGACCGGCTGGTGCTTTCGGCGCTGTTGGAATTCGATCATCGCGGCGATCTGGTGGCGCAGGAGTTTCACCGCGGTGTGATTCGCAGCGCCGAGCGCATGACCTATACCGACGTCCACCTGCTTCTTGAGGGTGACGCCGGGCTGCGGGAGCGCTACAAGCCGCTGGTAGCGCGCTTTGAGCTGATGCGCGAGCTGGCCCTGATACTCAACCAGAAGCGCGTGCGCCGCGGCTCGATCGACTTCGATCTGCCTGAGCCGCTCATTGAGTTCGATGAATGGGGCGCGATGACCGGTGTCTCACGCTCGCCCCGCAACATCGCGCACCGCATCATCGAGGAATTCATGCTGGCGGCCAACGAAGCTGTGGCGGCTCACCTGGAAGCAACGGGCAATGCGTCCATCTACCGAATCCACGAGCCGCCTGAGCCGCGGCGCGTCATGGAATTCGAAGAAGTTGCCGCGCATTTTGGCTACTCGCTGGGCGGCGGCGCCATCGCGGTAAAAAAGTTCGCGTACTCGGACAAAAAACGCGACGGCCGGCGGCAGCGAAAAGAAGTCGTGGTGCCGCAGGCAACGACCACCATTTCATCGCGCCACTACCAGAAGCTGGTCGCCAAGATCGAAGGCAAGCCGGAGGAACGTATCCTGAGCTACCTGATGCTGCGCTCGCTGCGCCAGGCCCGATATAGCACCGATAACGTCGGCCATTATGCGCTGGCGGCGGACTTCTACACCCATTTCACTTCGCCCATTCGGCGCTATCCGGATTTGATCGTACACCGGCTGCTGGCCGCCGCATTCGAGAAGCGCGCGTATTCGACGCCCGCCGATCTGGCGTCGATCGCCGAGGAGTGTTCGCTATCCGAGCGCCGCGCCGCCGACGCCGAACGCGAGCTGGTGGAGTGGAAAAAAGCCAAGTTCATGAGTGAGCGACTGGGCGACGAGTTCGGCGCGCTCATCATCAGCGCGACAAAATTCGGCCTGTTCGTCGAGCTGGAGAATTTGTTTGTGGAGGGGCTGGTCCCGATCGACACGCTGCCCGGCGACCGCTACACCTATCACGAAAACGTACGAAAAATCATCGGCCAGCGCTCGCGCCGCCAGTTTTCCATCGGCGACAGCGTGCGCGTAATTCTGGATCGCGTGGATTCAGTGGATCAGAAAATACAATTTTCAATCATAGGTAGGGGCGGGTTTCAAACCCGCCCGCGTGGATCTATTTGAGCCACTCATCAAGATGCTCGCGCACAAACGCATCGTCGCTAAGATGCGGGTACGCCGCGCACACACGGTCAATCTCCTGAGACTGTCCAGGCGAAAGGTCCTCCGCCGGATTCAGACACCAGCGCCCTACCAAGAGGCCTTGCCGGCGCAACACTTCGTGCACGCCCGCGATCGCTCCGTGGTATTGATTCGCCGCATCAAACAGAGCCGCGTTGGCATCGGTAATCTGGGTACCGATCGCTAGCAGGTCGGCCGACGCGCTCTCAACGTGAATGCGCTCCAGCAACTCGACGGCGCGCAGCGTCCACACGGCCCAGTGCCCAAGCAGGCCGCCCACCATCCGCAGCGTCCGCTCTGCAAAACCAAACGGCGTCACCAGATCGCCCACGATATTGTCGTCATTGCCCGTGTAGAGCGCGATCTCTGAGGCGCGTCCCGAGTCCGCCACGGCGCGAATCACGTCCAGCGTCTGGTACCGGTTGAACGGAGCGATTTTGATCGCCACCACATTTTCGATTTCCGCGAAGCCGCGCCAAAAGTCAACCGGCAGCTCCCGCCCGCCTACCGCCGGCTGCAGGTAGAAGCCAAACAACGGAATCACCGCGGCCACCGCGCGCGCGTGCTCCAGCAGCTCCGGAACACTTGCATCGGGAAGGGCAGCCAGGCTCAGCAGTCCGGTGTGATAGCCGCACTCAATGGCGAGCTCGGCTTCCCGCACTGCCTGTGGCGTCGCTCCCACGATTCCAGCCACGGCCACGGCATCCCGCCCGCGCATTTCCTGCATGGCCAATTCGAGCACCGGCCGGAACATCCCGCGGCCGGGCTCGTGAATTTCGAATTGCGTGGTGTGGACACCGACGGCGGCACCGCCCGCGCCGGCCGCCAGATAGTAGCGTGTGAGCGCGCGCTGGCGCCGCTCGTCTATCTTGCGCTCGGCTGTCAGCGCCAACGGATGCGCCGGAATGACGATGCCGCGCTGTAGTTTTTCGCGCCACATCAGAATCGGCCGTCCCGCACTTCGAAGTGAGTGGGTTTGTCCAACGTCGCGCCGCCGCTGGCGATCCAGTCCGCCGTCCATTCGATCATCTGTTCTACGGTCACCGAGGGAACGCCAAGCAACGAATGACAGCGCGCCGCATTGCTTAGTAGAGCGGAATCCGATTCCATGCCCTGGTAAACCGGCTCCATGCCGAAACGATCCGCAAAGCGCCGCGCGGCGGAGCGCACGGAGAGTGCCTCAGGCCCGGTGACGTTCAGCACAGCAGGCGGCGATTGCGCGAGCGTGAAGGCACGCAGCGCGACGGAGTTGGCATCGCCCTGCCAGATCACATTAACGTAGCCCATCGTCACATCCACTGGCTGCCGTCCAAAAACCTTGCGGCCAATGTCCAGCAGCACGCCGTAGCGCAGCTCCACGGCATAATTCAGGCGCAGCAGCGTGACCGGAGTCTTGTAGCGATCCGAGTAGTACTGACAGATTCGCTCCCGGCCCAGCGCCGATTGCGCGTATTCACCAACCGGCCCGACCGGCGACGTTTCCACCGGGCCGCCGAGCGCGACCGGCGTGAGCGGATAAACATTGCCGGTCGAAAAAACAACGATGCGTGAATCCCGAAAGCGCTCGCACACCAAACCCGGCAGCAGCGTGTTCATCGCCCAGGTGAGATGTTCGTTGCCGGTCGAGCCGAATTTGCGGGCGGCCATGTGAATGACGTTGGCTGCGGACGGCAACTGTGCCAGCGCGCCGGGATCAAGCAGATCAGCTTGCACGGTCTCCACGCCCGCTTCTTCGAGTTTGCGGCGCGCGGCGGGATCGGAAAAACGCGCCACGCCAATCACGCGCTTCCGCGGACACGCCCTCTTGGCGCGGCGCGCAAGGCTCGGCCCCATCTTTCCTGCCACACCCAGAATCAGCAGATCGCCTTCAAGCCGCGCCAGCGCCTGCACGTCGGTTTCCGAGGGCGCGGAGAGGAATTCCTCCAGCTGCGGTTCGGAGGAAATCATCAACGCTTGTATCCGATCATGCGCAGAAACTCACGTCGCTTCCTGGCGTCATCCGCCGTCTCGACGCCCATAGGCGAAGCGCCATCGATCACGCCCAATACCCCTCGCCCCTGCGC
>JACPNO010000009.1:0-50963 GCA_016185465.1 Candidatus Solibacter usitatus
GGCAGTCAGTGTCCACCATGTCTTGGCTCTTGACATCGGGGACCTGCCCCACTTCACTTCATGGGTTTAAGAATCTTCAGGTTGGCCGGCAGAGTGAAAAGGTCGTCTTTCAAATCCTGATTGATGGTGACCGACTCCGAAAATATCTCGAAGATTTTCTCGCCATCCCGCTGACGCTGAATATCATAAGGCCACATCACGCCCTGGCCCACGTCGCGGTATTTAGAAAACAGCGTCACTTCTTCAACTTTTAGATTGGTCACGCGATCGCGGCGAAACGTGGATTGCCGCACTGGCAGCTTGGTGACCGTGCTGAACGAAACCGTCACCACGCGATTGGCCGCATCGGCAATCTCCACAATTTCGACCGATTGGTTGTCCAGCACAGCGGCTCCGCGCGAAGTGAACGTGAGTTCCGGCTCGCCCAGGCGCTGGCGAAGAATGTAGAAAATGTTGCGGAGGGTGGTCTCTTTGTAGCGCTCCAGAACCTCGTCCGTCAGAATCCGCGCGCCGCGGAAGGTGATGTCGTAGCCTTGCCCATCGATAAACAGAATGGCGTTTTCGCCACGCTTGCCGCCGAAGGCTTGCCGCTCCCGCACCTGCACTTGTCCAGGGACGGACGGCTCGGGGCGAATCAGATAGCGCGTGTAGATTTTGGCGTGGGCCAGGCCGGACAGGCGCTCGCGATAGAACGAATAGGCGCGCCCTTCCTCCACGCGGTCCTGCATATGCAGGAACTGGTCGCCGCCGACGGCGGCCAGCGCTTCGGCGATCACGCGTTTGCCGCGTTCCGCGTTGGTTTCGGCAAACAGCGGCGCGAGCGCCAGCAGGATCGCGCAGGCACGGATCACGGTTTTTGCGCGCCTCCGGCAGGCTCGGGAATACTGAGATCGATCGGAGTCACCGTGCCGAGAGCGGTCAACGGCTTGCCAAATTCCGGCGGGTTGCCTACGGCGGTGAGCGTGAAATCTTTCGGCGCCAAATGTTCACGAGCCACGCGCAGTACGTCAGCCTTGGTTACTTTCTGTATCCCAGCCAGGTACTGGTTGATGAAGTCCTTGGGATAGCCGTAGTAATCGTAGAACAGGATGCGGTTGAGGGTCTTCGAGGGCCGATCGAAGTTGAAGACGAAGCTGTTGGCGACCGACTCCTTGGCGCTGGTCAGCTCCTCATCGGTTACTTCCTCGGTACGCATCTTCTCGACTTCTTCCCGGATCACTTGAATGGTCTCCGTGGTCGAGCCGGACTTAGTGCTGCCGGAAATCTGGAATAAGCCAGGGTGATCGAAGTTGGCGCCCCACGCGGCGGACACGCTATAGGCGTAGCCGAGCTTGGTGCGCACGCGCTGAAACAAGCGGCTGCGGAATCCGCCGCCCAGAATGTCGGCCATCACTTCCAGCGCCGGATAGTCCTTGTCGCGAAACACGCCCCCGAGATGCCCGAGATCGAAAAACGTTTGAGTCACGTCGGTCTTGACGGCCAGGAAAACGCCCGGCGCGGCTTTGGTTTTTACCGGTGGGAAGGCCGGCACCGGCGGTTGCTGCGTGGTCCAGCCGGCAAACAGCTTCTCCAATTCCGCCTTCATCGCGGGAATCGAAAAATCACCCTGCACCGCCAGCATGACATTGGCGGGAAAAAAATAACGCCGGTAGAAAGCTCGCAGATCGGCGCGCGTGATGCGGTCGAGGGTTGCGTACTCGATCCGCCAGCCGTAGGGAGTGTCGTGGCCATAGACCCGTTCGATGAACTCGCGCTCGGAAATGCCGTGCGGATCGTCGTTGCGGCGCGAGATGCCGCTGCGCAGCTCTGTTTTGGCCAGATCGATCTTGTCCTGGCGGAATTCGGGAGAGGTGAGCACGTCGCGAAACGTGGTCAAAACTTCGCTCGCGTTCTGTTGGAGCGCTGAAAAGGTGGCGCTGCCGTAGGTTTCCTGGATGCCGGTTTCAACCGATGCGGCGATATTCTCCAGCGCTTCGTCCAATTCATCGCCGGTCTTGGCCGCGGTGCCGCCGGAACGCATCACCATGCCGGTGATCGTAGCCAGCCCCACTTTATCCGCGGGATCGAACAGGTTGCCGGTTCGCACCAGAGCCACGCCGCGGACCAGCGGCAGCTCGTGATTTTCCAGCAGGTACAATTTCATGCCATTGGGCAAAGTGAAGGTGGCGACTTCGGGAATCTTTACGGGACGCAGCGGCGGGTACTTCAAATTCTTGTAAGAAGCGGCGCCTTCCTGGGCGCTCAAAATTGCCGCCACCAAAGCGACAAGCAGCATCAGGCGCTTCATTGCCTGGCCTCCACCGGGGCCGTCGCCGGTTGGATGGTGTACGCGGCGGTGCGATTCTTGGGAGTCAGATATTGACGCGCCACCCGTTGGACATCCTGAGCAGTCACTTTGTCGGTTTCATCCAGCTCGGTGAACAGCCTGCGCCAGTTTCCGTAATTGACGTAGTAGGAATTCAAAAGCTGAGCCAGACCGGAATTGCTATCCAGGCGCCGCACCAACTCTGCGCGCGACTTGGTTTTCACGCGAGCCAGTGCTTGCGGATCGACCACTTCGGCCTTGAAGCGATCCAGAATGCCGTCCATCACCTTCACGTTTTCGTCGATGGTATGGCCCAAAGAGGGCGCCACAAAGAACAGGAACAGGTTGGGATACTTGCCGCCGGGAAACGTTCCTTCGGCTCCAACTGCCACGGCGATTTGCTGATCGCGCACCATCTCTTTGTAGAGAATGCCGGTGCGACCTCCGGCCAGCAGGCTGCTCATGACATCGAGCGCGGCGTCATCCTTGTCGTATTGATCGGGGCGCTTGTAGGCGATGAACGCCAGCGGCTGGCTGGGCGTTTCAACCTGGGTTTGCTTGGGACCTTCCTGGGGCGGCTCGACAGTGTGCACCAGGGGCGGCAGGGGCGCGGCAGGCAGGCGTCCAAAATACCGCTCGGCAAGAGCTCGCGCCTGCTTGGGATCGATATCGCCCACGATAGCGATCGCAATATTCGCCGGCGTGTAGTAGGTCTTGTAAAACGCTTCGGCGTCTTTCACGCGTAGGCTGGTAATGTCGCTCGCCCATCCGCCGGGCATACGCTGATAGGGGTGGGCGGCGAACGATGTGGCCAGCAACGTCTCCATCAGTTTGCCCTGCGGGCTGGATTCGATGCGCATGCGGCGTTCTTCCAGCACTACGTCGCGCTCTTTGTAAAACTCGCGGAAGACCGGATGAAGGAAACGCTGCGACTCCAGCAGAAACCACAGCTCGGCGCGATTGGCGGGCAGATTGTAGAAATATTCAGTCGAGTCAAGCTCGGTGCCGGCGTTGAGACCGACGCCGCCGTTCTCTTCGATCAGCGTCGGATACAAATTGGGCACGACGAAGGAATTGGCCTTCTCGATGGCAGCTTTCAGCTCATTTTCGAGCGCTTCGAGCTTGGCTGGATCGGCCTTGAAGCGCTTGCGCCGCTCGCCTTCGACGCGATCGTAGATCTGCTCGACCGCGGCCAGCGCCTTCTTTTCCTCCGGCCAGTTGGTCGAGCCGATATCGGGCGTGCCCTTGAACGCCATATGCTCGAAAATGTGCGCCAAGCCGGTCTTGCCTTCCGGATCGTCCACGGAGCCCGCATTCACAAACGTGTGAAAGGAGACCACCGGGGCTTCGTGGCGCTCGAGAACGATGAAATGTAATCCGTTGTCGAGGGTGAATTCAGTAACGCGCTTCTCGAATTCCTGAAGATTCTGCGCTACCGCCAACGCGGTAGTCAGAAACAAGGCGATGCCTAGCTGGCTGCAACGGCTCACAAGGGTTTGGACTCCATTCTGAGAACTCACTGGGGCTACTCTCATTGTCTCATTGCGTCCCCGGCCGCAGGAAAAAAGCGGCCTTGTCCATATGCGGATCGACGGCAACGTCGAAGAAGCCGATCATCATCTCTTCCCGGCTCTGCGGGCCGAAGCGCACGGCTTCTTCAGGGTCGGGATTGTTGGGATTGCGGCGCGAGTTGTCGAAATACCCGACGAACTCGAGCTCGGTTCCAGCCTTGAGCGGAAGCGGAGTGGCCAGCCGGTAGAAAAGCTGCCAGTAGAAATTGTACGGGGTTACCCGCAGCAGCGGGCGCCTCGCACTACCCCGTTCCACCAGGTTGTATTCGAAGCTCTGACCGCGCAGGTGCATGTGCGGGAAGTAGCCGAGCAGCGTGGCGTCGTTGGGCAGCGTCCCGCGGACCGAGACCGCGTAATGCGGATGCCCGGGCGGGATGAGGAAACGGTCGTTGCCCATCTGCAGGGTCATCACCCGCTGGCTGGGCGGCGTCCGCGCAAATACCAGCCCCAATTTTGAGCGATCCGATGTCGCGTGTCCGTTGGGTGTGTAGTGCGTCTCAAGAACCAGGTCGGAGCCGGCCTTGATGAGCTTGGCCAGGCCCGGCGGCCATTGTTCAGGAACATTGCCTGGAGAATAGACCAACAGAATCTCGCTGGTGGTAATGCCCGCAACCAGGCGCTCGCGCGGAGTTTGGCCTGGAGGAACATAGGGCACTCCGGGCTTGGCGTCACGCAGCCACGTCGAGCCGGGCTCGCGGACATAAACCACGGCGTGATGCACCACGCTGCGATTTCCCGGCCGCATTTCCGCGGCTTCCACCCATTGGTCTTCGCTGAAGCCGCCGGGCAGAACGATGTACTGATAATCCAACTCGCCCGAGGCGGGAATCGGAAATGGGCGGGGCATGGTGAGCACCGCGTCAGGCGCGGCAATATTCCAACCATTCACCCAGGGGCGCGCCGGCGGACTTTCTTTGACGTTGCCCTCGGGCGCGCCGGATTCGGCCCAATGAACCAGCGTGTCGATCTCGGGCTGCGAGAGCGAGCGGTCATTGGAGAATGGCCCGTAGCCGGGCTCGGCGAACCACGGCGGCATTTTCTTGAGCAGCACGGACTCGCGAATGGCTTTAGCCCAGGGACGGGTCTGGCGGTAGGTGAGGAAAGCCATGGGCGCAACTTCACCGGGACGGTGGCACTCCTGGCAGCGCTTCTGGAGAATCGGGAGGACATCGTGATAGAAAGTGGGCGCCGCGGGGAGAGCGGAACCGCAGAGGAGAAAGACGAAAAATTTCTCGCAGAGGCGCAGAGTACGCGGAGAACACATTATGTATAAATTGTTTCTCTGTGAACTCTGCGCCTCTGCGTGAAATGTTTTTGATTTACTTATCAAACGTGATCGAAGTCTCCCCGGAGTATTTGTGATAATTCCGGAAGTCGATGGAGTTGCGGCTGCAATTGTCGGTGCCGCGCTGGCACCCCAGGGCCTCGGCATGCACTGGCAGCAGGAACTGCCCTTCGCCAAGGCGGATGAATTCGTAGTCCGTCGCTAATTCTACTTTGTCCATCGGGAAGTCCGCCGGCAGATGGCGCGCTTCCATTTCAATGCGCAATACACGGCCGGTTTCCTTGTCGATCCACACCGATCCTCGATAAGCAGGCCGGACCGACTGCGACGGCACGCTGACGGTCCAGTGGGAATGCTCGTGATCGACCTCAAAGTCGTAGACATAAGCGTCGCGGCCGCCGCTGCGCGCGTCCTTGCGATGGCGGAACTCGGCCGCCGTGCTGGGCGAAAATAGATTCATCAGCACCGTGCCGAATTCGCCCGTCGACCACGCGCCGGATAGCTCCTGCAGGTTCTTCTTGACCGGCTTCCCATTGATCGCCAGGTTGCGGTAATGCTCACCTTTTTTGTCGTATACGACTTCGAGGGAGACTACGTCCTGCGCCCGCCAGTTGACGACGCGGGAATCGTTCACGAAGCGCGTCATCATCTCCTGGCAGAAGTAGTTGGGCAGCGACTCCTCAAAAGCCGCGGCTGCCTGGCGCGCCTTTTCAATTTTGGGATCGGCCACAGGTGGCGTGTAAGAAACCGTTTCGGGCGGCGGGGCGGACTCGGGCCGCGTCGAGACTGGTGATGCCGGTGGCTTATTCACGGCCACTTGCGTTGGCGGCTTGCGGGGAACGGGCTTGCCGCGTTTGAGGCGCGGTGGTCCGGAATCCTCTTCATCGAGCGGGCCTTTGGCGGTGCTTTCATGAATGTGATCGAGGTCCAGGTCTTTATCCTGGGCGGTGTCCTCGTCTGGCGCCGGGCTCTCTTTCCTTGGGGTCGAGGCCACATCAGCCGAAGGGGCCTTTTCAGCCGGCGAATCCGGCCGGCGCAGAACTGGCCGATCGTCGTCGTTGGAAGAAATCCCGACGGGAAGCTGGATCGGCTCGGAAGCCGCCGCTCGCTCCTCCGGCGTTCCTTCTTTCTGAAAACTTACGTTCACCGCGTACAGAAAACTCTCACCGTCTTGCCTGGCGTCAATCAGCAGATGGTCGCCCGGTTTCAAATCACCCGGCTTCATGACCTCCTCGCCATTCTTCAGGAATTTGGTGTCGCCGGTGCGCCGGAAGTTGATGATGCGCGTGTCCTGTGCTTCCACCACGATAGACTTGTCATCCAACCGGCGAAGCAGTCCGGTCAGAGACTGCAGAGGAGTTTTGTCGTCCTGCGTCCCACTCTTCTTTTTGTTCCGGCCAGGGAACCGTGGCATCGGCATGCCCATGCCACCCGAGCCGGGTGGGTAGTTGCCGCCGGGAGGGTAGGTTCCAGGCGGGTAGCCGCCGCCGGGGTATTGAGCAGCTAGCGGGCAATCTGCCGCCAGGAAAACCGCTAGTGCTCCGAATATCGGTAATGCACATCGCATGCGGGACTTGACGATTACGACGGATGCGCGAATGAACCCGTTACCTCATTCTATGACATTAACAATCCGTGAAGATGGCAACGCTCACCGTGCGCGTCGCGTTCCACCTGGTAGGAGAACGACATGAAACGTCAAGCTTTGCTGCTGGTACCGCTGGTCGCAGGCCTTTCTCTGGCGGGATGCGCGGCTCGATCCGGCTACGGTTATGGTTACGTGAACGTTGCGCCGCCACCGCCTCAGGTGGAGTTCTACGGTGTTGCGCCGGGACCCGGGTATGTTTGGGTCAACGGCTATTGGAGCTGGGGAGGCTCCCGGTATGTGTGGGCGCCGGGACGTTGGCAGAGGCCACCACGGCGACACGCGCGCTGGGAGTCGGGGCGTTGGGAAAATCGCCACGGACGCTACGTCTACAGACAGGGCCACTGGCGCTAAGTAATAGCAGCGTGCGACCTTCGCGGCCTGGTTTGCATCCTACAGTTATACTGTGGTGGAAACCATGGCGGACGCGGAAATCAAGAAGGTGGCTGGCTCGGAGCGCTTCCGGGTTCTGTGGCCCGAGATCCGGGAACTGATCCGGCCGCGCCAGAAGCTGCTGGCCATCGGCTTCGTGCTGATGCTCATCAACCGCGTCTCGGGGTTGGTGCTGCCGGCGTCGACCAAGTTTCTGATCGACGACATCATCGGCAAGCAACGCCGCGAGCTGTTGCTCCCGCTGGTGCTCGCGGTGCTGGCGGCCACCGCCATTCAGGGCGTGACGTCCTTCACGCTGACGCAACTGCTTTCCAAAGCCGCGCAGCGCTTGATCGCTGAGCTTCGCCGGAAGGTGCAAGCGCACGTGGGCCGCTTGCCGGTCGCCTACTACGATTCCAACAAAAGCGGCGCCCTGGTCTCGCGCATCATGAGCGACGTGGAAGGCGTGCGCAACCTGATCGGCACGGGCCTGGTGGAGTTTGTGGGTGGCGTGCTGACGGCGGTGTTCGCGCTCGTGATCCTGATTCGCATCAGCGCGCTGATGACGGGTCTCGCGATCGCGTTCGTGCTGGTGTTCGGCATTGTACTCGGCAAGGCTTTCAAGACTATCCGGCCCATTTTCCGGGCGCGCGGCAAAATCAATGCCGAAGTCTCCGGGAGGCTTACCGAATCGCTGGGCGGGGTAAGGGTGATCAAGGGCTATCATGCCGAGGAGCGCGAGGAGAAAGTTTTTGCGACCGGTGTGCAGCGGCTTCTGGACAACGTGCTGCAATCGCTGACGGCGATGTCGTTCATGAGCCTTTCGGCGACGCTGCTGCTGGGCGTGGTGGGAACGGTGGTCATGTTTGTGGGCTCGCGGCAGATTTTCGCCGGCACGCTCACGCTGGGCGAATTTGTCACCTTCACGGCATTCCTTGCTTTCCTGGTAGCTCCCGTTTTTCAAGTTGTGGGAATTGGCACGCAGCTTTCCGAGGCGCTGGCGGGCCTGGAACGCACTCGCGAAGTGATGCGCGAGCGTCCCGAGGATGAAGATCCCAAGCGGACCGTGCGCCTGCCCGAGCTGCGCGGCGAGGTGATTTTCGACAACGTCAGCTTCGCTTACGACGCCGGCAAGGAAGTGCTGCGCGCCGTGTCGTTCCAAGCCAAGCCCGGCACGGTCACGGCGCTGGTAGGCCCATCGGGAGCGGGGAAGTCCACCATCATCGGCCTGATCTCCGCGTTTCATTCACCCACGGCGGGCACGGTCCTGGTAGATGGCGTGGACTTATCGACGGTCCGGCTGGATTCCTACCGCACGCGCCTGGGCGTAGTGCTGCAAGAAACATTTCTGTTTGATGGAACCATCCGCGAAAATGTCGCTTTCTCGCGGCCGGACGCTACCGAAACGCAGATCATGAACGCCTGCCGCATTGCGCGCGTGGACGAGTTTGCCGCCGGTTTCGAAAAGCAATACGACACCATTGTGGGCGAGCGCGGCGTCAAGCTTTCCGGCGGCCAGCGGCAGCGCGTGTCCATTGCGCGGGCTATTTTGGCCGATCCTCGCATTCTGATTCTGGACGAAGCCACTTCCAGTCTGGATTCGGAATCGGAAGCGTTGATTCAGGAAGGCCTCGCCTACCTCATGCAGGGACGAACCACATTCGTGATTGCGCACCGGCTCTCCACCATTCGCCGCGCCGACCAGATTCTGGTGGTCGAGGCTGGCTCGATCGTCGAACGCGGTACGCACCAATCGCTCTACGCGGCACGCGGGCGGTATTTCGATTTATACACCAAGCAGCATGGCTTGGAGGCAAACCTGTTCCTGGCCCCCGGCGAAGGCGGCGAAGAAGCCGAGCAGGAATCCTCCGGCGATGCCAAAGCCGCGAGCGAATTGCGCGAAGCCATGCGCCTGATCCGCGGATAATACCCATGGCATTGATCCTCGACGGCAATCGCATTCGCGACCAAATCAAGTCGGAGTGCCGGCCGCGCGTGGAGCAGCTTATTGCCAAAGGCCGTGCGCCGGGCCTGGCCGTGGTGCTGGCTGGACATGATCCGGCTTCCCAAATCTATGTCCGCAATAAAGTCAAGACGTCGCAGGAGTTGGGAATCTACAGCGAGACGCTGACGCCGCCGGAAAGCATTTCGACCGCAGAACTGGTTGCCCTGGTCGAGGAGTTGAATCGCCGGCCCGAGATTGACGGCATTCTGGTGCAGATGCCGCTGCCTGCCCACGTAGATGCGAAGCGCGTTTTGCTGGCGGTGGCCCCGGAAAAAGACGTGGACGGTTTTCATCCCTGCAACGTGGGGAATCTGGCGACCGGCCGCCCTGGCCCCAAGCCCTGCACGCCAGCCGGGATCATCGAACTATTGAAGCGTTACCAGATTCCGATTCGCGGCAAGCGCGCGGTGGTGGTAGGACGCAGCGATATCGTGGGGAAACCAGCGGCGCTGCTGCTGCTGCACGAAGACGCCACCGTGACTATTTGCCATTCGAAGACGGCGGACCTGCCCGGCGTGTGCCGCCAGGCGGACATTCTGGTCGCCGCCATGGGGCGCGCAGCCATGATCACAGCCGATTTCATCGCGCCCGGCGCCACCGTCATCGACGTCGGCATTAACCGCATCGATAACCGTGACGAAGTTGCGCGCATTTTTCGCGGATCGGCGGAGAAGCTCGCGGCCTTCGATCGCAACGGCAGCGTGCTGGTGGGCGACGTTCATCCCATCGATGTGGCGGCGACGGCGGGAGCTTATACGCCCGTGCCCGGAGGCGTGGGTCCGTTGACGATTGCGATGCTCATGGTGAACACCATCGACTCCGCCGAGCGCCGCATCGGCGTATGTTAAAAGTAGGATTAACAGGCGGTCTGGCCAGCGGCAAGAGTTTCGTGGGCCATGCGCTCGTCGAACTGGGCTGCCATTTGATCGAAGCCGACCGGCTTGGCCACGAAGTGATTTTGCCGGGCGGGGAAGCCTTCGAAGCGGTGGTGCGTGAGTTCGGACGGGGCATTCTCGATCCCGACGGAACCATCAACCGCAAGCGCCTGGCAGGCGAGGTTTTTGGCAAGCCGGATCGTCTGGCGGTGTTGAACGGCCTGGTGCATCCGCCCGTTTTCCGGCGCGAGCAGGAATTGATGGACGAATACCAGCGGGTGGATCCGCGGGGCATTACGGTAGTTGAGGCTGCGATTTTGATCGAGACCGGGAGTTACAAACGCTTCGACCGCTTGATCCTCGTTGTCTGCGATGAGGCTATCCAGCTTGAGCGGGCCTGCGAGCGCGGCGCGGAACGCGCTGAAGCCCTGGCTCGCATTCAACGTCAGATGCCGGTTGCAGAGAAGAAAAAGTTCGCCGATTATGTGATCGATACTTCGGGTAGTAAGGAGGAGACTCTGCGCCAGACGCGAGTGGTTTATGACGCGCTGCGGAGAATCGAACAACCATGAGAGCACGCACACTGCTTTTGGCTGTCGCCCTTGCGGGCGGCTTCTACTATTTCACTTCGGTGCGTAGCTGGAGCCTCGGACCCTGGCTGCAGCCGATCGGCAAGACGACGCAGTTGTGGTCGGCGCCGCAGATCGCTAAATCGGCCGGCTTTTCGAGCGAAGAGCTGAATAATATCGATATCTACAAAGCGGCTAACCAGGCCACTGTAAATATCACCAGCATCGTGTACCGCGAGGACTGGCTTTTTCAGGTTGTGCCGGAGCGCGGCACCGGGTCGGGATTCATCATCGATCCCGATGGCCGCATCATTACCAATAACCACGTGGTCTCCGGCGGCACCGCGCAGTTGACCGTCACGCTGCCCGACAAGAAGCGCTACAAGGCCAGCATTCTCGGCATCGACCGGCGCAACGACCTGGCGCTGATTAAGATCGACGCCAAAGAGAAGCTGCCGTTCCTGCGGCTGGGCGATTCCGACCCGCTGCAAGTGGGGCAGAAAGTTCTGGCCATCGGCAACCCATTTGGCCTGAATGGAACTCTCACCACCGGTATAGTGAGCTCGCTGGGGCGCAGTATTGAAGCCGATGGCGGGCGCACGCTTGAAGACATGATCCAAACCGATGCTGCCATCAACCCCGGCAACAGCGGCGGGCCGCTGCTGGATTCGCACGGCAATGTGATCGGCGTCAACACGGCGATCTACGGCCCGCAGGGCAATATCGGCATCGGGTTCGCCATGCCGGTGAACCGGGCCAAAGCCATGCTGGACGAGTTTCAAGCCCGCGGCAAGATTTCGCGCCCGGTGCTGGGCGTGGTGACGGTGCACATCGAAGGGGAATTGGCGGAGGCGATCAAACTGCCGGCTGAGGGCGGGTTACTCATCCAGCGTGTCGAGCGCGGCTCGCCAGCGGCGGATGCCGGATTGCGAGGACCGCAGGAAGTGGTGATCGTCGGGAATTATCGTCTGGGCACTGGCGGCGACCTGATCGTCGCAGTCGATGGAAAGCCGATGACCGGCAATGATTCCCTGCAGCGCGCGCTCAACCGCAAACGCGCCGGCGACATGATGGAGCTCACGATCTACCGCAACGGGAAAACGCAAAAAATCAATGTGAAACTGGGCAGCGCGCCGGAGAGCTTTTGACGCGCGCAAGCCAGCGGTCTGTCACAATGGCCAGGATGATTGAACAGCTTCGTCCGGGCGTGACGGCAGCCAACGCCCGGGTAGCACTTTTCGATTTCGACGGCACTCTTTCGCTGATTCGCGCCGGCTGGATGGACGTGATGGTCCCGATGATGGTCGAGATCCTGGCCGATCTCAAGTCGGGCGAGACGGATGCGGAGCTGCGCGGCATTGTGGAGGAATTTGTAGGACGCCTTACCGGCAAGCAGACCATGTATCAGATGATCGAGCTCGCCGAGCATGTCGCCAAGCGCGGCGGCCGGCCGCTGGAGCCGCTGGAATACAAGAAAATCTATCTGGACCGGCTGCATGACAAGATTCGCCATCGCCTGGAAGAGCTGGAGTCGGGACGCGTGTCGCCGGAAAAATATTTGGTTCCCGGCTCGCGCGAGCTGCTGGAAGCTTTGCGCGCGCGCGGTTTGAAAATGTACCTGGCCAGCGGCACCGACCACGCATATATGAGCGAAGAGGCCCGTCTATTGGGCGTGGCGCGTTATTTTGATGGCGGCGTTTTCGGGGCGCTCGACGATTACAAGAGTTTTTCCAAGAAGATTCTCATCCGCCAGGTGATTGCTTCGGCGGAATTCAGCGGCAATCAGTTCCTGGGCTTTGGCGACGGCTACGTCGAAATCGAAAACATCAAGGAAGTGGGCGGCGTGGCGGTGGGCGTGGCCACTGCCGAGCCGGACTGCGCGGGGGTGGACGCGTGGAAGCGCGAGCGGCTGGCCGGAGTGGGCGCGGATTTCATCATTCCGCACTTTCTACCGCACGCCGAGCTGATGGCGACACTATTTCCCAATGGCAAGTAAGTACGAAGTTTTCGACCGCTCGCGTTTGCGCGTGCAGCCGCTCGCTCAGCGTGTCCACGACCTGCAGCTGGATCGCTGGCTGGCGCTGGACGATCGCACGCCGGAATTTTCTCATCCCCAGTTGGCTCAAGTGGCCCAGCGCCTGGCGGAAGCCAAACGCAGCGGCGCCGCGCGAATCCTCATGATGGGCGCGCACGTGCTGCGCGCGGGCGTGAACCGGCACATTATCGATCTGGTGGAGCGCGGCTGGATCGATCACATTGCCATGAACGGCGCCGGGGCCATTCATGATTACGAGCTGGCGCGAATCGGCGCGACCACCGAAAGCGTCGCCCGCTACATCAAGAGCGGTGAGTTTGGGCTGTGGCGGGAAACCAGCGAACTGAACGAATGGGTGGTGGAGGCCGCGCGCAACGAAACGGGGCTGGGCGAAAACATTGGCCGCCGCATTTTTGCCAGCGGATATCCTCATACCGATCTCAGCGTGCTGGCCGCCGCGTACCGCTGCTCGGTTCCGGTGACGATTCATGTCGGAATCGGCTACGACATTTTGCATGAGCATCCGAACTGCGACGGCGCAGCCACAGGGGCGGCGAGCTATCGGGATTTTTTGATTTTTGTGAGGACGGTCGAGCGTCTCGAAGGCGGCGTGCTGCTCAGTTTTGGCTCCGCGGTGATGGCGCCGGAAGTATATCTGAAAGCTCTCGCCATGGCGCGCAACGTGGCCCACCAGCAGTCGCGCCGCATCGCCAGCTTTGCCACGGCGGTGTTCGATTTGCTGCCCATTCAGGGCGATTTTCACAGTGAGCTGCCCAAGACCGATCCGGGATATTATTTCCGGCCGTACAAAACCATCCTGGTGCGCACGGTGGCCGATGGCGGCGAAAGCTTTTATTTTTGCGGTGATCACCGGGCGACTCTTCCCGCACTGCGCCGCGCGGTGCTCGCTCTATGACGACAGCCGAAATTCTCGCCGCCTTCCCGAAGGTTTCCGCATTGGTCATCGGCGACATCTGCCTGGATCGCTGGTGCACCTACGATCCGGCGACTTCCGAGCCTTCGCGGGAAACCGGTATTCCGCGCACGGGCGTGGTCGCAACAGAAATTACGCCAGGCGCGGGCGGCACGGTTGCCAATAACCTAGTGGCGCTGGGCGTGGGACGAGTCGCGGTGCTGGGCGCAATCGGCGAGGACGGCTTCGGCTACGAACTCACCGGCGCGCTCGCGTTACGCGGCATTTCCTCGGAGCTGCTGGTGCGTAGCGGCAAAATGCAAACCTTCACCTACAGCAAGCTGATCAATGGCGCGACCGGCATTGAAGACCAGCCGCGGGTGGACTTCATCAACATCAAGCCGCTCGACGGCGGGATCGAACGCAAGATTGTGGACAATGTTCGCAGCGCGGTGACTGGCTTCGACGTGATCCTGATATCGGATCAAGCCGAGACTAGCCGGGGCGGTGTCGTGACAGAGGCCGTGCGTAACGCGCTTACGGAAATGGCCGCGCGCCATCCGGAGAAAATCTTTTTCGTCGATTCGCGCGCGCGCATTGATTTGTACCGCGGCCTGACTCTCAAGCCCAATCAGGATGAGGCGGAAGCGGCGTGCAAGAAAATGTTTAACCGCGTCGACTATGCTGCGCTGCTGGAACACGTGCGGGCGCCGCTCGTCATCGTCACTCACGGCCCCAAGGGCGCCTTGCTGGTGGAAAAAGACAAGCAAACGTGGGTGGAAACGCGGCCAGTCGCCAACCCGGTGGACATCTGTGGAGCGGGCGATAGCTTCACCGCGGGCGCGTCCCTGGCTCTGGCCGTCACACGCTCTCCGCTTGCCGCCGCGCAGATGGGCAACCGCGTGGCGTCCATCACCATCATGAAAAAAGGCACGGGGACGGCATCACCGGCGGAGGTGCTTGCGCTTGAAAACGCTGGCCGTTGATATCGGCGGGACGAATTTCCAACTGGCGCTTTTCGACGAAGACCGTATCGTCCGGCGCGCAACCCGTCCCACCGATCGCGAAGGCGCGCGCGATTGGATGCTGGCGCAGGTAGTTTCGACCGCGAAAGAATGGCGGCGCGATATCCCGTTTGAGCGGTGTGGCATTGGCTTTGGCGGTCCCGTGAATTTCGCCGATCAGCGCGTAGCCTTCTCGACGCACGTTGGCGGGTGGAACGATTTTCCGCTCGTGCGATATTTCGAGCAGGAGCTGGGCGTACCCGCGATCATGGACAATGACGCCAATGCGGGCGCGCTGGGCGAGGCCGAATTCGGCGCGGGCAAAGGCTGCTCGCCGCTGTTTTACATGACCATCTCGACCGGGATTGGCGGCGGCATTTACAACAACGGCGAGATCTGGCGCGGCGCCGATAGCTTTGGCGGTGAGATCGGGCACATGATCATTCGCCCCGATGGTCCGCAGTGTTTGTGCCAGGCGCGGGGGTGCCTCGAGCGCATGTGCTGTGGTCTGTGGCTGGAGCGCGATTACGGCAAAACCGCCAAGGAACTTTTTCAGGATCCGGAATTCGTGAAGCGTTACGTAGTGGATCTCGCCCTGGGCCTAAAGGCGTGTATCATGATATTGAACCCGGCGCGTATTGTGATTGGGGGCGGCATCAGCAAGGCCGGCGACGCGCTGTTTGTGCCGCTGCGGGCTGAGCTTAGGCGGCAGATTACGGATTGGTCCGGAGCGCGCATCGACGTGGCGCCGGCGGCTCTGGGCGGGGATAGCGTTCTATACGGCGCGCTGGCTTTGGCGCGAAAAATTCTTACATCATGAGCTTTCCTGAAAATTACAAGACGCAATTGCTGGCGGCGATCGATACCATCGATCTGGCAAGGGTCAACGAGATCATCGAACTCTTCAAGCAAGCGCGCGCCGCGGGCCGGCATATTTTTGTTTGCGGCAATGGGGGCAGTGCTTCCACCGCGTCGCATTTCGCGTGTGACATCGTCAAAGGCGCGAGCTTCAATCGCGCGGAACGCTTCCGCATCATGGCGCTCACGGATCAATTGCCAACGCTGACGGCTTACGCCAACGACGTCAGCTACGATGCCGTTTTCGTCGAGCAGCTGCGGAATTTTGCGGAGCCGAACGATGTGTTCATGGGCATCAGCGGCTCCGGCAATTCGCCCAATGTGATCCGGGCCATGGAGTATGCCAACTCGATCGGCTGCAAGACCATCGCGCTTACCGGCCGTGATGGCGGCAAGCTCGGGCCACTGGCGCAGCTGAACGTGCAAGTGCCGGTGCCACATATGGGCCGCATCGAGGACGCGCACATGATCGTGTGCCACATGGTGGGTTATTACTTCATGGAGCAGGAAAAGTAACCGCAAAAGCGCGATTGGGCTCGCTGCTGATTAGCTCCTGGAGATTTTTTCCGCTGAACAGGCTCCGGAATTGAGCAACGGGAAATTCCCTGTGCTCCCACTCACCGCTGCGCTGGCGAAAAACATAGACGACATTGCGCCGCGGCACTTGTTTCTCCGTGGCCTCGCCAAAGCCGCTCGCGTTGAATTCCGCTTCAAAACCAAAAATCCTGGCTGCTTCGTTTACCGCCAGTTTTCCTTTTAGATCCGTGTCGAAGTTCTCAGGATCGCACTGGGCGTTGTGCTCCTTACACCACTTTTCGACGATATGTGGCTTGAGCAAGCCCGAGAACTCCCTCCGCTGCGGGTCATTTTCAAATGGAAACACCTCGACCAAATGATTCTGCTCGAGGTCGAGAACCCCGATGTGCATCGGGTGGACAGACATGAAATGAATCTCGCTGTGGCGCACGATGGCGTAGTCGGCTGCGATTAACCCCAGTAGCCAGCCCGAGATCGCGGTCTTGAATGAGAGCGTCGACGAAAGGACGATGACGCAGCCAGCGGAAGGGTTGGCGTGAGTGTCGATATAAATATTGCCGCGATACTCGCGTATATCCAGTGCCGATCCGAGGCAACTCATGGGGACATCGCGTTGGAAAAGCGCATGGATGTCTGCAAAATCGGCGCGCCGCAGATCCCTTTTTGCACGGTCAAAACGGATTAAGCGGAGCGGAGGCCCAAGCAGCCCTGTGCCGGTGTCCACGTAATAAGCAAGCAGGAATGGGTCATTATTCGCGATGGCATAGCTGGTGATTTTTGCGGCCAGGTCCGGCGCGGAAAACTGGCGCGTGGGAATGCCGGCGTCGCGAAGCACTTCTTGCAGCGTTTCGGCGGGAAGGCAAGGACAACCGCACACCAAGAACAAGAATTTCGCGCGGAGGCGCAGAGACCGCGGAGAAAATCTAACGGTCATAACGTGATTGCGATTTTCCCTACACCATCTTCGTAGCGTTCGAGTTGCTCAAAGGCGGCACCCACTTCGTCCAGAGGCCGAGAACGCGTCAACAGCGGCGCGAAGCGGCGCAGGTTCGCAGCCAGTGTTTCGAGCGCCAGTTCCGAATCGTGATTGGATCGGCGCACCGGGTAGATGGCGACTTCCTTGCGGCGCAGCGGGTGAAAATCGAGCGGCACCTGCACCTCGGAGGGAATGCCGGTGATTACCACGCGCCCCGCGCTGCGCACGGCGTGGATGGCCTGATTGATCGATCCACCCTTGGCCGCGCAGTCCACCGCCACATCCACGCCGCGCTGGCCGGTGTCGGCAAGCACCTGGCGGGCTGGATCGACCGCGGCTGGATCCAGCACTACATCGGCGCCCGCGGCGCGCGCCAGTTCACGGCGATGCGCCACAGGTTCGACCACCCACACTCTCCCGGCGCCGGACAGCTTCAAAACCGCTACCGTGAGCCAGCCAATCGGACCGGCACCCAACACCAACACTGTCTCCCCGGGTTTGAGCGCCACGAACTTCATGGAATGCAGCACGACGGCCAGCGGCTCAATCAGGGTCGCTTCCAGAAAACTCATGCCCTGCGGGATGGCCAGCAGATTACGCGCCGGAATATTGGCGTAGTCCCGAAAAAATCCTGGCTCGCCGGGCAGGCTCATGAATCGCATGTGGGCGCAAACGTTGTGCCGCCCGCTTATGCAAAATTCGCAGTGGTAGCAATAAATGGCCGGCTCGAATGCGGCGCGAGAGCCGGGATTCCAGCCGCTCACTCCGGGTCCGCATTTCACCACCTCACCGGCGGGCTCGTGGCCCAGGACCATCGGATACACGCATGGCGTATCGCCCACCGCGCCCTCGGCAAAAGAATGCAGGTCGGAGCCGCACAGCCCTACCGCGCCGACGCGCACCTGTACCTCGCCGGGGCCTGGATCGGGCAGGACTTCTTCGGTGATGCGAAAAACTCGCTGCTGGGTCAACTGCGCGACGCGCATGATCATCTGCCTGATCCTCCCACAAAGCGCAGAGCTTCGGCGGCTAGCGGCGGCACGGCGATGATGGCGTTGCCGCCGTAGATACTGCTGGCGCCATTGAAGTTGAGGAAGCGCGCGCCAGCCTCGGTCGCAATGAGCTTGAGCGGAGCAAAGTCCCACGCCTTGCCGCCGGGCTCGATCCAGATCTCCGCTTGGCCGCTAGCCACCATCATCGCGTCCAGGCAGCCGCCCATCGAGCGAAACGCCCAGAAGGGAGCGATCCATTCGGGAATGCGCGCCGCGAAGCCGTGACGGGCCATATTATTGAAGCCGCCGATATTGACGACGGCTTGCGCAATGGAATCGATCGGTGAAATCCGAATCGGGGCGTCGTTCAGGAATGCGCCGCCGCCCAGGGTGGCCACGTAGGTTCGGTCGAGCGCCGGAAAATGCGCCACGCCGGCGATGACCTCGCCCGATGCGCTGTCCTCCAGGCCAATCAGCACCGCCCACGTGAGATTATTGCGGATGAAATCGCGGGTGCCATCGATGGGGTCGATGATCCACAGACGGCCGCTGCGCGACTCCTTCGCCGCGCCTTCTTCGCCCAGCACCCCGTCGGCGGGGAATGCGGCGTCGATGCCGGCGGTGATGATGCGCTCACTTTCGCGATCGGCGGCGGTAACGGGCGATTCATCCGACTTCGACTCAAACACGATTCCACTTCCCCGGCGCCGCAACGCAGCCAATCCCGCCTCACGGGCGAGCGTGCGGGCCAGATCCAGCTCTTTTTGATAACCAGCCACTGAGTCCTCCATCGAACAGGGTAAGATAAATTTGAATGGAAAGTTTTCGACAGTTCCAGGCTGGTCCCGATCCGTTTGGCCGCGCGTGGCAAGTACGGTTTAAATGGCTGCAAACCGCTATTTCTCTCCGCCACAGCGACACCGTCGACGTAAGATTTATTCTCCGCAGTGATGGGGAGCAGGTCGAGAAGACTATCGCCATGCCTCACAAAGACCTGCTGGCGCTGAGCCGCGATACCGGTCAGCTCATGACCGACCCATGGTGCGCGCGCCTGGCGGTATTGCATCTGAAGCACATGGTCGAAACCGGCGAAGACCTGGAGAAGAACCTGGTTACACTATCGGCGGAGCAATTGAGGGAATACAACGCTGTGCTGGCCGGCGCGCCATCCGCTGCCGGCCGCGCCTAGACGGCGAGGCGCGCGACATTTGCCGATTGGAAAAAACTTGAAACTTGGGGTATAACACGGGAAGGCGCAACTATGGTCACTTGTCCCGTTTGCGATGGCAATATCGACGTGGAAGAAGAGGATGTCGACGAAGGCGACACCGTAAGTTGTGACGAGTGCGGGGCCGAATTGAAAGTGCTCAGCAAAGATCCGCTGGAACTCCAGTCGGCCGAAGAACTCGAAGAAGATGAAGACGAGCCCGGGTTAGCGGACGACGATGAGGACGAGGAAGAAGAAGAGCACGATTGGAAATAAGGGTGAAACCTGCTCTTGCCCCGCGCCGTCTTTATCGATGGAGGAGTGCGGTCGATGAGCGGTAAATTGCTTAGCCGGTCCGGCGTTCTGCTGGTTTCGCTCGCGCTTCTGGCCGTGAATTTCACCTCCGGCCAGTCTCCCAAGAAGGGCCAATCGGAAACGGTACGCTCGGTAAAGGGCGTCGTTTTCGACGCTAATGGGAATGCGGTGACCGGCGCGGTGGTTCAACTGAAGAATAAGAAGAGCCTGCAAATCCGGTCTTTTATCACCAAAGAGCGCGGTGAGTATTTTTTCACCGGCCTCAGCGCCGACGTGGATTATGAAGTGAAGGCCGAGTCTCAGGGTATGACCAGTCCGGCCAGAAACGTCAGTTCCTTCGATTCCGAGAAAGTCGCCATTCGCGACCTCAAGCTAGCCGCAAAGTAGCGCCGCTTCGCAATCGCCGGAAACCTGTTGTAAGCTCACCTGTATGCGAACACTCTTGTTGACCCTCGTACTCGCGGTATCTGTGTCGGCCGCCCAAAAAAAAGTTGTGACACCCAAAGATTTTCCGTCCGGGCGCCCTTATAGCGCCGGCATCATGGTGGATGGGACGCTTTATGTTGCCGGCCAGGTAGGCCAGGACTGGAAGACCGGCAAGGCTCCGGACGATTTCGAAGCCGAAGTCCGGCAGACCTTGGACAACGTCGGCGCGATTCTAAAGGCTGGCGGTATGGATTTTTCGAATGTCGTTGCGGTGAATGTTTATCTGACGGACATGGAGCTTTTTCCGAAGATGAATAGCGTCTACCTGACCTATTTCAAAGAGCCGCGGCCGACGCGCACCACCGTTGGTGTAGCCAAGCTGGTGGGCACCACGCGCATCGAAATTACTGTTACCGCGAAGTAGCCGGCGGCGCGCGGCGTTCCAGTTTGCGCAACACCTCTCCGCAGTTGCCCAGGCGGGCCGCGAGCCGGGCGACGCGTCCGGAGAGGTTATTTCTGAGCTGGAGGTCCGGCGCCTGATTCAGGAGCGCCTCTACCGTGCCGGCCTGGCAACTGGTGACCGTGAAGCGGTCGATGTCTGGCACGCCGCCCACGGCTACGGTGAGCGCGTTCGAGCCGTCGGTTGTGGATGAATACGGATCTGCGCCCCGCTTGAGCAGTCCCTGCACGATACCTGAATAGCCGTATCCAGCGGCCATGATCAGCGCGGTCATCCCGTTTCCATCGGTTGCGTCGACGGCAGCGCCGCCATCCACCAGAGCCAGCGCCGTGGCTTCTTGCCCTTTGTGAACCGCATGCATGAGCGGAGTCCAGCCGTTAACGCCGGCGCGGAGCTCCGGATTGGCGCCATGCTTGAGTAGCAGGCGCACCGCGGAAGCATGCCCTTGGCGCGCTGCCCAGATCAGTGGCGTTAACCCAACGCCCCCCGTCTCATCGACTGGCGCACCAGACGCCAGCAGACTTTGTATTTGACCGAGATCGCCGCTTTGGGCGGCTTTGGTAAGGGGTGTTTCAGGCTTCCCGTGGCAGGCGGCCAGGAACAGGACCGCGCAGGCGGTGATATTCAGGCGGGTGTACTTCATAGACGTATATTACTACAAACTACTTTTTGTTGTAAAGTGAAAAAACTTCCGCCTCGGTCAGGGCGCGGTGCTTTCCAATGGCCAGCTCGCCGATGCGAATCGGGCCAATGGCGATCCGCACCAGTTTCAAGACCTTGCTGTTCACGGCTTCCAGCATCCGGCGCACTTGCCGGTTGCGGCCCTCCGAGATCGTGATTTCGAGGAACGTGTATTTGACGGCGTCGCGGACGCGCTTCACCACGGCCGGCCGGGTGGGGCCGTCACTCAGGGTGACCCCCCGCCGGAGTTGGTCAAGCTGATCGTCGCTCAGCAGGGTGGATGCCTTCACGAGATACGTCTTGGGAACTTTGTATTCGGGGTTGGTCAGCCGCTCGGCGAATTGCGTATCGTTGGTCAGAATCAGCAGCCCGCTCGAATCCAGATCCAGGCGGCCCACGGGCGAGACCCATGTGCCGGCGGCGATCAGATCATAGACGGTGGGCCTGCCTTCCGGATCTTTGTAAGTGGTGAGGTAGCCTTTGGGTTTGTAGAGCAGCAGGTAGATTTTTTTGCTGCTGGCCAGGGCCTTCCCGTCTAGCGTCACCTTGTCGCGGCCGAAAGCCACCCAAGAATCCGGTGTCTGTATCAGTTTGCCGTTCACGCGCACGCGTCCATCGGCGATCCAGCGGCGAGCATCGGTCCGCGACCCGGCCCCGGCTTTCGAAATCACCCGCTCCAGCGTTTTCAGGACCTGCTTCGCGCCGGGCTTGCGAGGGGCATCGCGCATACTCTCCGAATCTACAGGAAAACGCGCTACGATAGTTCGCCAAGCGCTATCAAAACGAATTGGAAGAAACCATCGTCGTGCGGGGAGCGCGTCAACTGCTGACGTTGCGCGGCCCAGCCGGACCCAGGCGCGGTCTGGCGCTGCGGGAAATCGGGATTATTCCGGACGGCGCCCTGCTCATTCGCGGCGGGATCATTCGAGAGGCGGGGCCCACCCGGCGCATCGAGAAGCTGGCCGTGGCCCGGCACGCGCGCGAGATCAACGCCGCCGGGCGGGTGGTGATGCCGGGGTTCGTCGATTGCTGTTCGATGGTCGCATTCCCGCATTTCAGAGAGGAGCCGGATGACGATCCGGGCGTCAACCTGCTGCGCGCCACTTCGGCATCGCGGCTGGCGCATCGAGCGGCCGCATTGGCGGCCGGAATGGCGCGCCATGGGACCACCAGTGTGGAGGCGAAATCCGGCATTGCGCTGGATCGCGCCGGCGAGATGAAGATGCTGCGCGCGGCCGCCAGCGTGGCTGGCAAGCCGTTGGACATCGTGTCCACCTATTTTGGCGCGCGCGCGGTGCCGCCGGAATTTCAAAGAGATCCGGAGCGATACCTGGCTTGGATTTGTGGGGACATCCTGCCGCTGATCCGGCGGCGGAAGCTGGCAACTTTTGTGGAAGTGAGTTGTGAAAAGGGCGCGTTCAACCTCGATCAGGCGCGGCGTTATCTTCACCAAGCGCGTCATCTTCGCTTCGGGCTTAAGGTGCATGCCGATCAGACGTCCGCCAACGGAGGCGCGCGCCTGGCCGCTGAGATGGAAGCGCGGACGGCCGAGCAGCTGAACTGGATTACTCAGTCCGACGTAAGGCATCTGGCCTCTTCTTCCACCATTGCAGTTGTGACCGCCGGCGGATCTCTCGGCATTGGACTCGACCGCATCGCCCCGGCACGAGCGCTGGTGGACGCCGGCGCCGCCGTGGCGCTGGCGTCCGGCTTCAGCCCGGGACCGTGCGTCACTTACAACATGCAGGTGGCCGTCTCGCTGGCCTGCCGGCAAATGAAGCTCACGCCGGCGGAAGCGATCTGCGCCGCGACGGTGAATGCCGCCCACGCCATCGGCCGCGCCGACCAGGTCGGCTCATTGGTAGAGGGCAGGCAAGCCGACCTGCTGCTGCTCAACGCCGCCGACTATCGCGAGATACCCTATTATTTCGGGGTGAACCACGTGCACAAGACGTTGAAACGCGGCGTTACGATTTTCGACGAGGATGGAACGCGCCGGTGAGCGGCGCCATCGTCGAGTGCGTGCCCAATTTTTCCGAAGGGCGCGATCGCGCCAAAGTTGCGCGCATCGCCGCTGCCATTCAATCCGCCCCCGGCGTCGCAGTGCTCGATCAAACCCTGGATGCCGATCACAACCGCTCGGTAATCACGTTCGCGGGCGGGCCGGAAGCGATTGCGGAAGGGGCGCTGCGGGGCGTTGCCAGCGCGGTGGCTGAGATCGATTTGAACCAGCATCAGGGCGTTCACCCGCGCGTTGGCGCCGCCGATGTGGTCCCATTTGTTCCGATTGCCGGTGTCACGCTGGCGGAATGCGCCGTCATCGCCGCGCGCGCCGGCGAGCAGGTGTGGCGTCGATTAGGCGTTCCTGTTTTTCTTTACGGCGCCTCAGCCACGCGCCCCGAGCGCGCGGCGCTGGAAAATGTGCGTCGCGAAGTGCGCACCCAACCGGACCGGCATCCGGATTTTGGCGAAGGCGCGCTGCATCCGACCGCCGGAGCCACGGTGGTTGGGGCGCGCAATATTCTGATCGCGTTTAACGTGAATCTGGATACCGCCGATGTTGCCATCGCCCGCGCGATCGCCCGTAAAGTGCGCTTTTCGTCCGGTGGCCTTCCGCATGTGAAGGCCCTGGGCTTGCTGTTGCGCTCACGCGGCATCGCGCAAGTTTCCATGAACCTCACCGATTTCGAGCAGACTCCCGTGCACCTTGTGTTTCAAGCGGTTCGCGAGGAGGCTACGCGTCTCGGCGTAAAGGTGAGGTCGAGCGAAATCGTGGGGCTGATTCCGCGCAAGGCGCTCGAAATGGCTGAGGGCTGCGATCTGCGCATTGAAAACTTCCGCCCCGAGCTGATTCTGGAGGACCGCCTGAAAGCTTTTGGCCTCCTGTAAACTGGTTCTAGTGCTGGTTTCCATTACTCAACCGCGGCCCGCCCGTCCCGACTGGCTGCGCGCCCCCGCGCCCGGCGGCCAAAACTATCGCGAGCTCAAAGCGCTGATCGATGGCTTGAAGTTGCACACCGTTTGCGAGAGCGCTGCCTGCCCCAACGTGGGCGATTGCTGGAACCGGCGCACTGCCACGTTCATGATCCTGGGCAACGTGTGCACCCGCCGCTGCGGTTTTTGCGCGGTAGAAAAAGGCGCGCCGCTGGAGGTGGATTACGATGAGCCGCGCCGTGTGGCGGAGGCCGTGGCCGCCATGGGCCTGCGTTATGCCGTGGTCACCAGCGTCAATCGCGACGATCGCAAGGACGGCGGAGCCGAATTGTTCGCCGCCACCATCCGCGCCATTCGCGAGCGCATTCCCGGCTGCCAGGTGGAAGTGCTGGTGCCGGATTTTCAAGGGAGCCACGCCGCGCTCGAAATCGTCATGAACGCCCAGCCAGACGTGCTGAATCACAATACGGAAACCGTGCCCAGGCTCTACCGGCAGGTTCGCCTGGGCGCGCGCTACGAGCGTTCACTCGACATGCTGGCCCATGCCAAATGCATTGCGCCGAAAACTCCAGTGAAATCCGGTCTGATGCTGGGCCTGGGAGAAACGCTCGAGGAAGTGCGGGACGTGATGCGCGATCTGCGCGCTCATCGCGTCGACATCCTCACCCTGGGCCAGTATTTGCGCCCTTCGCCCAAGCACTTGCCCATCGTGCGCTACGTGCAGCCCGCGGAGTTTGAGGACTTGCGGCGGGCGGGAATGGCCATGGGCTTCGCGCACGTCGAGTCCGGTCCGCTGGTGCGAAGCTCGTATCACGCCGCCGAAGCGGTAGCGTAACTAGAGCGGGAAGAACGGCAGTCCTGCTACAATTCTTCGTATATGTTCAAAGGATTAGAGCACACGGCGATCGCTTCGCCGGCCCCGCAAAAGCTTGCTCAGTGGTACGTGGATAATCTTGGTTTCATCATCAACTACAATTACGCCGGCAATTATTTTGTCAAGACGCCGAATGGCACGATGCTGGAAATCATTCCTTCCGAAGGCGATCGCGCCCCGCAGAAAATGAAGGACCCCGGGATTCGCCACATCGCGATTAGTTGACGATTTCGACGCCGCCCACGCCAAGCTGAAATCGCAAGGCATCTCGTTCCTCGGCGAGCCGTTCAAGGTGGAGGAGAATCGCCTGGTGTTTTTCTCCGATGGCGACGGCAACATCCTGCATCTGATTCACCGGCAAAAGCCGCTGCCGTAGAATTCCAGGCATCGCCATTGTGCTGAGCCGCGTTTTCAGGGCATTCCACTACCGTGACTTCCGCCTGCTGTGGTTTGGCGCTTGCACGTCCAGTATCGGGACCTGGATGCAGCAGCTGGCGCAAGCCTGGCTGGTGCTCGAGATTTCGCACTCCGCCCGCCTGCTGGGACTGGATGCATTTCTAGCCAATATTCCGATTTTCCTTTTTTCCCTGGTGGGCGGCGTCGTGGCGGACCGCATGAGCCGGCGGCATCTGCTGCTCGGCTCGCAATATGTGCAGATGACCAGCGCGTTTTTGCTGGCGGCTCTGCTGTATTTCAAGGTCGTTCAGATTCCATATATTCTGGCGCTCTCGTTCGTGTCCGGCACGGCCCAATCCTTCGGCGGTCCCGCGTACCAGGCTCTGGTGCCGATGCTGGTCGACAAGGAAGATTTGCCCAACGCGATTTCTCTGAATTCGATTCAGTTCAATCTCGCGCGCGTTATCGGTCCGGTGCTGGGCGGCCTGGCGCTGACCAAGCTGGGCGCGGTCTGGTGCTTCTTCTTAAACGGAATCTCATTTATTGCGGTGATCATTTCGCTGTACAAACTGCGGGTGAACTTCGCGCCGGAGAAAACCAAGGAATCCATTCTCACCAGCATGAAGCAAGGCTTTGGCTTTATTCGCAAGCAAGGCGCGATGGAAGGCTTGATCGTGCTGGCGTTCTGCATGACCGCGCTGGCGGTTCCCATGATCACGTTTCTCCCGGTGTTCGCCAAAGATGTTTTCAAACAAGGCGCGGGAACTTATGCCACGCTGCTGGTTTGCTCCGGACTCGGCTCTATCGCCGGCGCACTCACGGTCGCCGCCATCGGGCACA
Organism: Candidatus Solibacter usitatus; assembly: GCA_016185465.1. Taxonomy (GTDB): domain Bacteria; phylum Acidobacteriota; class Terriglobia; order Bryobacterales; family Bryobacteraceae; genus JACPNO01. The sequence goes on from JACPNO010000009.1 coordinate 26,076, forward strand.
TCAAAAATAAAGGCCGGCTGGCGCTGCTCATGCTGGTAATACTAGGCGCCGGGATCGCCGCCTTTGCCCGCTCCAGCAATGTGGTGGTCAGTTGCACGCTGCTGTTCTTTTCGGGAGCCGCGCTCATTGCAACGTTCACCATGATCACGTCGCTGGTTCAGCTTACCGCCACGGATAGTATGCGGGGACGAGTGATGAGCGTGTTCAACGTGGCTTTTCGCGGCGGAATGCCCATGGGCAACCTGGCCACCGGTTGGCTGGTGCCGGTTCTTTCGGCGCCTGTGGTGCTTTCCTTGAATGGGCTGCTGCTTACGCTGCTGGGGCTGTATTTCCTGTTCGTGCAGCGCCGCGTGGCGGCGCTGTGACGATGCGGCGCGCCGTGATTGCATGGCTCGCGGCCGCGGCGTTGTGCCTCGGCGCTGGCAACGAGCTGGAAAAAGCTCGTGACCGGCAGGATCGTTTCGCTCTGGAAAAAAGCGTGGCGGAACTGAAGCGCGCCGCTCAGCAGACGCCCGGCGACGCCGAAGCCCAGTACCGCCTGGCGCTGGCGTCCTCATATCTGGCGGAAGTTTCATTGGAATTGCGAGACAAGGCGCAAGCGCAGCGGGTCGGCGAGACCGGCGTGCAGGCTGCGGAGCGCGCTATTGCGCTGCGCAAAGATGTGGCCGAGTACTACCGCGTGCTGGGCACTCTTTGCGGGCAAGTGATTCCGGCGAATGTGTTGGGCGGCCTGAGCTACGGGAAGCGGGCGCGGGAAGCCATCGCCAAAGCGCTGGAGCTCGAGCCGAAATCCACCAAAGCGTACCTGGCTCGCGGCGTGGGGAAGAACTATTTGCCGGCGGCGCTCGGCGGCGGCGCGGAGATAGCCATTCACGATTTCGAGCGCGCGGCGGAGCTGGATCCAAAATTAGCCGACGCTCATCTCTGGCTGGGTTTGGCGCTGCGCAAAGTCAATCGCAATGCCGACGCGCGTAAAGCCTTCGCCCGTTCGCTCGAACTCGATCCGGAGCGCGTCTGGACCAAACAACAGCTGGACAAAACACCCGCGCAATGACCCGGCCGCTAATTGGCGCGGCGATCATTGGGCTGACGCTGTTCACGTTTTTTCAGTTCCCCGGCCACACCTGGCTGCAATCCGACACGCAAATCTACGGACCGATCCTCGAGCACATGCGGGATCCCTCCGTGCTCGGCAAGGACATCCTGGTCGAGCGTCCGCACGTGGCGTTCACGCTCTACGATGAAATCACTGTCGCGTGGGCGCGGCTGACCGGCCTGAGTATCGAGCGGATTCTAGCCTGCGAGCAGATTGTTCTGCGCGGCCTGGGCACTCTGGGGGTTTATCTGCTGGCCGCCGGGTTGGGCCTCGCGCCGGGGCCGGCGCTGCTGGTGACCGCGGCATTTTCGTTGGGCGCAACCATCATGGGGCCGGCGGTGCTCACGATCGAATACGAGCCGGTGCCGCGCGGATTCGCCGTCCCCTTGCTGATGCTCGCCGTAGGTTTGATGGCTCAGGGCCGCCAGGTGGCCGCGGGCGTCGCGGGCGCAGCCGCGTTTCTCTTCCACGCTCCCACGTGCCTGCCGTTCTGGACAGTATGCTTTGTCTGGGTACTCTGGCCCGGCGAGGGACGCGCTCAACGCGCGCGCGTGCTGATCCCGCTGAGTATCGCCGCCATCGTGCTGTGGTTGTTTTCACGCCCGCAGACTGCCTCTTCCGAGCCACAGGAATTCTTTGGCCGCGTGGAACCCTGGCTGGAAGCGCTGCAGCGCGTGCGCGGTTCCTATAACTGGATTTCCGTTTGGTGGCGCCAGTGGCTGCTGCATTACACGCTGCTCTGGATTGCTACGGTTGCGGCCTGCTGGCGGCTGCGCGCGAGCATGACGCGGGATCAACGGATATTTCTCGCGGGCATTCCTTTGTACGGGATTCTCAGCGTTCCGGCGTCGTTTGTCTTGCTCGAAGGGATGAAGTGGTCGCTGATGCCGCAGGTGCAGCCGATGCGCGCGTTGCTGTTCGTCACGGCTTTTGCGGTGATCCTGGGAGCGGTGGCGGGCTGCCGTGCAGCTCAAAACCATCGCTGGCTGGAAGCGTTTCTGTGGTTCCTGGTGGTCTTCATTGTTCCGGCCAATCGCGTGGTGGAGTTGCCATCGCTCAGCCGGACCGCCCTGATCGCATCTCTTGCGGCTGCGACGGTGGCCGCGCTTTGGCTTCACGAAACCCATCGTGCCGGCTCATGGGCGGCAATAGCGGTGGCCGCGGCGCTGCCATTTTTCCTCATCCCCACGTGGGGAGCCATCAAGAATTACCCGGCGTTCGAACACAAGGCGCTCACAGAAGTCGCACAATGGGCTCGCGCCGCGACGCAAAAGGACGACGTCTTCCTGTTCCCGGATTCCGCCGAGAATCTGCGTCCCGGCGTGTTTCGCGAAGAAGCCTTGCGCGCCGTGTATGTGGATTGGAAGGGCGGCGGGCAGATCAATTTTCTCAAGCAACTGGGCGCCGAGTGGTGGTCGCGCTGGCAACGAGTGATGGCGGGCGGCTTCGATCCGCGCAATTTAGAACGCTATCGCGGTCTCGGCATCGACTACCTTGTGGTGGAAAAAAAGAACCGGCTCGCGGCACCGCAGCCGGCATTCGAGAACGCCGGATTCGCAGTGTACTCCGTGCCGGCGCTCACGCCTTAGCTTCCGGAAATTTCCAAATCTCAAGCGCGTTGGTGCCCAAGATCCGGTCGCGGTCCCGCGGCGTGTAAAAGTCAAGAACGGAATCGACGAATTCCAGTTCCTTGTCCATGGGCAGCTCCCAGCGCGGCCGCGGATAGCCGGTGCCCCAGATCAGCTTGCTGCCGCCAAATTCTTCGTACACGGCTTTGAAAAACGGCCAGGTATCGCGATACGGGAAGCCGCCAAGCGACAGTTCGTAAGGCTCAGAGGCGCTGATCCACACCTGTGGAAAGCGTCGCAAGCGGAACATCTTACGGAATTCGAGCCACGGGTTCGCCGCACGCAAGTCAGGCTTGCCCAGATGATCGACGACGATTTTGACGCCTGGAAAACGGCCGGCCATGTCTTCCAGCATGGGCATCTGCTGCGGCAGAATATAGAAATTAAATACCGCGCCCAGCTTTTCGGCTTCCCGCCACAGCGGATAATGCGCCGGCGAATTCAGCCACGTGGACTGCGGATGATAAATCGGGCTGAAGCGCATGCCTTGAAAGCCGCGCTCTTTCACCCAATAACGCAGGTTGTCCACGATCTTCGGATTTTCGGGTTCGAGCAAGCCATGCGCCACGAACTGGCTCGGGTAGCGGTGCAGGGAATAATCAATATACGAATTGTCCCAGCCATAAACGCGCGGGTTGATGAGCACGGCGTAGCGCAGTCCAAAATCGCGCATCTGCGCCACTTGATTTTCGATAGGCGCATCGACGGCGGGCTGGGCGGCAGGGTTTTCCGGATGGCGGAAAGGAAATCTCGGATCGTGCGTCCAGACTTCAAGGTGGGTGTCGATGATCAGCCGGGCCGGCTTCGCCGTGACGCCTGCTGCTGCTTGTGCGAGGAATTGCCGTCGGGTCGACATAGCTTCACTGCTTCTTGCGCGAGGCGGATTGCTCGCGCGCAAAACTGCTGAAATAGCGCCGCCAACGGCTCTCCTGTTGGGGCGGCTCAAACGTCTGGCGCCAGGATTGGTAGAACGCAGCGGTGCGCTCCGCCGCCCGCTTATTCAGACGGGCCGCGGCGCTCTTGTATTTGGCCGCGGGCTTAAGCAACGCCAGCGTAGTCGCGCAATCGTTGATCTCGCCCAGCCGGTTCTGAACGCCGCGCAGTTGGTCGATGCGGACTTCCATGCCCTTGCCGTAGCAGGGCCGGAATATTTCCAACGTCGTTCTCAGGTGCTTGGTGGCTAGTCGAAAGCGATGCAAGTCCTTGGGCGCGGGTTTGCCTTTCATGAGATTTCTGCCGGTTTCGAAATATTCCACAACCAGCACAGGCAAGCGGCGCCGGGCATTCTGCGCGGCCGTCAAGTTTGAATCCCATGATCCTTTAGAGTGCTTCGCCATAGAGCCTATAAATCCAGTCGCCGCCGCCACGACGGGGCGATGTCGCGCAAACTCCGCCTGCGCAGATGCGCGATCAGACGCTGCTTGGCTTGTTTGCGTTCTTGCACCAGCGATGCCAGCAGCGGCGCGCCTGCCGGAACACCGGCTTCGCGGAGATACTCCTGGGCGATATCGCGATTGCGAATTTCGGCGGCCAGGTCCATCACCGTCCGCAGCCGGTGCCGGAGTTTCTTGGCTTTGCGATGCGGAAAAAATTCCTGAAATAATCGCAATGCTTCGTTAAACCGCCGAATGGTCACGCGCAGATCGTGCAGCGACTCCGGGTTGCCGGAGCGCGCCGCGCGGTTCATGCGAAACGCCAGCCGCCGCAGCAGCGTGGCAACGTGTTCGGCGGCAAACCGGCGCATCTCCATTACGCCCTCATCTTGCTCATCACCAGGGGTTTTCCGTAGACCTGGCGAAACGCGTCGGTGGCCCGCTCGGCGGCCCATTGCTCGAGGTCGATATCGCTCTTGGCTCCGAGCTTCAATTGCACTTGTCCGTTGCGTACAGTGCACTCTATCGATCCGATGCGCTGCTCGTGGCTGCGATCCAGATTATCCGCCAGCCGGAGCAGGGGAGTCAGAAACAGCACGGCCCGCCTCTCCTGGGTGTTCAGCGGGTCGAGATTGTCGTGCTCGACAGCCGGCATGGCTTTGCGATGATACCGGCAAAGGTTGGCGATCAAGGTGCGCTCGCGATCGGTAAATCCCGGCATATCGGAGTTGGCGACCAGATAGTACGAATGGCGATGGTGCCGCGTGTCGCTTACGAAATGTCCAATGTCGTGCAGATACGCAGCGGCTTCCAGAAGCCGCCCGAAATGCGGAGGCAAGCTGTGCAGCGGTTCAAGCGCGCGAAATAGACTCGCCGCCAGGCCCGCTACCTGACGCGCATGGGCGAGCGAGACCCCGTAGCGCCGCGCCATGGCTTCGACGACGCGCTGCTGCTCGCGATCCAGTCCGGAAGGCTCCATGCCCACGCCGCGCGCTGCCAGGTCGGCAATGATGCCGTCGCGCAAACCCGCCGCGGAGTAATACACCGATGGCAATTCAAAATCCTGCATGATGCGCAGCAGGCAGGCCGCTCCAGGAATGATGATCTCGGCGCGTTTCGGTCCCATGCCGGTATGGCGGCGCCGCCCGGCAAGATCTTCGCGGCACAACTGCTCATAAAGACGGCGCACTTGCGCGGTCGAGGCGCGTAGCTGATCGGCTTGATCGATCTTGGCGCGTCCCACGCGATTGATGGTGCAGACCACGGCCGCCGCTGTCCCGGAAGTGGCCACCGCGCGGTCCCATTTTTTGCCGTGAAAGCGGTCCACCACCGGCGCCAGCTTCTCTTCGATGTATTGCTCCATGCGATTCAATTCACCGGGCGTGGGCGGGTCGCTGCGAATGAACAGCTGCGCCAGCCTCACCGCGCCCAGAGGCTTGGAGAAGGCTTCCTGCAGCCTGCCGTTTTCGCTATAGATGGTTTCGGCGCTGCCCCCGCCGATATCGATCAACAGCATGGTTTGCCGCGTGTGAGGCCAGCGGCTCTGCACGCCCAGATGGATCAGCCGCGATTCTTCCTGCCCGGAGATGATCTCGACCGGCGCGCCGATGGCTTGCGAGGCGCGAAATAGAAACTCGTGCTGGTTGCCGGCGTCACGAATGGCGCTGGTGGCCACCGCGCGCACCCCGGCCACGTCCAGCCGCTTGTACTGCTGGGCCATCATCTGCAGCGCCCGGCTTACCGTATCCATAGCTTCCGGACTGACACGGCCAGTGCGAAAAACGCTTTCGCCTAACCGGGTGACGACACGGTCGGAGCCCAGAACTTTCATCGGCGCGCCCGGTGCAGCCTCCGCCGCCAGCATGCGGAGCGAGTTGCTGCCGATGTCGATCGCGGCGTAGCGGGGCATACAAGCTATAATAGGCGTTACTCCCGAGTCACTGCATCTCTTTCTTATGCCGCTCTTTGCGCCGAATCGCTACAAAGGCAAGCTGATTGTGGTGGAGGGCATAGACGGCTCCGGCAAGTCCACACAAATTTCTCTATTGAGCCAGTGGCTGCGCTCCCAGGGCGTGGCGGTGGCGTTCAGCGAGTGGAACTCTTCGCCCCTTGTCCGCGAGACCACGCGGCGCGGCAAAAAGAAGGAGATGTTCACTCCCACCACCTTCAGCCTGATTCATGCCACCGACTTCGCCGATCGCACGGAGCGCTACATTCTGCCGCTGCTCAAATCCGGCGCCATCGTGTGCGCCGATCGCTACGCCTATACTGCCTTCGCGCGCGACGTGGCGCGGGGCGTAGGCCGCCGCTGGGTGCGCAATCTCTATAGCTTTGCGATCCGCCCTAGCCTGTGCTTCTATTTCCGTGTCTCGCTCGACGTGGCTATCGGCCGCATTCTGGGCGGGCGCAACGCCATCAAATATTATGAAGCGGGCATGGATTTGAAGCTCAGCCGCGATGTGCAGGAGAGCTTTCGCATTTTTCAGGGCCGCATCCTGGATGAGTACGATGCTATGGCGGAGGAGATGGGATTCCACGTGATCGACGCCACTCAGTCGATCGAAGCGCAGCAGCAGATGATGCGGGAAATTGTCATGCAGGAGCTCGGGGAAAGCCTGAAGAGCGGCGTCCTGCGGAGCCAGGGAGAGACGCATGCAGCAGCCACAGCCGTTACAGTTTTACGGTGATGCGCTGCCGGGCGTTGACCCTGCCGAGCTCCACGGGCGCCTGATTGTGATCGAAGGCCCCGATGCCGTTGGGCGCACTACTCAAGTGGTGCAGTTGCGGCAGTGGCTGGAACAAGAAGGGCACGCTGTTCTCGACACTGGCATGGCCCGTTCGGCGCTGGTGGGGAAGGGAATTCAGCAAGCCAAGCAGGGGAATACGCTCGGTCCGGTGACGATGACGCTGTTTTACACCACCGATTTTGCCGACCGGCTGGAAAACGAAATCGTTCCCGCTTTGCGCGCAGGCTTCGTGGTGCTTACCGACCGCTATATTTTTTCCATCATGGCCCGCGCCATCGCGCGCGGTGAAGACCGCCAATGGATCGAGCGCGTGGCCGGATTTGGCCTGGTGCCGCACGCGGTGTACTATATGCGCGCCGAGGTGAAAGACCTGGTGTCGCGGGTGGTGCTGGGCCGCGGCGCCTTCGATTTTTGGGAAAGCGGCATGGATATCGGCATCGGCACCGACATGTACGATAGCTTTGTGCGCTACCAGACGCGCCTGATTCGCGCCCTCGACCGCATGGCCAAGAAATACGAGTTCACGATCATCGACGCCAGCCGTCCTCCGGAGGAGATTTTTCTGGACTTGCAGCACCGCATCTCCCGTTTGCAGTTGCATGACATCCGCAAGTCCGCGCGCGCCGAGACCGGCCGGAGGACTAAAGCAGGAAAAGCCTGATGCAGCTCTACGTCCTGAGACATGGAATCGCCGAAGATGCCGGACCCGGCCGCGCCGATTCGGTGCGCGCCCTCACTCCCGAGGGAAAAGAAAAACTCCGGCGTGTGCTGGATCGCGCCAAACGCGCCGATGCTTCGCCGTCCTTGATCTTGACCAGCCCCTATGTCCGTGCGGTCGAGACCGCCAGAATGGCCGCTCAGCGTTTGGAATGCAAGAAGGCTCCGGTGCAGACCGACGCGCTGCTTCCGTTCGGTTCCCCCGAGCGCGTATGGGCAGAGGTTTGCGAGCATCACGATGAAGAGCAGGTCCTGTTGGCGGGGCATGAGCCGCTGCTGGGGCAGTTTGTCTCTTTTGTGCTGGATTCCCCGGCGCTGCGCGTAGACTTCAAAAAGGGCGCGCTGGTGCGCATCCACGTGGACCGCTTCGGCCCCGCGCCTCATGGAGTGCTGGTGTGGATGCTTACCCCCAAGCTGGCCGGTTAGTCCGGCTGCGAAATAATTCGGAACTTTTTGGCCTTACCCAGGCAACTCCTCACAGAAGCATGAGCGCGGAGGAGAATCCCGATGATGCCGGCCTGTTGGGCAGAATGCGGAAAGGCGACGCCGATGCTTTCACCACCCTCTACCGGCGGCATCAAGGCCCGGTTTACAGATTCGCGCTGCAGATGACCGGCAGCCGGGCAGTTGCCGAAGACGTGACACAGGAAGTATTTATGGCGCTGATTCGAAATCCCGAATCCTACGATGCGGCGCGCGGCCCGCTGGCTTCCTACCTGTACGGCGTGGCGCGCAACACGGTCCATCGCAGCCTGGAGCGCGATCGATTTTGCGCGCCCGAGAGCGAGGAAGAATCGGCAGCGCCCGACAATGCTTTGGCGGATTTGACGCGCCAGGAAACGCTGGTGGAAGTGAGGAGGGCGATTTTGGCGCTGCCGGCGAACTATCGTGAAGTCGTCGTGCTGTGCGATCTGCACGAGATGAGTTATGAGGACGCGGCGGAGGTGATGGGCTGCGCGGTCGGCACCGTGCGATCGCGATTGAATCGCGCGCGGAATTTGCTGGCGGCCAAATTGACGCGAACTGGCGCGAACCCGGCGAGGTGCCTGGCATGAATCGTCCTGAATTTCTGGCGGCGCTGGCCCGGACCGACGCCAACCTGAGCGCGGCGCCTGAGGTTGAACAGGCCCTGCTCGAAGCCTTGCGGCGCAGTCATCGGTCCATCTGGATTCGCCGCGCTTCCGGTTGGGGCGCGCTGGCGGCTGCAATGGCTCTGTTTTGGATTTTGGGGCGGCCAGCGGCGAAGCCGGTGCGCCTGGAGACGGCGGTCATCACGCCGTCACAAGTCGTCGAAATTCCGGCAGCGCCCGTGCCACCGCTCGTCGTCGCCGAGCGCCCGCTGCGCCACAAGCCTGCACGCGCTGCGGTGAAGCGCGAAGTCGTCACCGATTTTATTCCCGTGATGGTAGATCCCGATCCGTTCGAACGCGGCCGGCTGGTGCGGGTGAAACTGCCGCGCTCGGCGCTGACGGCTTTTGGATTACCGGTGAATGAAGAGCGTCTTGAGGAGCGTATCCAGGCCGACGTGCTGATCGGCGAAGACGGCTTGGCGCGAGCCATTCGATTCGTAAAATAAGGAGCCTCATATGAAGAAAACTTTGCTGTTTGCATTTCTAATCGGAACGGCATGCGTCTGCGCACAAGAGCCGCAGCAGCCGGCTGACCACGTGTTTTTCAATAAGGAAGTACATGTGACTGCCGGGGCCGTGGGCGCCATCGCAATCCATGGCGAAGCCGGCGGCGCGCCCATGGGCGGCGCGACCTTCGAATACGTGGGAACCGAAATGGGTTTCGGTGGCAAGCCGGTGAAAGGCGCGCCCTACTCGGCCGAAGGAATCACCGAGACCACGCAAACACTGGCTGACGGCAACCGCATCGTTCATAAGACTAAGGCATTGTTGTACCGCGATACCGAAGGCCGCACACGCAACGAGCAAACGCTGGGCGCAATCGGACCGTGGGCTTCGAGCGGCAATCCGCCTAAGACAGTTTTCATCAACGATCCCGTCGCCGGCGTCAATTATGTTCTCAACCCGCATGAGCAATCCGCCGACAAGCTGCCTGTCCCTGATTTCGCCGCCGGCGCGCCCAATATCGGTGTTTCAGTGACGCGCAAGCTCGGTTTTCAGGGTCAGAAATTAGCCACCGACGATTTCAAGCGCGAAATGCAAGGGACTGAGACTGCACCCGCGGACGTAAAGACGGAATCGCTGGGCACCCAGATTATCGAGGGCGTGCAAGCCGAAGGCACGCGAACAACCGTTACCATTCCCGCCGGGCAGATCGGCAACGAGAAAGCTCTGCAAACGGTTTCAGAACGCTGGTATTCACCAGAGTTGCAGATCGTAGTCCTGCGCAAACAGAGCGACCCGCGATTCGGCGACACTTCGTACCGGCTGGTAAATATTCAGCGCGCCGAACCTCCGGCTTCACTATTCGAAGTCCCCACCGATTTCACCGTACGGGATGGCGGGACGATTCAGTTCAAGTCGGTGAAGTAGCTGTCAATCGTATACAAAGTGGAGGACCTTCTTCAGGTCCTCCCAGGCTTCCCGCTTGGCGTCTTGATTGTAAGGTCGCAGCAGGTACGAAGGATGGTAGGTCACCATCAGCGGCAGGTCGCGCCACTTGAACCAATTCCCTCGCATGCGCGTCACGCCCTCTTTGCGTCCCAGCAGCGCACGGGCGGCAGTAGCGCCCAGGGCGCAGATGGCCTTGGGTTGAATGGTCACCAGCTGGCGAAAGAGAAACTGCCCGCAGATTTCCATCTCATCCGGCTCGGGCGTGCGATTCTCCGGAGGCCGGCATTTCACCACATTGCAAATATAAACGTCTTTGCGCTGGATCGGGATCCCTTCGCGCTTGGCGGTGCCCTCGATCATTTGCGTGAGCAACTGGCCGGCCCGTCCCACGAATGGCAGGCCTTGCATGTCTTCATCGGCGCCCGGGCCTTCGCCCACAAAAACCAGCTTGGCGTGCTCGTCGCCCGAACCAAAAACAATGCGATGGCGCGCTTCATGCAACCGGCAGCGTTTGCAATCGCCAATGTCTTGGAGGATTAAAGGCAGGGTATCGGCAGCGGCCGTGGGAAGAATTTCCATGGGAATGTTCGGAGCGGGAGTTGCAACCGGAACTGGAGGCGAAGCCGAAGGCGTACGCCGGTACAAATCCGTGAATCCTAAATCCTGGTAGAAAGCGAGTTGCCGCCGCAGTTCGTCAGCGTTCATGGGCCGAGTGCAGCGCCAGGCGCAGCTTCAGAGATTCATCCAGAATGCGGTCCGCAATGGCGCGCTTGGATGCCCGGGGCACGGCGATGGATTCGCCGGTCCGCAGCACCAGCAGCACTTCGTTGTCGTCAGCGTCGAAACCGGAGGTATCGCTCACCAGATTGCCGACGATCATGTCGCAGTTCTTGGTTTCCAGCTTGCGCCGGGCCTCGCGCTCCAGGTTTTCGGTCTCGGCGGCGAAACCGATCAGTAGACGGTCGCCTTTTTTGCGGCCTAGCTCGGCCAGGATATCCGGCGTCGGGTCGAGTTCCAATGTAAGCCGCGCGGCGGTCTTTTTAACTTTCTGCGCCGGGATTTCCGTAAGATGAAAATCGGCCACTGCGGCCGCCTTTACCACCACGGTGGCGCGCTCCAGATTCTCGAATACCGCGGTCCGCATTTCCCGAGCTGTGCGCACGGGAATCACTGCAACCCCGCGTGGCGCCTGCACATGAACCGGCCCCGAGACGAGGATGACCTTCGCGCCGCGGGCCGCAGCGGCTTCTGCAAGCGCATAACCCATCTTGCCGCTCGAACGATTGGAAATGTAGCGCACCGGATCAAGTGCTTCTTGCGTGGGTCCGGCGGTAACCAGCACGGTTTCGCCTTCCAGATCGCTGCGCCGGCGCAACTCCGCCATCACGGCGCTGGCGATCCGCTCGGGCTCAGCCAGCCGCCCCGGTCCAATCGTGCCGCAAGCGAGGAAACCATCTTCCGGTTCGATAATCCTGTGCCCGCGGCGCCGCAGCGTTTCCAGGTTGGCCTGCGTCGCCGGGTGCTGCCACATGGCCGTGTTCATTGCGGGTGCGAGAACCACAGGGCCGGTGAACGCCAAGTACAGCGTGGTCAGGAAATCGTCGGCAAGCCCGTGAGCGAAGCTGGCCAGCAGATTGGCGGTGGCCGGCGCGACTACCAGCACATCGTTGTCCTGAGCGACGGCGATATGCTCCACCGCGCTCGAAAGCGTGTCTTCAGAGCTCGCGCTGGCAGCGGCTGCACGAATTCCTGCGCGCTGCGAGTCATGACCACCTGAACCGTGGCGTCCTGCTGCACCAATTGCCGGCACAATTCCGCCGCCTTGTATGCTGCAATCCCGCCGCCAACGCCCAGGATGGTTTTCACGCGCAGCCTCTAGACAGGTTCGGGTTTGAGCTCTTCCGGGACGATCTTTCCCGTAAGTTCGTACTTCACCAGGCCGCGCCGCACTTCTTCTGCGGCAATGATGGTCGGCTTCTTGGAGGAAGTGGGCAGGAATGGCCGCGCGCCTGCTTGCAATTGCCGCGCGCGCTTGGCGGCGACAATGATGAAGCGGTACGTGCTCTGATCCGGATCGTCGGGGATCGTGCAGTGAGCGTTGTTCCTTCTGTCAGACATGATATCCTTTCAAACCGTCTTGCCGCCGTCGTCAAACGTGGCCAGCATGGGCCGTATCTGCTGCTCCATCCTGCTGCGGCGCACTCGCTCGGCGCGTACAATCGAAGCCAACGTCCGGGCGGATTCTTCGAGATCCTGATTGATCACCACGTAATCGTACGCGGTGTAATTCCGGATCTCCCTGGCCGCGTCGCGCAGCCGTCTCTCAATTACCGAATCCGCGTCCTCTCCACGGGCGCGCAGGCGCTGCTCCAAGATCTGGCGAGAGGGAGCCAGCACAAAAATCGTGACGGCGTCCGGAAGCCTGCTCTTTAATTGTCCCGCACCTTGCACATCGATGTCGAGTATGAGGTCCTGGCCTGCTTTGGACGCGATTTCGAGCTCGCTGCGGTGGGTGCCATAGTAGTTGCCGAACACTTCAGCGTGCTCCAGAAACTCGCCTTGGGCGATGCGCTGCTCGAAATCCTCGCGGGTAATAAAGTGATAGTTGGTTCCGGACTGTTCGTGGCCTCGGGGCGCGCGGGTGGTGTAGGAAATGGAAAAACGCAGCCCCGGGACCTCCTTCATCAAGCGGGAAACCATCGTGGACTTGCCCGAGCCGGACGGAGCGGAAATGATGAAGACTGTCGACAGGTGGCTCACTCCAAATTCAGCGCCTGCTCGCGGATTTTTTCGATTTCAGATTTCGCCTCGAGCCCCAGGGTGGTGATGGCCATTCCAGTATCGCCGAGGCCGCCGGTTTTGGACAGAATGGTATTGGTTTCCCGGTTCATTTCCTGCAACAGGAAGTCCAATTTCTTGCCCACCTCGCCGCCGGCGCGGAGCAATTCTTCCGACTCTCCGGCGTGCGTCTTCAAGCGGATCAGCTCTTCACTGATGTCGCTGCGGTCGGCCAGCACCGCCGCTTCCTGCGCGAGGCGCTGCGCATCCAGCCCGGCGCCCTGCAGCAATTCGGCTAGCCGGTCTTTGAGACGCCGCTGAAACGCAGCCGTTGAGCCCGCACGAATCTGTTCCATGCGCGCGGCGATTTCGCGAAGGCGCCCCGAGCGGCTGCTCATTTCGACGGCAATCACGCTGCCCTCTCTTTCGCGGAATTGATTGAGCGCAGCCAGCGCCTCGCGCACCGCGGCGATGAGCGAGCTCTCGAAAGTTCCGCCCAATTCCAGAGCGGCCTCGGCGCGAAACATGGCCGGGACGCGAAATGCCGCGTTGAGGTCCGGGCTGGCGGCGATTCCCGATTGCTGCGCCGCTTCAGCAAAAGCCTTCAGATAGGCTTCCAGTAACGGGCGGTTGAGGAACGATTCGCCGGCCGCGCCGTTGCTGCGGTTCAGCGACACCTGTAACTGAAAATGTCCGCGCGCTACATGCTCCTTGATCAGCTTGCGCAGCGCATTCTCGAACGGATCAAGCTCCGTCGCCATGTGAAAATGCAAGTCCAGGCCGCGATGGTTGACGCTCTTGACGCTCACCACCAGCTCACCTTCCGGCAGCGTCTTGCGCACGCGCGCAAAGCCGGTCATGCTGCGTACGCTCATAGGTCCACCGCCGCCCCAGCTTCCATAAATTGCAGCTCGTGCAGCCGTTGATACACGCCGCCGCCGCCCACTAAGTCATCGTGCGTGCCGATTTCGACGATTCGGCCGCGATCGATGACCACGATTTTGTTGGCGCGCCGAATGGTCGAGATGCGGTGCGCAATCACGAACACCGTGCGTCCCGCCATGAGATTGGCCAGCGCCCGCTGCACAAGCAATTCCGATTCCGTATCCAGGTGCGACGTAGCTTCGTCCAGCACCAGGATGGGCGCATTCTTGAGCAGCGCCCGCGCAATCGCCAGCCGCTGCCGCTGCCCGCCGCTGAGCTTCACGCCGCGCTCGCCTACACGGGTATCGTAGCCCAGGGGCAGCCGTTCGATAAATTCAGCCGCCAGCGCCGCCTGAGCCGCGCGCCGGATCGCCTCCCGGTCGACGTCGGGCCTTCCGTAGCAGAGATTATTGGCGATCGTGTCGTCGAACAGAAAAGTATCCTGAGCCACCAGACCGATTTTTTCGCGCAGGGAAGCCATGGTGAGGTCGCGCACATCGTGGCCATCAATGCGAACCGCGCCGCTGGTGACGTCGTAGAATCGCGGCACCAAGTTGACGAGAGTGGTCTTTCCACCGCCGCTCGGGCCGACCAGCGCGACTACTTCGCCGGCCTTCACTTCGAGATTGATATTGTCCAGCTGAAACTCCGCCGCGACGCCGGGATAGCGAAAACTGGCGTCGTCAAACTGAATGGAGTTTTCAAACCTGGCGAGCTTGGCTGCGCCCGGCTTGTCGCGCAGCTCTTCGGCATGATCCAGGTATTCGAAAACTTTTTGCGACGCTCCAATGGCCTGCTGGAAGATATTGTGAATGCCCGTCAAGCGCTTCACCGGCTCGTACATCATCAGCAGAGCGATCACAAAACTGGTGAAATCGCCGGCGGTAAGAGTTCCCGCTTTGATCTGGGTGCGCGCATAAATCAGCAGAATCACAATGGTGATGGCGCCAAACATTTCTATGAGGGGAGAGGCCAGCGCCTGCTGCAGCACGTAACGCAAATTGCTGCGCAGCAGCTTGTGCGCCGCCTGCTGAAAACGGCCGGCCTCGTAGGGCTCGGTTCCGAACGCCTTCACCACTTGGTGGCCGCTGAGCGCTTCTTGCAGGATGTGGTTGACTTCCGCCGCCTGATCCTGCGCGCGGCGGCTGATGCCGCGAATGCGCCTTCCGATGCGCACGGTGGGCACCAGCACGAACGGCAGCACCGTGAGGCTGGCCAGAGCCAGTTTCCAATCTTTGTTCATCACCACCACTAGCAGCGCCAGCACCACAAAAGTCTGGCGCAGCAGATCGGCAAGAATGTGGGAGGTGGCCACTTGAATTTTGTCGATATCGTTCATGATGGACGACATCAGACGCCCCGTGGAATGGGCTTCGAAGAACTGCGCGCTCTGCCGCAGCACCTTGGCGAAAACGTCGTTGCGCAGATCCGTCACCGCGGAAAAGCCGACGTAGTTCACCAGATAATTCGCCAGGTAGTCGCACACGCCCTTCACCGCGAACACCACCAGAATTGCCGCCGCCACCATGGTCCAGACGTTGTGTATGAAGGCCGGCGTCAGGTTATCCAGATAGATCGGGAAGTCCAGCACCGGAATACGAATGAGCAGCACCGGCGCATCGACGGAACTGGGATTCAGCACGCGGTCGAAGATCGGTCCGATGAGCAGAGCGATAGAAGCATGCGCGGCGCCGACGCAAGCCATCAACAGCACCGACCCTGTCAGCAGCAGCCAGTAGCGGCGGGCATATCCCAGCAGACGCAGCCAGGCTGTCATACGCGCACTCGCAAGCGCTCAAGCGCGGCCACCACCTGCGCCACCGTTACGGATCGAATGCCGCCCTCCGCGCTGAGGATTTCGGACGGCGTCCGCCAGGGCGCCCAAATGCGAGAATCGGAATTGCCGAACACCACAACCACCGGCACTCCGAACGCAGCCGCCATGTGCGCGGGCCCGGAATCGTTGCCGGCAAACAACGCGGCGCCGGAAATCAGCGACATCAGCTTGCTCAAAGGCGGGTTGTCCATCGTGCGCCAGGCGCGAAATGGCGCGAGATCGTCGCCCGCGCCGCCCACGAACACGGGCTGCAAATCCGAGCGTTCCATGGCCTTGGCCACTTCGCAGAACCGTTTCGCCGGCCAGGTCTTGCCGCGCTCCGATGCGAATGGATGAATCACCGCGTACTGGCCGCCGATGGGCGTGGGCGAGGCAAACAGATGTGCCCGCGGAATCTCCACACGCGCCGCGCCCAGGTAAAACATAGCCGAGGCAATATGTTCGGCCGTATGCACCCTGCGGTTTACCGCCAAAATCTGCTGTGCGGTGGGAATTTTGACGTTGTAGAGGAACGAATAGCGAAAATGCGCGTAGCCGGCGCGTATCTTCGCGCCGCTGGCGAAAGTGAGCATCGCGCTGGTGCCGCCGCCGTGCAGATTGACGGTGAGCGCCGGCCGCCAGTTGCGCAAAACCATGCGCTCCGGCGGCAGCGCGGCCGCGACATCGGGATTGCCCGCGAAAAGCGGCGCGAAGCGATCCTCCACCACCACGGAAATTTCAAGATCGGGCCGGCTTTGCTTCAGGATGGCGAGAGCCGGCGTGGTCAGAATGCAATCGCCCATGGAACGCAGCCGGATTATCGCCACCCGCGCGCCCTGGGGAAGACGTTGGAGGACGGAATCCATGCCGGCCCGGTCTACTCCTCGACGCGGGCTTCGTCGGTCAGCATCACCGGAATTTCATCCCGAATGGGATACACGCGATGGCACTGTATGCACTTCAAGCCGCTCTCATCCGCCTTCAGCTCCAGCGTCGCTTTGCATAGAGGACACACCAGGATCTCCAGCAAGTCCTTGCTTATCGCCATAGTATTCGGTCTAGTTTAGCAGCTTTCAGGCCGCCGGCTTCATTTCCGCGCGAGCCTTGGCAATCGCCGCCAGATACTGCCGCGCGCGCTCCTCGATCACGTCGAAATGGCCGTCCTTGATAGTTTTGGCGTCCACCAGCTCGCCGCCCACCGCCACCGCGCAGGCCCCGGCTTTCAGAAACTCGCCGGCGGTTTCCAGATTGACCCCGCCGGTCGGAATCATTTCGATGTGCGGAAACGGCCCGCGCAGTGCTTTGATGTACTTAGGCCCACCCACGTTGCCGCAGGGAAAAACCTTCACCACGTCTGCGCCTGCCTCCCACGCCGTCAGCACTTCGGTAGGCGTCAGCGCGCCGGGGCAAATTACTTTGGAATACCGCTGCACCATTTCGATGGTGGAAACTCTCAAACTGGGCGTGACGAAAAACTCCGCGCCCGCCAGCATGCACACCCGAGCCGTTTCCGGATCGAGCACCGTGCCGGCGCCCAGCACGACGATATCCCGGATGGCGGCGAGAATTTGTTCTTTGGTCATCGCCGGAAATTACTGCGAGTCGCCGCTGGGGCCGTAAATGCCAGGCACCTTGGCGCCCATCGGCCGCAAATACGACGAGAGCTGGCCGCGATGATGCACGTTGTGCCGCGTGTTCATGCTCAGAAACGTCACAGCAGGCATTTTCATAAAGCCGAAGAAATCGATCTCCTTGGCCAGGTCATCCGCGCTCATGGCCTTTACGCGGGCGACGGCGGCCGGCAGGTTCTCGTCATACCACTTGATCACCTCGGCGGGCGTCGCGGCGTTGGGCTCGCTCATCGTTTCCCTCGCGAAAGCGCCCTCAGCCACACCTTTCAAAAAAGAAACGTCGGTGCCGGTGATGTGGTTGCAGAGCTTTATGGCGGTCATGCATTTCTCCGAAGGCGCATAGGCGCTCTTATCCGCCGGAACCGCTGCCAGCACTTTCTTGGTAATAGCCGCTTCCGAAAGAATGTCGGCAAGATAGACATCGCACAGAATTTTCGCGTGTTCTGAAGTCATAATTGTTAAGGAATCTCCTCGATCGATCAAGTATACCCGACCAGCCGCGGCCTTTATTGTTCAGCAACAAACTTGAAATTTTCCAGCGCTATCTGGTCGTTGGCGGGGACCAGCATGCCGAATTTACCCTTGGAGAAATCCGTGCCCGCCTCGCTCCACGAGTCGAGCGTGCCCCATGTCTCGCCGTTAAACATCTTGTTGACGACGTTGTTCGGCTTCACGCGAATCTCAAGCTTGTACGCGTCCGCCTTGTCCATGCCATGCCCCATTTTCACGATCTGCGTGGACTTGCCGTCGATTACCTGGTTCCGGTAGAAGTACTTCTTGTCCAGCTGAAACAACAAATAGTTCTTTTCGTCGCGGTAGTTCACCACCCACTGCAGACGTTTCCCTTTACGCAATTTGCCCGTGAACGTGAATGTTCCCGCTACCGGCACCGCCTTGAAGAGAACCATGTTGCCGCCCTTGCGGACATACCAGGTGCCTTCCTGCGTCCAGGCTTGCTCCCAGCCGGCCATGGGACCGCCGCCACCCGTGCTGGCTGCTTCCGGCCCTTTTTCTGGCGCCAATTGAATATCGACCACCCGGGTCTCGCCGGCCGCCAGCTGCACCGTCACCGAGCGATCCGCATGCTTGGGCGCGCGCGCCGTCAGGATATAGGAGCCCTCCGGCACGGTGAGCGTGGTCTCGGTGATGGCGCGGCCCTGGCTCTCGCCGGCGCGCGTTAAAATCACTTTGCTGTCGGGCGGCGTCAGGTTGAGCCGCAAGGTTCCGTTGGCCTGCTCTTGAGCGACGTCGGTGCGCGCCAGTTGCAGCGCTTCGCCGGCATTGAAGCGGCGTTGGATGCGCTTGGGCTTGTACTGATCCCTGCGCAGCTCGATTGTGTGCTCACCGGGGGCGACGCTGGATGCCGAAAAGTTTCCTTCCGCGTCCACTGTTCCGAGCAGATTCTGGTCGAGCAGCACCTGCGCCCCCGGCACCGCGCCATGCAGCGCGAGGGTGGCAACTTGCGGAACCGGCCGCAGCTTGAACTCAACCTTGGCCTCCTGTCCCTTCTGAATTTTCACGCGCTGCTCGGGTTCGTCCTGGAACCCCTGCTTCACGATGCGCACCGCGTAGTCTTTTACTTCAAGATTCGGAACGCGCATCTGCCCGCGCCGCGTCAACCGGCGCTGCTCGGCGCCGTTGATGAACACGCGCGCGCCATCTTCGCCGGCGACGATGAGCAGCGTGCCCACATTGCGGTCCGATTGCAGAAAGGCCGTCACCGCCGGAGTGGCGCCCACCGTCAGCACCATAGTGCGGCGGTCTTTGCCTTCGCCCAGCGCCAGTTCATGCGATCCGGGCGCGACGTTGTTCAGGTCCAGTCCACCTGGCCCTGTCTCGCCCGCGTTTTGGCCGTCCAAACTGACGCCGACCGGCCCGTAGCTGGATTGGACTCGTGCGCGATTGCCAAACTGGCTCACTACGATCGCGACGACTTCCTTGGCGGTCATCGCTCCCAGCACGGGCGCCGAGCCGGGTTTCACATCGAATGCCAGCGTGGCTTGGCCGTGCGCGCCCGAGATTTTCAAGTTGTGCGTGCCGGGCGGCAGCGATTCGATGACGAATTGGCCTTCCTGCAAATCGCCGGCGGGCTGGTCGTCGAGCGACACTTTTCCGGCGTCGAGATCGCTGAGCACCCGCGCCGTCTGCGCCAGCGGTTGCAGCGTGACATCGACCGACGCCGGAGCGCCCGCCGCGGCGTTGACGGTCACGGTCGCGGGCTGGTAGCCCTCTTTCACCGCGGTGAGCTGATAGGTTCCCGCGGGCAAATCCAGCTTGAGATTCGACGTGCCGCGATCCTGGTCGTTGATGCGAATATTCGCGCCGTCGGGCGAGGTATGAATCTCGACGGCGACCGTGGCCGCAGCGGGCGCTTGCGAAGAGCCACTGCGCTTCATCACGAACGCGATCACCGCAAGCACCACAATCGCCGCGCCAATTCAAATGGCGAGCCAGGGCGTGCGAGGTTTGACTGGCGGCGCGGGCTGCGGCGGAGGGGGCGGAGGCGCTGCCGGCCGCACAGGCGGGGCCGGTTCCGGCGGCTCGGGTGGAGCGGCTATCGGAGCCGGAGGCGGCGGAGGTGGCGCCACGGGCGGTTCTGGCGGCGCGGGCGGAGCGATTTCTGGCGCGGGCGGCTGCGCTGCCGGCGACGCTGTCCCCAAATTCAACGGCATCACTACAGTCGCCGTAGCCGAGCTGTCCGGTGGCTGGGCCCCCAGCACCGCAGTCTCGGCATCGGGCGCGAATGACGCGCGCTCGGCGGGACGCTCGGTACGTTTCTCTTTGGTCTTATCGGTAGCCGGGGCGGGCGGATGAGCCATGGCGCTGGTGGCATCCCGCGTGTTGGAGAGCCGCTGCACCTCGCCATACGCTTTGCTGAGCGTGCCATGCAGTTGAGTCAAGCGCGATTCACGCGGATACTCCGACAGGGCCGCCGTGATTTCCTTCAGAGCGGCTTCCAGATCGCCGGCGGTTTGCAATTGCCGCGCCTGGGAAACCACGCGATTCACGTATTCCTCGCGCTTGCGGTCCAGCAGCAGCGTCCGCAGACTGCGCGCCTGCGCATTGCCGGCGTCGAGCTCCAGCGCCTGCTGGATCAGCGGATCAGCCGACTCCCAGGCATTGGTTTCCAGAACCATCCGCGCCTGCTGCAGCAGGGTGTCGAACAGCGCACCGCGAATGATCGGATTGCGTTCATCCAGGTTGAAGGCTTTGCGCAGCGTGTCGATGCCTTCATCGAAGCGGTCCTGCCCGCACAGTTCCTGGCCCTGCGCCAGCAGACGTTTGGCTTCAGCGCCGCGCTCTGTGCCTTGCGCCGCCAGTTTTTCCAGCTCCAGCAATTCGGCGTCGGCCGGAAACTCGGCCAGGGCGTTCTGCGCCAGCTCCTTGGCGCGCGCAAAATCGCTTAGCTCAAGCTGCCGGTCGATCTGTTCCACCCAGCGCACTCGGCCTTCGGAGCGGATCTGCTGGTCGCGCCGTTTCACCACCCGCTCGATTTCGAAAATCAGGCCGGGATACTGCATGTAGATGGTCTTGAGAATCTCCCACTGCCCCAGCGCCTCGTTGAACTGGCCGCGCTCTTCATGGGTGCGCGCCTTGGCCACGATGGAATTCACCAGATCGCGTTTATCGCGCATCAGCCGCAGGCTGCGCTCAAAGTGCGGCTCGTCGGGATGGAGGTCGCGCGCTTCGGTGAGGATGTTGACGCGCTTCTCGACATCAGGCTCGGCTTCGACCGCGCGGTCCACTTCCGCAATGCGCGCCGAAACTCCCTGCCGCTGCCGCTCCTCGACGTCGTACTTCAGAGCCTGAAACAGCGCATGCCCGGGGTGTTTGATTAGGTATTCGTTGCAAATGGCTAGCGCGGCCGAAAAATTGCCGTCTACCAGAGCTTTACGCGCCTCGGCGTAGGCGTTCTTAATAGCATCGTGCTCGGTGCGGACCTGGTTATAAAAATTCTGGAAAGAAACGGCCCGCTCCGGCGTAGACGTGTCGGGCGCGCGCCGGTCGAGATCCACCAGCTTTTCCAGTTTGGAAAGCGCCGCGCTGACTTCGCCATCGTGCCAGGCTTCGAGCGCATTCTCGTACAGCTTCTCTTTTTCGTGGCGGACTTTGACGTAATCCTGCTCGCGCCGGTCCACCTCGGACATCAACTGCATGGCGCGGCTATCGCGCGGCTTGATCTCCAACACATTCTGCAGCGCGTTGCGCGCATGGCTGAAAGCGTTTTGATCCAAGTGCTGGCGCGCCAGGCGAAACCAATCGTCGATCTTGTTCTGGCTGCGCTTGTTCTCGATATTGCTTTTGAGGGTCAGCGCCATGGAATTGTCGGCGTCCAGCTGCAGAACTTCCTGGATTTTCTGCAGCGCCAGCGGAAATTCCTCTTCCTCAATGCGCGTGCGCGCGCTGTCCAGCAGTTGCGCGATGGTCTTCTGCCGCTTGGCCTGATCGATCTGGCGGCGCAGCATCGACATGGCCGGGTCGACATGCCCCTCGGCTTCAAGCTCGCTCAGAATCTCGTCGGCGAATTGATAGTCGGCCTGCTCGAAGGCCTTGGTGGCGCGCTGCACCCGCGGCAAAAGACGGGCGGCGTCGAAAAATTCGATAGGCTCGTTGCGCAGCGCTTTCTGCAAAGAATCTGAAAACTCGCGCGCTGTCGAAAAACGGTGCCAGGGCTGCTTGGCCATGGCCTTATGCACCACGCGGCTCACGGCCTGGTTGGCGGCCGGTGTCACGTCGGACACGGGAGGCGGAATGTAGTTCAGCACGGCGAGGGCGATCTCGTTGGCGCTGGTACGCTCGAACGGCTGCCGCCGGGTCATGGTTTCGTAGCAAACCACGCCCAGCGAAAAGATATCCGAAAGCGGCGAAGGCGGCTTCATCTCCACCTGCTCGGGCGCCATGTACAGCAGCGTGCCTTTGTGCCCCACCGTCGAGCGGGCATCGACCATGTGCGCCACGCCGAAATCGATGATTTTCACCGAATCGTCGTCCATGACGAAAATGTTGCTGGGCTTGAGATCGCGATGCACTAGGCCGCGCTCGTGAGCGGCTTGCAGTCCGCGGCAGGCTTGGGTGATGATTTCCGCCGACCGCTCGATGGTCAGGCGGTGGCTGCCCTCGCGAATCAATTTATCCAGCGGCATGCCCGGCAGCAGTGGCATGACAAAGTAGGGCTTGTTTGCGCCATCCTCTTCGAATTCGCCGAGATCGAAAATCTCGACGATGTTCGGGTGGCTCATCGAAGCCAGAATGTCGCACTCTTTGTAGAACAGTTCGAGAGCCGCGCGATTGGGGGCGTCGCGCAGCGTTTTTAGCGCGACATCGCGCCGGATGACCGCGTCGAAGGCCCTATAGACCAATCCCATGCCGCCCTGGCCGAGCACGGCTTTGATCTCATAGCGCCCCTTTATCTTGGGGGGTACCATAGGTCAGCGGTTGAAGTTTTTCTGAGTATACCGCGTTGCGGACCGCCGGCGGCCTCGGGGATTTACCCGACGCCCTACCAGTCCACTACCGATCCATCGTCGGCATCGTAGCTCTCCGGGTTCTTCCAGTCGTGGTTGATTTTGGACGCCAGCGCTTCCTCATCGAGCTCGATGCCCAGACCGGGACCGGTAGGCAAATCCAGGTACCCTTCGCGCACCGTAAAAGGCTTCTTGATGTACCCTTCGCCCAGGCTGACTTGCTCCTGGCAGAGAAAATTCGGAATGGATGCCGCCATTTGGACGCCCGCCGCCAGATTGATGGGTCCCAGCGGATTATGGGGCGCAATAGAGGCGTAATAGGCCTCCGCCATGCCCGCAATCAGGCGAACTTCGGTAATTCCGCCAGCGTGGCAAATATCCGGTTGCAAAACGACGGCGGCCTTTTTTTCCAGCACTTCGCGGAAGCCCCACTTGGTGAACACGCGCTCGCCGGTGGCGATTGGCAGGTGGGTGCCGCGGGCGATCTCCGCCATCACGTCGTGATTCTGAGCCTGGCACGGCTCTTCGATGAACATCGGCTGATACGGCTCGAGCGCCTTGATCAGCAGCTTGGCGGTGGCCGGACTGATGGCTCCGTGAAAATCGATCCCGATATCGGCGTCATTGCCGCCGGCGCGCCGCAGCTCGGCAAATTTTTCAGCCGCGTAACCCACCGCCGCCGGCGATTCGATGTAATGAGCGGGCTTCTTCCGCGCCGGCCCCGTTTTGAATGCCGTAAAGCCTTCCGCCATGCGCTTCTTGATATCTTCGGGCGTGCCGATGTGGGCATAGACGCGAACGCGCTCGCGCGTCGGGCCGCCCAGCAGCTCATAGACGGGAACGCCCAGGGCTTTGCCCTTGATATCCCAAAGCGCGATATCGATGCCGCTGAGCGCGCTGGTGAGAATCGGGCCGCCGCGATAAAACGCGTGCCGGTAAATCGCCTGCCAGTGATGCGCCACGCGCCGCGGGTCTTTGCCGATCAGATAAGGCTCGATTTCCTTTATGGCTTCGGCGCAGGTAAGGGCGCGGCCTTCGGTGATCGGTTCGCCCAGGCCCACAATCCCGGCGTTGGTGTGCACTTTGAGAAACAGCCAGCGCGGCTTCACCAGAAATGTTTCCAGGCGCGTGATCTTGAGATTGTCTTTGGGCGAAATGGGCGCGTTTGAACCGGCGCGCTGCTGGGCGCTGGCTTCGAGAGCGGTGAAGCTGGCAAAGGCAGAGGCGAGAAAAGAACGGCGCTCGATGGACATGGCGCCTATTGTATGTCTAGTTGTGGAACTACGCGCGCCGTGCTGCCCGCGCCGCCACCCGCATGGCTTCGAAAGTCGCGCCGGCCGCCAGACTGACGCCGGCGCTGGCCGCTTCCTCAATGGCCTGCATCATGACGTAGGACGTCATATTCTCCGCTTCGCGGTAGAAGGTCATGTGCTGGGCTTCGGTATCGAAATCGATTCGGACCAGGTCGCCGCCGCGCACCTGTTGCGTAGCCACCAGATTGGACAAAGGCTGCACCAGCCCGCGGTCGATCGCCCGTTTCAAATGCCTGGCGCCATACTTCAGATCAGTGCCTTCGCGCAGCAGGAAATCCTTGGCCGGCTCGCCGACCGAGAACACAAACGGGGCGGCGGTCGAGGAGTGAAAAATTCTCTGCTGCAGGACATTGAGCTCGAGATCCAGAATCCGGCGCAGCTCAGCCTCTCCCAATGGCCGAAAGACCACGGTTTTGTCGATACGGTTCATGAACTCGGGAGTGAATTTCCGCCGCGCGGATTCCACCGCGGCCCGGGAGATTTTCTGCGAGGTCTCGTCGTCCAGCCTGCCGCCGCGCCGCGCGCGTTCCGTTTCGGCTGCTCCGAAGCCCAGACTGGGATTCAATATGGAACCCATCTCCGCCGCGCCCAGGTTGCTGGTCATGAAGATCAAGGCCCGCGAGAAGTCGACGCGCCGGTTGTCTCCCAGCGTGAGAGTGGCTTTGTCCAGAACGCCAAGTAGCAGATTCCAAAGGGCATCGCTAGCCTTCTCGATTTCGTCGAACAACACAAAGCTAAGTTTGATCGAATCGCTGTGATATTGATTCAGCACTTCCTGGCTTAGCAGCGGATGGGTCTCGCGGTGCCCCAAATAGCCGGGCGGGGAACCGATCAGTTTGGCGATCTCGTGACTATGCTGGAATTCGGCGCAATCGATC
>JACPNO010000009.1:51020-57725 GCA_016185465.1 Candidatus Solibacter usitatus
TTCGGTGGTGGCCTCCACCAGCCGCGTTTTGCCCGAACCCGTGGGTCCCAGAAACAGGAAATTGCCCAGTGGCCGGCCCGGCGCATTCAGCCCGGCCAGATACATCTGGTAGATGTTGACGATCTCGGAAATGGCATGATCCTGCCCCACAATCCGCCGGTGCAGGTCACTATGCAGCGCTTCGGCTGCAAGTCCGGTCTGTGTCGGGTCCAAAGTCTTGTGTAACCGGCCCATGCTGTACTCCCTGCTGCCCCTCGGCCGGGGCTTGACGGTTACTAGCATGCATGCCGAGTGCCAAGAAAGTGGCGCAGGTCCCCGACCTGCCAAATTCTGAATCGGCAGGTCGGGGACCTGCCCCACTGTAGTAAACTCGGCCAATCATGCGGCGTACCTGGTTGCTTTTACTGTTGAGTCCAATCCTGCTTCAACCCCAGCAACAGAAGAACGATGATTTGTCCACTCGCCAGATGGAAAATCAAGCCGCGATGCAACAGGGCAAGTCCGGAAAGCGGGAGATTGCGAGCGACGGGCAATGGCGGATGAGCCAGATCGTGAAAGCGCAGTATGATCAGCTCGCCGCCGATACGGAAAAGCTGCACCAATTATCCGGCGAACTTAAAACCGAGCTCGCCAACCCGAATGTGCTCTCGGTCGGCGCTCTGCGCAAATCCGAGGAGATCGAAAAGCTCGCCAAGAAGGTCCATTCGCGCCTCAAAGGCTGGTTCTAGCTCTTGCGCGGCGGCTTGGCAGGCCGCATCTCGACGCGGCTCACCAGCGTCCGCGGCGGCATCCGCAGCAGGTCGATCACCACTTGCGCTACGTCTTCGGGCGCGATCTTCCAATCGGCATCGCTGGGATTGGCCGCGAACTCGGTATTCACGCTGCCCGGCATGATGTCGCTCACTCGCACGTTGTCATAGCGGTGATCGAGCATCATGGCCTCACTAAACCCGGCGAGCCCGAACTTGGATGCGTTGTAGGCCGCCGCGCCGGCAAAAGCATTTTTTGCGGCCAGGCTGCTGATGTTGATGATGTACCCGCCGCCGCGCCGCTTGAAGCGCGCCAGCGCCTCCTTCGAACAGTAGAATACCCCGCTTAGATTGAGATCGAGGGTCCTGCGCCAGTCTTCCGGAGTCAGTTCGGCCACGCTGCGGAAAATGCCGATACCGGCATTGTTGATCAGAATATCCATGCCGCCGAACTTCGTATCGACGCTTTGAAAGAAGCGGCGCACGTCTTCGGGTTTGGAGATATCCGCTGCCTCGCCGTAAGCCTGGGAGCCGGTTGCCGCCTTTTGAACGCCCTCGGCGGAGCGTCCGCAGAATGCCACCGAGGCGCCTTCAGCGAGCAGGCGGTCGACAATCGCGCGTCCGATGCCCCGGGTGCCGCCCGTGACGACGGCGATCTTACCCGATAATAGTTTGTCCATCTTTCGATAGTAACCGCAGCCGGGCTGGTCGCGCGGCAGATCCGGCTGCGAAAATATTGATGCGTACGCACGGAGAGCGCGCCCCATGAAATCGTCCAAGACATCGCCATCGCTCGATTACGCGATCGCGGACAAGAACTGGCGCCGTCAAGCCGCCGCAGCGCCGGCAAGCTGCTGGGCGCGACAGGGCGGCGCGGGCCGGGAAACTCAAACCCGCCAGGAACCGCGATCTTTTCGCCGAGAACCAGCCGGAATCGGAAGATCTGTTCTCAGCGGGCTCTGGCTCGCGGTAAACTGGGAGTAGTCATGAGCTCAACCGCTCCCACCATTTCGTGGCGAACTCTCTGTGCCCAGCATCTGTCTCACCTGGTTGAAACGCTCGAGCGCCAGGTGGAAGCCGAAGTGCAGACGCGAGTTTCCACGGCAGTGGATGGCGCGATCGACACGGCCATCGTCAGCGCCGTCAACCGCAGCCGCCGCGAGCTTTCCGAACAACTGAATCAGGCGGTGCGCCGCATCCGGCTGGCGATTTCTACCGCCGAAATTCCTTCCGCGCTGGCCGATGCGGCTGCTCCGTTCGCCGAACGGCTGGCGGTGTTCACCATCCAGGACAATCTGGCGCGCGCCTCCAAGCCGCGGGGCAATTCCAAGAATGCCAAGCCCGGCGCGGGGCTCGAAGTTTCGCTCGACGAAGCCCCGGCGCTGCGCGCGGCTATCGAATCTCACGATCCAGTGGTAGCGATGGCCACCGAGGGCGAAGTCTCCGCGCCGGTGCTCGAAGCCTTGGGTCCCGGCGAGGGCGACAAGGTTTACCTGTTTCCGGTCGTGGCCGGTAAGCAAGTGGTCATGATGTTCTGCGCGGCGGGCGGTCTGCACGCGGCAGCCGTGGAACTGGTGACGGGAGTGGCGGCGCTTCATTGGGAAAGCCTGGGCGCGCCGGCGCAGCCCAAATCGGCAGGGCTGCTGACCATTTCCGGCGCCATGTGGAAGCCGGCGCCGGCCCCTCCGCCCGACAAAAAACCCGGCGGCAAATGGTGGGAATTGACTCCCCACGAACGGCAGTTGCATTTGGCCGCGCAGCGCTTTGCCCGCCGGCATGTTGCCGAAATGCGGCTGTACCGGTTCGACGCCGTGCGCAGCGGCCGCGCGCGTCTGGATTTGTACGACGCGCTCCGGGATTCCATTGACGCGGCGCGCGCAGGCTTTCGCGAAAAGTTCATCGGCGCTTCGACGACCATGGTGGACTATCTGCATCTAGAGTTGTTGCGCAGCTTGGCTGACGATGACCCACACCTGCTCGGTCACGAGTATCCCGGCCCGCTGGCATAGGGGCGGCCCATTCGCCGTTGTATCGCTGCTGGCCCTGCTGGCGCTTCCCGGGGAGATCTCCCCCTGCCGGGCCCAGGACGCTGCCGCGCTGGTAAAAGCCTATCGCGACGGGCCTACACGCGCCCGCCGCGCCGCGCTTGAGCGTTTCGCCGACGCCCATCCCAAGGACCAGAGCGGGGCCGCGGCGCATCTGGCGCTGGGCGCAGTCGCGCTCGACCAGAAAGATTATCCGTCCGCCGTTTTTCATTTTAACGCGGCTCAGGCGCGCCTGCCGAAATTGGCCGATTATGTTGCCTACTATTCGGCATCCGCTCATGTGCAAGCCCAGGAGTTTCCGCAAACCCTGCAATCGCTTGCCGGCATGAAAGCGCTGGCTGTGCCGTCGCCGCTCGGTCCGCGCGCCGTTCTGCTCGAAGCTAAAGCCCTGGTTGAAACCGGCGCGCCTGCCGATGCCGTCCGGCGGCTGCGCGAGCGCTATGCGGAATTGCCGCAGCCCGATGCCGATCTCGCCCTGGCCACCGCGTATCAGGCCAGCCAGGACCTGCCCAATGCCGCGCTTTACTACCAGCGCGTCTATTATCACTATCCGGCGTCGGACGCCGCGGCGGCCGCCAACACCGGGTTAGCGGCGCTGCGCGAATCCCTGGGCGCGGCCTATCCGCCGGCTACTTCGGCCGAAATGCTGGAGCGCGGCGATCGTTGGATCGCCGCCCGGGAGTACGCCGAAGCTCGCCGGGAATTTGAAAAGCTAACCGGCCAACTGGCGGGCCTGGAGCGCGATCAAGCCCTGGTGCGCGTGGGAGCGGCCGACTATCTGGCCCGCAATACGTCCGCTGCCTACCGCTATCTCCAGTCGCTCGATTTGGAACGCTCCGAAGCCGACGCCGAGCGCTGGTATTACATCACCGAATGCCGGCGGCGATTGAACGACGACGACGGAATGCTGGAAGCCGTTCGCGTGTTGGACAAACAATATCCCCAGTCGCCATGGCGCTTGAAGGCGCTTATCGCCGCCGGCAACCGGTTCGTTCTGCTCAACCAGCCCGATAAGTACACGCCGCTGTTTCGCGCAGCCTACGCGGGCTTTCCCACCGATCCCCAGGCGTCGTATTGCCACTGGAAAATCGCCTTCAGCGCGCATATGGGCCGCCGTAAGGATGCCGTGGAACTGCTGCGGGGCCCGCCGCGCGCGCCCGCCGATCCCGAGCCCTCTGCGCTCACCCGCCAGCGCCTGGAGCGGGCCCGCTGCCTGCAATCGTTCGGATTTCAGGATTGGGCCGAAACCGAGCTGCGCTACGGCGCGCGCCACGACGGTCAGCCGCATGTGATCGCCATGGAACTGGCCAAGACGGCGAAAGTCCCCTACATCGGCATGCGCTGGATGAAAAGCCTGGTGCCCGATTATCTGGCCACGCCTTTCGATCAGCTGCCCGCCCGCTTCTGGCAGTACTTGTTTCCGCTGCCGTATCAAAAAGATTTAGTCCAGAACGCCAAGCTGCAAAATCTGGATCCCTACGTCGTGGCCGGCCTCATCCGCCAGGAATCGGAATTCAATCCGGCCGCCATTTCGCGCAAGAACGCCTATGGTCTTACGCAGATTCTGCCGCCTACCGGGCGCGAACTGGCCAGGCGCAATGGTGTGCCCAAATTCAGGACCGGGATGCTGCTGCAGCCCGCCATCAACCTGAAGCTGGGCACGCGCTATCTGCGCGGCCTGCTGGATCAGTGGGGCGGGAATTGGGCCGAAACGCTGGCCTCCTACAACGCCGGCAAGTCGCGCGTAAACGAATGGATCACCTGGGATACTTTCCGCGAGCCCGCTGAATTCATCGAAACCATCCCGTTCACGGAAACCCGTGAGTACGTGCAAGCCGTTTTGCGCAACGCCGCGCTCTACAAGCGGCTTTACGGAGCGGCCATCTCCGAGGTACGCTCGACAAATGGCCCTCCACCTCAAAAGCGCCGCGCCGGAACCAGCCGCCCGCGCCCGCTTTCATAGCACCCGCACCGCAGCGTTCACCGAATCCGTTATCCGCGAGATGACCCGGCTGGCCATGCGCCACCAAGCCATCAACCTGGCGCAGGGTTTTCCCGATTTTGCCGCGCCGGAGGCGCTAAAAGACGCCGCCCGCCAGGCTATCACCGCCGACGTGAACCAGTATGCGATCACCTGGGGCGCGAAATCTTTCCGCGATGCC
Source organism: Candidatus Solibacter usitatus (assembly GCA_016185465.1). Taxonomy (GTDB): domain Bacteria; phylum Acidobacteriota; class Terriglobia; order Bryobacterales; family Bryobacteraceae; genus JACPNO01. Next base: position 55,977 of record JACPNO010000009.1, read on the forward strand.
ATCACCGCGAAATACCAGCGGACCTACAACATCTCACTCGACCCCGAAGCCGAGATCACCGTGTGCTGCGGCGCCACCGAATGCATGATCGCGACGCTGCTGGCTGTAGTTGAGCCCGGCGATGAAGTGGTGGTGTTTGAGCCGTTCTACGAAAATTACGGGCCCGATACCAAGCTGTGCGGCGCCGTGCCCAAGCTGGTGAAGCTGCGCCCGCCCGATTGGAGCTTCGATCCCGCCGAGTTGCGGCGCGCATTCTCTTCCCGCACCAAGGCGATCATCCTCAACACGCCCAACAATCCCACCGGCAAGGTGTTTTCACGCGCCGAGCTCGAAATGATCGGCGGCTTGTGCCAGGAATTCAACGCGCTGGCCATCACCGACGAGATTTACGAGCACATTCTTTACGATGGCGCCGAACACATTCCCATGATGACCCTGCCGGGCATGCGGGAGCGGTCCATTCTGATTAACAGCATGAGCAAGACGTATTCGGTAACAGGCTGGCGCGTGGGCTGGGTGCTCGCGCCGCCCGATATCACCGACACCATCCGCAAGGTGCATGACTTTCTCACCGTCGGGGCAGCCGCGCCCTTGCAGGAAGCCGGCGCCGCGGCGCTCGCGTTCAGCGACGACTATTATCGAAAATTGGGCAAGGATTACGCCGCCCGCCGCGACGCCATTGTCCCGGTCCTCGAGCGTGCCGGTTTTGTCTGCTACCCGCCGCGGGGGGCGTACTACGTAATCACCGACATCTCCGCTTTTGGATTCTCCGACGACATCGCTTTTGTCCGCCATTTGATTGAAAAGGTGGGCGTGGCAGCCGTTCCCGGGTCGAGTTTCTATGCCAATCCGGCCGATGGCGCCCAACAAATACGCTTTTGTTTCTGCAAAAAGTATGAGACGCTGGAGGCAGCGGGAGAGCGGTTGTCGACCCTCGCCCGCCTCTGAAGTGCGCCCATCTTCAGGCAGACTGAGAGGACTCGATGTTGCCAACTTTTCTGCTGCCGGAAACAACCGTTCGCGAGGCTGGGACCGGCTCCGAGCTGGATCTCGATGCATTCCAAGGCAAGCCGCTCCTGTTAACTTTGGGTATCACGCGCATTATTGAACAGGAGAGTCTGGACGTGTCCATCTGGGGCTCGGTGGACGGAAAAGAATGGAGCGCCAAGCCGCTGCTTTCTTTCCCGCAGAAATTCTACTGCGGCACGTACCAGATGGTCCTCGACCTCAGCCAGCACGCAGACGTGAAGTACCTGCGCGCAAAATGGGGCGCGCAACGCTGGGGCAAAGGCGATCCCAAACCGCTATTCGGGTTCTACCTGTTCGCGCAATTGCTCAAGCAGCCCGTGGCCTTGCCGGCTAGCGCATAAACCCCGGGCCACGCCGCCATCCATTCAATCTGTTTTTGGAATTGAAACCAGAATCAGAGAGGGGCCCAGTCTCCTCTACTAAGGCCCCTCAATCTTGGAGCAAACCCATGCTGTCTGGTTCTACTTTCGCTGAAAAAACCAGGTGCAACAAGTCATCTTTCGGCCAACAGTCCTGAGTCACAAGGCATCTTTTGGCTATTTAGACCCAGCATCTTTCGATCCTTTTTCCCGCCCGGCGCCCGTTCATACTTTGACGACAATTAAATCGCTCAATAAGTCTTCAAGCAGCGGTGATTGCGGGTAGGGATGCCCTTTGTAACGGCGGAACCCTTCGGCGAATTCGACTCCGGCTCGCTGGCCGTTCTCCCGTGTCCAACGC
>JACPNO010000053.1 GCA_016185465.1 Candidatus Solibacter usitatus
GCTTCGCGCTTCAGATCATCCAGGCGCTGCGTTTGCGCCGCCAGCGTCAGCGGCACTATCAGAGCGATCCAGCTCTTCATATGGGCCTTAGGCTATCACTTCTGCAGCAGGAAATTCCCTACGAACATCGCGTCTATGCCGGAGGAATAGAAGCTGCGCACGGCGTCGCGCGGCGTGCAGACTAGCGGATCGTGGAACAAATTGAACGAGGTATTGTAGAGCACCGGCAGGCCGGTCTTCCTCCCCGCGGCGTGCAGCAGTTTCCAGTACAGCGGATTATCTTCTTCCGTAACCGCATGCACGCGGACCAGATCGCCCGCCAGAATCGCGCCCTGGAAGCGCTCGCGGTAAGCAGGGCGCACGCTGCCCACCGTTGCCAGGAAGCGCGCGTTCTCCCCGACCTCAAAAAATTCCGCCGCCAGCTCGGCCGGCACCGACGCCGCGAATTTGCGAAACGCCTCGCGATGCTTGATGTACTGATTCAAGTTTTCCGTTGAATAGGTATCCAGCGGCGACGCCAGGATGCTGCGATTCCCCAGCGCGCGCGGTCCGAATTCCATGCGGCCATGCATCCAGGCCAAAATCTTGTTTTCGCCCAGCAGACCCACCGCGGCGTCAATCACTTCACCGGTGGTCAGCAAATAACGAAAACGCAGTTTGCAGTTCTCCAGCACCTGCTTGATCTGCTCCGCCTCGTAGCTCGGCCCGAGAAAAAGGTTGCTCAGGGACACCCGCTTGGTCTCGCGGTAGAGTCCATGCCAGGCGTGCAGCACCGCGCCTAATGCAGTGCCGGCATTGCCCGCCGCCGGCTGGACAAACACGCGCGCAAACTTCCCCGACCGTTCCAGCGCGCGGACCAGCAAGGCATTCATGCCCAGGCCGCCGGCGAAGCACAAATTGCCGCCGCGCCCCGCCATGCGGATTACGGTCTCCTCGATTGCCTTTTGCAGTCCGGCCGCTACCGAGGCGCGCGAGGCCGGCGGAATGGCGGCGCCATCGTCGAGGCCCAGGCGCTTGAAGAACCGCGCGCTGAATCCGCCCTGCGTAAGGCGAGCCGCATCGAAGAATGCGCGATCCAGACGCGGCCATCCATCGTCCGCTCCGCCTAAAATTTCCAGAAACAAGTCGCGATGCTGGCCGTCGCCCGCCGCCGACAGCCATTGCACTTTATGCTCATCGGCGTTGGCCGTGAATCCCAGCAGCTCGGTGACGCGCCCGTACAAATCGCCGAGCGAATCGGGGAAATAAAGTTCCTTTTCAAGTGTGAGCTGGTTGCCGTTCCCGAGCCAGCGCGCGCCGCAGCGAAAATCGCCGCGCCGGTCGAGCGTCAGCACCGTCGCCTCGTCAAATCCCGACGCGAAATAGGCGGAAGCGGCATGCGCCACGTGATGATCCACCAGCGCCATGCGGCTGGCCGGGAAGCGCGAGCGCAATTGCAGATGCACGTCTTCCTCCGGTCCGGCGGACATCGGGCGCGCCACCGCCACGCAGTCCACAGCATCGGCTTTCACGTTGGCCAGCGCCAGGCAGGCGGCAATGGCTTCTTCGGGAAGCTGTCCGCTTCCACCGCGCGCGCGTCGCGAGATTTTGGATTCCTCAACCGCCGCCAGCAGCTGCCCGTCCTTCAAAATAGCGCTGGCAGCGTCGCCCAGAATGCCGCCGATCCCCAGAATGATCATGCTTTTCCTTGTTGCGCCTTCTCGATCTTGCCCCAGGTATCTCGCAGCGCGAGCGTGCGGTTGAATACCAGTTTCTCGGGCGTCGAGTCCGGATCGGCGCAAAAATAGCCCAGCCGCTCGAACTGGTAACGGCTGCCGGCCGCTGCGCCGCGCAAGCTCGGTTCGAGTTTGCAGCCCGTCACCACTTCGAGCGAATTCGGATTGAGATTCACAGTGAATTCCTGGCCTTCCGGAACGGCGTTGGGATTCTCGACCGCGAACAGGTTCTCGTAGAGGCGCGCCTCCGCATCAATGGCGTGGGCCGCCGAAACCCAATGTATCGTCGATTTCACTTTCCGCCCATCCAGTGCGTTGCCGCCGCGCGTCGCCGGATCATAGCTGCAGCGAATTTCCAGAATTTCGCCGGTCTTCTCGTCCTTCACTACGCTCGCGCACTTAATGAAGTAGCCATACCGCAGCCGAACTTCCTTACCCGGAGACAGCCGGAAATACTGTTTGGGTGGGTCCTCTCGAAAATCGTCGCGCTCGATGTACAGCACGCGCGAGAACGGCACTTTGCGAGTCCCAGCGGCGGCATCTTCGGGATTGTTCACCGCGTCCATCTCTTCCACCTGATTCTCGGGATAATTCTCAATCACCACGCGCAAGGGCCGTAGCACCGCCATCACGCGCGGAACGCGCCTGTTCAAATCCTCGCGAACATAGTGCTCAAGCAAGGCCAGCTCGATCGAGCCGTTCGTCTTCGACACGCCAATCGCCTTGCAAAAATTTGTGAGCGCCTCCGGCGTGTAGCCGCGCCGCCGAATGCTGGTAATGGTCGGCATGCGCGGATCGTCCCATCCATTGACGCGCCCTTCCTGCACCAGCGTGAGCAGCTTGCGCTTGCTCAGCAGCGTGTAGGTGAGGTTGAGACGGTCGAACTCGATTTGCTGCGGATGATAAACGCCCAGCTGATCCAGATACCAATCGTAGAGCGGCCGGTGATCTTCGAATTCCAGCGTGCAAATCGAATGCGTCACGCCTTCAATCGAATCGGATTGGCCGTGGGCGAAATCGTACATCGGATAGATGCACCATTTGTTGCCGGTGCGATGATGCTCAGCGTGCAGAATACGGTACATCACCGGATCGCGCATGTTCAGATTGGGCGAAGCCATGTCGACTTTGGCCCGCAGCGTGCGCGCGCCATCGGCAAACTCGCCCTTCCGCATGCGCTCGAACAAATCCAGATTCTCTGCAACCGTGCGATTGCGATAAGGACTCTCGCGCCCCGGCTCGGTGAGGGTGCCGCGGTACTCCCGGATTTGCTGCGCGTTTAGATCGCAAACGAATGCCTTGTCTTTCTTGATGAGCTCGATCGCCCACGCGTAGAGTTGATCGAAATAGTCGGACGCGTAGAAGAGGCGGTCTTCCCAATCGCCGCCGAGCCAGCGCACATCTTCGATGATCGAATCGACGTACTCCGTCTCTTCCTTGCTCGGATTGGTATCGTCGAAACGTAAATTGCATTTCCCGCCGAATTCCGCGGCCAGCCCAAAGTTCAAATTGATCGATTTCGCGTGGCCAATATGCAGGTAGCCGTTTGGTTCGGGCGGAAAGCGCGTATGCACGCGGCCTTGGTACTTATTCGTCTGCAGATCCTGTTTGACGATCTCGCGGACAAAATTCGACGCGGCGGGCGTTTCCGGATTCGGCGTGCTCATAGTTTCTGAATGGCTTTCTCAATGCGTTTTAGGCATGTGTCCCGGCCCAGCACGGCGAGCGTTTCAAACAGCGGCGGAGCGTTCTTGCGGCCGCACACCGCGACCCGTATCGGCTGAAACATTTGCCCGGCTTTGATTCCCAGGCTCACGGCTTCGGCGCGCAGCGCGGCGTCGAGAGCATCATGGGTAAATTCAACCGCGGGCAATATGCGATAGGCCGCTTGCAGCGCGCGCAGGGCCATGGCCGCATCGCCTTTTTGCGGGACCAGTTCAGCGGCGTCATAGGGCGCCAGCTCATCCACAAAGAAAAAATCGGCCGCGGCAGCCACATCGCGCAGCAGCTTAATGCGCTCCTGGATCAGCGGCGTAACCGCGAGCATCTTGCCGGGCTCGGCGCGAAATCCGGCCGCGCATGCGAAGGGAAGCAAACGTTCGGCTAATTCCTGCACCGGCATCGCGTAGAGATATTGCGAATTCAGCCAGACGGCTTTGGGATCGAACGGGTCCTCTTCCGTGAAGTTGACGACCGCGTTCGACCGATTGATGCCCTCAAAAGAGAATGCGTCGACAAGTTCCTGGCGCGTCAACTTCTCGCGATCGTCTTTCGGCGACCAGCCCAGCAAACAAATGAAATTCACAAACGCCTGCGCCAGAAATCCCGCGTCGCGATAGGTGGTCACGCTGACCACCGGCCCGTGGCGGCGCTTCGAAAGCTTGGTTCCATCCGGAGCCACCAGCAGCGGCAAGTGCGCGAATTGCGGCGGCTCGATGCCCAGGGCCTCAAAAATCAAAATGTGCTTGAACGTGTTAGTCAGATGGTCCTGGCCGCGGATGATGTGGCTAATGCGCAAATCGGCGTCGTCGGCGCAGGAGGCCAAGTGATACGTAGGCCCGCCGCTGCTGCGCAACAGCGCGAAATCCTCGATGTCGGCGGTGAGCTTGGTCTGGTCGCCGTAGACGGCATCGTGAAACGAAACGTCGCGCCTGGATTCGCGCGGCACTCGGTATCGAATCACAAAAGGCTCGCCGGCGGCGGCGCGGCGGTCGCTCTCTTCGGCGGATAGCTCTCGCATTCCCGCATTAAAAAGCCAAGGCCCGCCGGCGTGAGATTTTTCACCCTCATCCGCCTGCGCCGGCGTGAAATCGCGGTACGCGTGGCCCTTTTTGAAAATCGCCTCAGCAACCTGCCGGTGCAGCGCCAGACGCTCGGATTGCCGGTACTGCTCGTCCCATCCCAGCTCCAGCCAGTTCAGACCCTCGAAAATGGAATCGAGCGACGCCTGCGTGTTGCGCTCGACGTCAGTGTCGTCAATGCGCAGGATCATCGTCCCGCCATGCCGGCGGGCGTAGAGCCAGTTGAATATGAAGGTGCGCGCGCTGCCAATGTGGAGAAACCCAGTGGGAGAAGGCGCGAAACGGACTCGCAGCATGAATAGGCCAGTATAACAAGCAGGAAAACCATTTCTCGCAGAGACGCGGAGAACGCAGAGAAAACCAACACCACATTAAATGTTTTCGTTTTTCTCTGCGTGCTCTGCGTCTCTGCGAGAAATGTGTTGGTGTTTCACCGCAAGTTTCGGATATCCGTAGCTTCCAACGTCCTGTACATTGATGACGTGCTCATAAATCTGAATTGGCAAGCTCTGCGAGACTCGCTCTCCCAACAGGGTTTCGCCATCACGCCTCCCGTTCTTACACCCGACCAATGCGCCGCTCTCTCCGCCCTCTATCCCGAGGATCACCTCTTCCGCAGCCACATCGTGATGTCCCGCTACCGCTTCGGCAAAGGCGACTACAAGTATTTCGCTTACCCGCTGCCGCCGCTCATCCAAACTCTCCGCGAGCAAGCGTATCCGCCGCTAGCCCAACTGGCCAACGAATGGGCCGGCGCCTCTTTCCCACTCGATCTCACAACGTTCCTGACGCAATGCAAAGAGCGCGGCCAGACCCGCCCCACGCCTCTACTTCTCCATTACGAAGCCGGCGATTACAATTGCCTCCACCAGGATCTCTACGGCGAACTGGCCTTTCCCTTCCAGATGGCCTGTTTCCTGAATCGCCCCGGCGTCGATTACACGGGCGGCGAATTCGTCATGGTCGAGCAGCAGCCGCGCGCCCAGTCACGGCCGCACGTCATCACACCCGAACAGGGCCAAATCGTGATTTTCACCACCCGCTACCGGCCAGTGAAAGGAACCCGCGGGTATTACCGCGTGAACATGCGCCACGGCGTGAGCCAGGTGCGCAGCGGCACCCGCTACACGCTAGGAATTATTTTTCACGACGCCGAGTGATCGCGCGCAGCGAATCATCGCCGCCAGGCTGCGGTCGACATCTTCGTCGCGCGTGGCCCACGAACTGACGCTGATGCGCATCACCGCGCGCCCATGCCACACCGTTCCGCCGCACCAGCAGGTTCCGTCCTGCTGGATCGCCGCGATCACGCGCCGCGTGGTTTCATCGTCGCCGAATGAGACCAGCACCTGGTTGAGCACCACGTTGTTGAGGATTTCGTAGCCCGCCGCCCGCAGCCCTTGCGCAAAACGTGACGCATGCCGGCAAGTGCGCTCGATCATGTCTTCCAGGCCGCTGCGTCCCAGGCTGCGCAGCGCTGCCCAGACTTCGATGCCGCGCGCCCGCCGCGATGCTTCCGGCGTATGATGATGCGGCTCGCGCTGTTCGCCATGCACCAGGTAAGCAGCGGTAGAGCGAATGGCGCCCACCAAATGCTGCTCATCGCGCACCAGCGCAATGCCGCTATCGTGGGGCACGTTGAGCCATTTGTGGCAGTCGGTGGCCCAGGAATCGGCGAGCTCGACGCCTTCGACCAGATGCTTGCGCTCGCGCGCAGCCGCCGCCCACAGCCCGAACGCGCCATCCACATGCACCCAGGCGCCGGCCTCATGCGCTCGCGCGCAAATTTCCCCAACCGGATCGAACGCGCCGCTGTTCACATTGCCGGCCTGCGTGCAAATCAGCGTGGGCCCGGCGAGCTTCGGCAGCTTGTCCGCCCGCATACGCCCCTGCGAATCGGCGGGAACGCGCACCACGCGCTCGCGGCCCAGACCGGCAAGACCCAGCGCTTTGAGCATGCTGACGTGCACCTCTTCGCCCACGATCACGGTGATCGGCGGCGCGCCGAACAGACCCTGCGCTTCCACATCCCAGCCCACGCCGTTTAGCAATGCATGGCGCGCCGCGGCGATCCCCGTGAAGTTGGCCATGGTTCCGCCGGTAACCAGCGCGCCGCCAGATCCCGCGGGCAAGTGGAATAGTTGACGCAGCCACGCAAGCACGACGTCTTCGAGCGCCGCCCCGACCGGAGAAAGCACGACCATGGAAGCGTTCTGGTCCCAAGCCGCCGCCAGCCAGTTGGCCGCGAGCGTCGCCGGCAGCACGCCGCCAGTAACAAATCCAAAAAACCTGCTGCCGGCGGTGGCGACCGTGGCAGGCGAGCCAATCTGATCCAACAGCGCCAGCACGTCGCGCGGCTCCATAGACGTCTCGGGGAGCGGTTCCTGGAACCGGCTCAAGCCGGCGACAGCCTCAGCGGAGGGCGCAACAGAGCGCGCATCCAATTCGTCAAGGTAACGCAGCGCACGCTGCGCAGCATCGTTCAGAAGGTTATGCATGGACCTAACCAGGATAACCGGTGGCGCAGGTCCCTGACCTGCGACTTCGAAATTCCGAATCGGCAGGTCGGGGACCTGCCCCACTTATGATGAGATCCTTAGAATCGTGAAGCTTCGCATCGCACTCACTCTTGCGGCCGTCTGCCTGCCCTACCTTAACGCCGCGTATTTCGATAGCGCCCAGGAATTAGTCGCACAACACCGCCGTAGCGTGGATCGCCTGAAAGCCCCCGCGGAACTGGTGCAGGCCGCGCTGTTCGGAGGCGGCGCCTTCTACGTAGCCGGCAGCGATCCGGGATGGATTGCGGAAGCCACCGGCCGCTCCGGCGGCATCATGGCCGTGCGAGCGCTCTCCTCGCCCGCTGTCGCGCAACCAGGCGACGTCGTGTGGCTGAGCTATTTTCCATCCACCTACGAATCACAACGCCAGGTCGCCGCCGACCTGCAGCAAAAGAAGTGCCTGGTGATCGCATTCGGCCCGCGCCCTCCAAGCGGCGCGCCAGCGTTCGAACACTGGATCGATAGCCTCACTCCCTGGACCGCCGATCAGAATTTCACCGTACTAGGCAACCTGTTGTCGCTGTGGACCCTCACCGCAGAACTCGCCTCAGCCACGGCGCGCGCCGGCAAGACGCTGGTGTTCTACCAGAGCAACTACCGCCCCGGCGGCAGCGAACGCAACCTGCGCTATCAGGGCCGCACCTTCCACGCTCCGGGAGAGCCGCGCATGGACCCGGTTCCGCCCGGAGTCGCCGCGCGCGCGTACCTCGACTCCATCGGCCAGACCCTCCGCGACATCCGGTCCCACGAGTTGGATCGAATCATCGCCGTCGGCAAAGAGATGGGCCGGCGATCCGCCTCGCATCCGGCCATCGTCACCGCCATTTCGCACCTGATGCATCATGAATTCACCGGCGACGGCAAATGGTTCCGGGCCGACAAAGGCGAAGCCGATCGCCTGGACGCCGCGCTCGGCGCCGATGGCTACCTGATCTGGCTGGGGCCTTACAACGGGATACAAACCGAACTGTGGGACGCAGTGCGGCGCGCCAAAGCCAAGGCGGTTTGGATCTGCATTCCCAAAGCTGGACAGCGCCTGGATCTCAAACGGTACGGCGACATCTTGATCGACCAGCACTGGGCGGAAGGCGACGCAGCAGTCAGCATGCCGGGATATGACGTGAAAATCCTGCCGCCGTCCGGGATCGCGCAACTGGTGATCTACGAGACGATGCTCCACGCCGCCGGAGCGTGAAGAATGCATAGTGGGGCAGGTCCCCGACGTCCCCGACCTGCCAGCGGAGAAAGGATATCTGTGCCCATTTCCATTCCTCTGATAAAATGCCCGCCATGCGGACACTACTGGCAACTCTGTGTTTTCTGGCCCTGTGCGCGGGTCAAGGAAAAAGTCAAACGACTGTGACCGTCAAGGATTACCGAGAGCGGATCACCCGTGAACCAGCTACTGTCATAAAAGTCTATGTCAGGGGACTAGGCGAAGGGATTTTTTGGGCTAACATGATGGCGAATAAGAAAAAAACTCCCCTTTTTTGTCCACCGCCAAAACTCGCGTTGACCGAGGAAAATTTCATAAATATTCTCGATAGCACAATCAAGAAGGCCGCGACTCGAATGACAGATTCAGAGCTTGCCGAATCCATAAATAGGCCTGCTGCTCCTTCTTGGATTGCAAGAGACGTTTCCCTGCGCCGTCAACTAGACAGACGGGGCGATAGTTGTGTTGCGACGAAAGCGAGGTTCAAACGTGAAGCGCGAAATGCTTGCCGCGTCACGGAATGTTGATTATCAATGGGTAAAGTGGCCGTAACTTTGATATACAACTATGCAAAAAGTATTTATTGCCCCAGACTACTTAGTATGAGGTTGGCAGGCGGAGGCAATATTGTATGTATCTAAAAATTACGGAGTTCCTCAATCAGGCACATGCCATCGTCTTGGAATTGGGATCGATAGCCATCCTTGCTATTGTTATCTTCCGCATCATCCGCACAGAATCGCGCCGCCGCTAGTATGCTAGGAACTTCGGCATTGTCTGTTTCGCGTCAAACCCAGCCGGCAAGAATCTGCTCCTTCCACCCGCCGTTGTACAATGCCAATTCAAATGAAAATCACCGCCATCGAAACCTATATCGCGGGCAATCCCTGGAAGAACTGGCTCTTCGCCCGCGTCTTGACCGACGAAGGCATTCACGGCGTCGGCGAAGGTACCCTCAATGGCTTTGGCAAGACCGTCGAAGCCGCCATCCATGAGCTCAAGCCGCACATCCTCGGCATGGACCCGTTCCAAACTGAAATCATCAGCCAGCGCCTCATCCGCGATGTCTACTCGGAAGGCGCGCAGATTCACAATTGCGCTGCCGCTGCCATTGAAATCGCCTGCTGGGACATCATCGGCAAAGCCTGCAAGCAGCCGATTTACAACCTGTGGGGCGGCCGCTGCCATGAGAAACTGCGCGCCTACGCCAACGGCTGGTATCGCGGACCGCGCACGCCGGAGAGTTTCGCCGCGAAAGCCAAGCAGGTTGCCACGCGCGGCTACACCGCCATGAAATTCGACCCGTTCGGCAGCGCCTGGCGCACCCCGTCGCAACAGCCATCGAATTCTCCGAAGCCATCCATCAGTTCCGTCCGGCGTGGTACGAAGAGCCCGTACCCCACACCCACATTGGAGCGATGGTCGAAGTAGCCCGCCGCAGCCCGGTGCCCGTTGCCACCGGCGAGAGCCTGTCCAACAAACAGCAGTTTGCCGAATTGATGAAGCACGACGTGGTCAGCATCTTCCAGCCCGAGCCCCTCAATTTGGGGGGGCTTTTCACCGCCCGCATCGTGGCGGGGATGGCGGACGCCCACTTTGGCGTAATCGCCCCGCACAGCGCGCAAGGCCCAATCTGCTCAGCCGCTTGCGCCCAGTTGAACGCCTCCATCCCCAACTTTTTCATCCACGAGATTTTTGACGAGTTCAACGAGGCCTGGGAGAAAAACATTGTCACCCATCCGGTTGAGGTGGTTAACGGATATATAGAACTGTCCGAGCGCCCGGGCCTGGGAACCGACCTGAATATTGAGGAAATCCTCCGCCACCCCTATCAGCAGGAGAACTATCTCCCTTTGTTTAAACCAGGTTGGGAGAAGCGGGAACGGCAGGGTTAGCGCCGGAGATATATGAATATTCTCCCGGTCGTGTAATTCCGCCGTGTAATTCCTGCCTACTTTAATCGGGTATCAGTCGGGTATCAACCTGAATTCAATCAGGTAGAAATGGCACTCGCCTTGCTCTTCTAAGCGCAACTGAAGTGGCGCAAGACCGGCGGCCCCGCGATGGATGCTCCCCGAGCAAAAAACGCGAGGCCGCCGGTTTTCAATTTCTGGCCTCGACGGGAATGCCCGCGCGCGCTAGCGTCGCATCCACATCAGCCGGCTTGAGCCGCGAAGCGTCGTACTCCACCATGATCTGATCCTGCGCGGGCGCAAGCTGCATGCGCTGGATTCCGTAAATCGTGTGCGCGTTCACAATTTGGGTCATCATCCGCTCATCCAACGGCCGCACCAGGCGGAATCGCAATTGCACTTTGGTCATATTAATTGGGAACCTCGCGAACGCCGTCCAGCTCATCCAGCAGCTGATCAAGCAGAGCCTTTTGGCCGTCATCGAATTCGGATCGCGTCGAATCGGGCCGGTGGGAAGCCAGCCACGCGCGCAGCAATTCGGTCACGGGCGTAGCCACGGCTTCCTCGGCGCCGGGCTCGAAGCGCAAAGGAATCTCGGAGCGCTGTATCGCTTGTATCAGTAATTCGGGAAATTTCATTCAAACCCTCCGGGCGAGCCCCGCGGCGGCATGATGATTTACCGGGCCATTGCCCCGGCCCAGACCTGGGTTCGAGCGAATCGCCGTAGTGATAAACGCTTTGGCCACGGCCACAGCCTCGCCGAGAGGAGCGCCGCGAGCCAGCTGCGCGGTAATTGCCGCCGAATACGTGCAGCCCGTCCCGTGGGTGTGCCTCGTATCGATGCGTGGTCCGTGAAACAGGCTCCAATCTCCCTCGAAATAGAGCACATCGATTGCGTCGCCATCCAGATGGCCGCCTTTTACCAGCGCGGCGCGGGCACCCATTTCACAAAGCTGGCGCGCGGCCGCGCGCATGGCATCGATATCGCGAATCTCACTGCCCACCAAAGCTCCCGCTTCCGCCAGATTGGGCGTAATGAGAGCCGCTCGGGGAAGCAGGCGCGTAGCGATGGCGTGGCGGGCATCTTCGGCGATCAATGGGGCGCCATGCTTGCTGATCATCACCGGATCCACCACCAGCGGAAAACTAAACTCCGCCGCCAGTTCCGCCACCGCTTCCACGATCGCGCGCGTGCCCAGCGCGCCGGTCTTGGCAGCTAGCGGAGGGATATCGGCGAGCACGGCGCGAATCTGCTGAATCACCAAGTCGGGCGGCATGGTCTCTACACGGTCCACCGACACCGTGTTCTGCACCGTGAGCAGCGTGATCACCGCTTCGCCATATACGCCGAATTGGTGAAAAGTCTTTAGGTCGGCCTGAATTCCGGCGCCCCCGCTAGGGTCCGAGCCGGCAATCGTGAGAGCCACGGGATGCATGTGGATGGGGGCGAACATTTCTATCGTACCGCAATGGTAACGCCGGGCTGGCTCGATGCCGTGCCGGCTGCGAGCTCGAGTTGCAATACGCCCGCCGGCGCGAATCCCGAGGGCAGACGCGCATCAATGCGCAGCAGGCCCGCGGCGTCGGTCGCCGACAGAATCTCGGCGGGAAAGCCGTTCAATGTCAGCAGCAGCGGAAGATTCTGGCCTTGGCCGGTTGCGTAGAACGTAACGATCGAACCGCGCGCCGCCGGATTAGTCGCCGAATTGAGCGAGCCGTCCGCATGGATCACCACCGCCTGCCCGGCGCCGTCGCTCACCACGAAAATCCCGGGCATAGCGCCGGTCACCGCGATCTGGGCCTGGCCGCGCGAAACGCCCTGGTAAAACACTTCCACTTGCGTTCTTACGGTGATGCTTGCTGGCGCCTGCGCGTTGATTTGGTTGGCCTGCACGTAGTACAACCGCGCCGGTTGACCGTCAAACCGGACCTCGGCCTCCGCCAATTGCGTGGGCAGGGCAGATGCGGCGGCTACCCCCAAATCGGGGCCAAGCGCCGCGCCGCCGCTGGAAAATATCGACACGATCTCGCCCGGAGCCACCGCACCAGCCAGCCAGCTGGCTCCGTTCACCACGGCTAGCGGCAGCACTTGCGCTGGCGGAGGCGCGACCACGCCCGGTGAGAGTTTGCGAATGCGATCATTGCCGGTGTCGGCGATCCAAACAGAGCCGGTCGCATCCACGGCAACCGCCGCCGGCGAATTGAGCTGCGCGAGCAAAGCGGGGCCGCCATCGCCTGACGACCCCGCATTGCCTGTGCCCGCAATGGTTGCGATCACGCCAGCGGCGGAGACGACGCGCACGCAATGGTTGCCCGTATCGGCGATGAACAGATTCCCGAGGGCGTCGATGGCGAGGCCGGTTGGCTGGTTTAGCTGGGCGGCGCGAGCTTCAGCGCCGTCGCCGGAAAAGCCGGCTACTCCAGTCCCGGCAAAGAGGATGGCTGCGCCGCCGGGATCGACCGATAGAATGCGGTGGTTCGGCGTATCGGCGATATAGACGGTGCCGAACCTGTCCGCCGCCACTCCGCGAGAGTCTACCTGCGACGCGATGGTAAGCAGCGTCCCAGCCGCGCTGAGCAAGCGCACCCGCCCGTTCCCGCCGTCGGCGACGATCAGCGCCCCATCGCCGGCAAGCGCCACTGCCGCGGGAGAAAGAAGTTGCGTGGAAATCGCCGGCAGCCCGTCGCCATTGAACCCTGGAATGCCGGCGCCGGCCACGGTGTTCATTGCGCCGTGAGGCGTCAGTTGCTCGACGCGATCATTGTTCTGATCGGCAATGTAGAGTGTGCCCGCCGGGTCCCAGGCCAGCCCCTTGGGATAGTTCAGCTGACCCGCATCCTGTCCGGGTGTTCCATTGCCCGCGGCCGTGCCGATGAATCCGTTGGCATCCACTTTGCGCACGCGATGGTTGCGGGAATCGGCAATATAGATCTCGCCGCTCGCCGTGATCGCGAGCCCCGCCGGGCCAGCCAGGCGCGCGTTGATGGCTGGGCCGCCATCGCCGCCAAAACTCCCGGCGTCGCCACCGGCGATGATTATCGGGTCCGCGCCTGGGATCACTTGCAGCACCGTGTTTGCGGAGGCGATATAGAGATTGCCGTTCGCGTCCACCGCCACATCGCGCCCCGCGCCCGGTACTGAGCTCACCTGGCCGGCGGGCGAGACTCCGCGGATGCGCCGATTGCCGCTGTCAGCCACGTACAGCGTCCCGCTGCTATCGAGCGCCACACCGGTCGGAAGAGTAAGCTGCCGGAGTTCGCTCGCGCCCGGCACGCCGGTGCCTAAAACGGTAGTGATTTGCCAGCTGCTCGCAATAATCTTGCGCACCCGGTTGTTGCCGCTGTCGGCGATGTAGAGATTGCCCTGCGGGTCGAAGGCGAGCCCGGCAGGATAGGCGAATTGCGCGGTGCCGGCTGGGCGGGAGTCGCCGCTGAAACCGGCAATGCCGGTGCCCGCGACGATGGTCACCACGCCGCTGTGCGCGATCTTGCGGATACGGTGGCCGGCGAACTCGGCCACATAGATGTTGCCGGCGGCATCCACGGCGATATTGCGCGGCGCAAGCCACCCGCCGGGAGCATCGGCCGCAAGCGTTCGGATGAGGCCGTCGGGCGTGACGCAGCGCACGCGATTGTTGCCAAGATCGGCGATGTAGAGATTGCCGGCGCGGTCGGCGGCCACGCCATAAGGAGTGTTTAACTGAGCCGCCACCGCCGGCCCGCCATCGCCCTGCGCGCCGGGTGCGCCAGTCCCGGCCACGGTTGAGATCAGTCCATCGGGCGTGATCTTGCGGATGCGATGAGCGTCGGTGTCGGCAATGAAGATGTTGCCTGCCGGGTCTACGGCAATGCCCTGGGCGTTGTTGAGCGACGCCGCAATGGCGGGGCCGCCATCGCCCATGGCGCTCGAACCGGCCACGGTCTCAATCAGATAGGTGGCCGGCTGCGCGGCGAGCGCCAACGCGGTCACGACCAGCGTCACGCCCAGACGGGTCTTCATAGTCACGTAAGTAGGTGGCTTCACCCTATAGAATTTCTCAGGGCGCGCCGATGACTAAGGGTGGACTTAATTCGCGTTGGGGTCTCTATTTTCATCGTCGTGGCGGGCCTGGCCGCCGAAACCATCCACCTCAAGACGCGCGATTTTGATCCTCCCGGCAATCCGCGCGAGTACCTGGCTGCGCCTCTGTTGCGCAGGCACTGGGGCCGGTCCCACTACCTGATTCAATTCCAGCGCGAGGCCGATGCCAAAAATCTGCTGGCAGTGCGAGAACGCGGCGCGCTGGTGACCGGCTACCTGCCGAACTCAACCGTGATGGTGTCGGCGGGCGACGATCTATCGCTCGATGGCCTGGACGTGCGTTGGGCAGGCAGGCTCACGGCCAATGACAAGATCAGTCCGGCGCTCCAAGCGGAGATGAAGGGCGCGGGACGCATGGTGGTGGTGGTGGAATTTCATCCCGACGTAAGCCCGCCCGAGCAGCGCGCCATGGCCTGGGAGCAGAATCTGATGGTGCTCGAGCGTCCCGACCTGCGCGGCACGCATTTGCTGCTTGTTGGCTCGGCGTTCGATATAGCGACGCTGACGGAATGGGACGAAGTGGCTTATGTGTTTCCCGCCTCGGTGGACCTGATTCTGGGCAGGCGCGTTGCCGCCTGCGCCGGCGCGCTCTCCGCTGCCGGGCCGGTGGGGCAATATGTGCAAGTGGGCAACGGCTGGGCTGCCGATGCTACCGGCGGAGTAACGCTTGATTATGTGTTCTCCAGCCTGACCGAGAAACTCCCGCAACCGACCGCGAAATCTGAAATTCTGCGGGCGTTTGCCCAATGGTCCAACAACGCCCGGGTGAATTTCGTTGCCGGAACCGGCGCTAGCGCCCTGCGCACCGTGCAAGTGATGTTTGCCGGCGGCGCCCATGGCGATCTGTACCCGTTCGACGGACCGGGCGGCGTCCTGGCGCACACGTTCTATCCCTCTCCGCCCAATCCGGAGCCTATCGCCGGTGACATGCATCTGGATGCCGACGAGCGCTGGCAGGCAGGCGCCGATATCGATCTGTTCAGCGTCGTGCAGCACGAGGTGGGGCATGCGCTCGGTTTCGGCCACACCGACAGCCCCAATTCGGTCATGTACCCCTACTACCGTTTCGGCACTCACCTGTCGGCCGATGACATCGCCGGAGTGCAGGCGCTGTATGGGAGCCGCGACGCCCCAGTTCCGCCGCCGGTGAGCCC
Organism: Candidatus Solibacter usitatus; assembly: GCA_016185465.1. Lineage (GTDB taxonomy): Bacteria > Acidobacteriota > Terriglobia > Bryobacterales > Bryobacteraceae > JACPNO01. Next base: position 15,439 of record JACPNO010000053.1, read on the forward strand.
GCCGGCGCTGCCACCGCCCTCCGTTCCGCCGCCAAATCCCGCGCCCACGCCTCCCGTAACGCCGCCGCTGCCGGCTGACGATACCACGCCGCCCAGTTTGACCATCACATGGCCGGCCTCGACCATCTTCGCGACGTCCGATGCAAGCATCACGGTGTTCGGCAATGCCGGCGATAGCGCCGGTGTGGTCCGGGTCACCTGGTTAAACTCGACCGGATCGCTCGGCGACGCCACGGGAACCGGCAGTTGGGTTGCGACGGCGATTCCACTGCTGCGCGGCAACAACAGCATTACCGTACGCGCCTATGACGCGGCCGGAAACATGGCGTGGCGTTCGCTGATGGTGGTGCGGCAGTAAGCAGGAAAAACCGCTCCCCTTGGTCGCGGCTCGCACCGGTGCTTTGCGAGCCGCGACTAAAAGGAGCGGTTTTTCTCCCTACATTTTCGGAAAATTCGGATCCGCCTTCACTTCCTTGAGCTGCAAAATGTGCCGCTCCGAGTGCACCGCCATAAATAACAGCCATTGATAGGCGTCCAGCAGATCAAAAGCCGGATGCTTGTAGAAATGGCTGCGCAGTTCGTCCTGCGTGGACGCAACATAAGAGATCGCGCGGTCGCGGCTTTTCTTGTACTGCTCGATCATTTCCTGGTGCGAAGCCCACTTGTGCGACGGCACCAGCGGCTCGGGCGCGGTACCTTTCCGACTGCGGTCGAGGGTCTTGGTCAGTACCAGCTCGTCTTTGCCCTGCACTTCGGCCTTCTTCTCCGGCGTCGCAGGCGAAGTCAGAATCTGCTGGCTCGCGTTGAACAGGAAGTCCTCGGCCAGCGTAATGTGCTCGGCCACTTCAGCCACCGACCAGCGGTCCGGCGCCGGTTTGAAGTTCCATTGCGCCTCCGACAGGCCGGCCACTGCATCCAGCAGCAGCTTGCGTCCGGCATGCAATTCGCTGAGGGCGCGCTCGCGCTCGTCATGAGTGAGCGGCTGCGCGAAGCCCGTCGCCGTAATCAACAGACTCGATACCAAGAGTATGGTTCGCATGGTTGCTCCTTGAATCGACCAGTTTATCCTACGGAGCCTTCTCCGCCGTCGACCCGCAGCGTGTTGCCCGTCATCCAGTACGTCTCCTCTCCGCATAGCACGCCGATGCATTTGGCCACATCCCGCGGCGTAGTCAGGCGGTGATGCGGATTGCGGGCGCGCGCCATCTCGATCAGCCGTTCGTGCCCAGGTATTTTGCGCAGCGCGGGCGTATCGGTGACGCCGGCCATAATGGCGTTGGCCGTGATTCCGAGCGGCGCCAGTTCCAGCGCCAATTGCCGGATGTGCGCTTCCAGAATCGCCTTGGCCGCGCATACCGGGCCGTATTGGGAAATGGCGCGGCTGCTGCCTTCGCTGGTCATGGCGTAAATGCGTCCACCGGCCGCCATCAGCCCGTGGGCAATCAGATCCTGCACCCAATACACCAGGCTGTGCCCCATGATGTCGGCGGTCATCTCCAGTTGACGCTGAACCACGGCATCGCCCGCGACTAGTGGCTTCAGCGTTCCGAATGCCAGTGAATGAAGCAGGACGCGAACCGTGCCCGGCGTCTTGGCGATGACGCCTGCAATGTGCGCGATCACCTCTTTGCGCTTTTCCTCGTCAGCCGCATTGCCGTTGAAGAAAACCGCCTCGCGCCCCAGTCCGCGTATGCTTTCTTCCACTTCGCGGGCGTGCGGCAGTGTCTCCCGCCGGTCCAGATGCACGCCGAAGATGTTCATGCCGCGCGACGCCAGCTCAAGCGCCACTGCTTCGCCGAATCCGCTGGATGCGCCCAGGATCAATGCCCAATTTTGTTCGCTCATAGATTGATATGCGTCACTGTAATGTTGCGCTCGTCACCCTGGCCGGGCTCGAGGCGTATCTCGATGCGCTGCGCCGGCAGCAGCTCGGGAAATCGCTCGCCCCATTCCATCAATACCAGCGCGTTTCTGTCGAATAACTCTTCCAGGCCCAAGGCGGCCGCCTCGCGCGATCGCTCCAGGCGGTACAGATCGATGTGATAAACCGCCGGCGGGCTCCCGTATTCGTGAATCAAAGTGTAGGTGGGGCTCGATACCTGATCCGGATCACCGGCGCCCATGCCCTGCACGATGCCTTTCGCCAGAGTAGTCTTGCCGGCTCCCAGATTGCCAATCAGCAGCACCACCGCTTTGGCGGGAAAAGTTTTCGCCAATTGCGCGCCCAGGGCGATGGTTTCCTCCTCAGAGCCGGTCCGGAAACTTGGCACACTCCTCCAGGGCGGCAGGCAGATAGCGCAACAGGTCGGTGGCAATGAGCGATTTCTCGCCCAGTTGCGCCGCGCCCAGCTCGCCGGCCAGGCCGTGCAAATAGACAGCGGCAGCAACGGCTTGCTCGGCGAGGGGGGGGAACTGCGCCAGCATGCCCGCGATCAGGCCGGTCAAAATGTCGCCGGTGCCGCCCTTGGCCATCGCCGGGCTACCGGTCGGATTGATCCAAACGCGGCCATCCGGAAACGCGATGAACGTGCGCTGCCCCTTGAGCACCAGGCAGACTTGCTTGTCCAATGCGAAACCGCGCGCAATCGCCGCGCGATCTTCTTGGATTTCCGCGATACTCTTGCCGCAGAGCCGCGCCATCTCGCCCGGATGCGGTGTCAGCACTCGCAGCTTTCCCGTTGCGACAGCCCATTTCGCGCCAGCGAGCGCGTTCAATCCGTCGGCGTCCACCACCATCGGCAGCTTGGACTCGGCGAAGGTAGTCCTCACCATTGCGATATTTTCGTCGCTCGTGCCCAGCCCTGGGCCCACTGCCAGCACGGTCTTGCCCGACGCGATCGCGGCCAGGTTGCCGGCCAGTGGCGCGGTCATTATTTCGGGGGCGTGTCCCGCAATCACGGACAAATTTTCCGCCGCCGATGCCACCGTCACCAGGCCTGCTCCGGCGCGCAACGCCGCCATCGCCGTCATCGCCGGAGCGCCGGTCTTCCCGCACGAGCCGCCCACCACCAGCACATGCCCGAAGCTGCCTTTGTTCGCTCCCTTGGCGCGCGGCGCGAGCAACGCAGCGAAAAGCCTGGGCTGGATCAGCGAAAGCCAAATTTCCGGATCGCTCTCGAATAGCTCCGGCGGGCTGCCCACGGAGCACACGCGTAGCTCGCCCACCTGATCGCAGTTGGGAGCCAGCACCAAACCCACCTTGGGCGCAGTGAATGTGACGGTGAAATCGGCGCGCACCGACTCGCCTAGGGCGCGCCCGCAGTCGCTTGCCAGTCCCGAAGGAATATCCACGGCCACCACGCGGGCCGAGCGAAATTCCGTATTGATCTGGCGGATCGCCTGCAGCATGGCGCCGCCGGCCGGTCCTTTGAGCCCAGTGCCCAGCAGTGCGTCGACGATAACGGTGGCGTCGCGCATCGCCGGCGTGACCTCGCGATGCACTCGTCCGCCGCTGGCCACGAACTTGCGGTAATTGGCGGCTGCGTCGCCAGTCATCTCCTCGGGCGCCGCTACAAGCACTACGTCGAGCGCGCGTAGTTTACCGCGCACCAGCAGCTCGCGCGCGGCCACTAGCCCATCGCCGCCATTGTTCCCCTTGCCGCAAAAGACAACCACATGCTGCGCCCCCAGCGGCGTAAATTTTTCTTCGATGAACGCGACCACGTTTTGGCCGGCATTCTCCATCAGCGCCAGCCCCGGCGTGCCGCGCTCGATCGTCCGGCGATCTACTTCTCGCATTTGGGCTGCGGTCAGAACTTTCACGCCAGACCTCGGGCCAGCACCACGGTCATGTCGTCCTGCAGCTCGGAGGAGCCGGTCCAATGTTCCACCGCTTCCATGATGTGCGCGATGATTTCTCCGATTTCGCGATCTTTGTACCGCGCCAGCAGCTCCATCAGCCGGTCTTCGCCGAACGCCTCGCCATACTCGTTCTCGGGCTCGACAATGCCGTCGGTATAGGCGATGAACAAATCGCCGGGGCCGATGTGGACGGTCCGGTCTTCAAAAGTCGCCTTGGGGAACGCGCCCACCACCGTTCCGGTCACTTCCAGTATTTCGGGCCCGCTGTTGCGAACAATGATGGGCGGAAGATGTCCTGCGTTAGTGTACGTCAGCGTACGGCCGGACTCGTCGTAAATGCCAAAAAAGAAAGTCGCGTATTTTTCGGGAGCCGTGTTGGCATAAACCTGCCGGTTCAATTGCTCCACCATATGGCCGGTCGAATAGAATGGAGCCTCGCCCGAGCCCGCCGCCGACATGTAGACCGCCGCGGAAATCCCGGCCGTCAACTGGGTGCGCATGATGGATTGGATGGACGCCATGAGCAGCGCCGCCGAAATTCCTTTGCCCGCCACGTCGCCCAGCGCCAGGCCCACCGCGCCTTCGGGAAGCGAAATGAAGTCGTAGTAATCGCCGGAAACGGTGCGCGCGGGATGGCAAACGCCGGCCAGCTCCAGAGTTTTCATCGCTGGGGCCCCTCGCGGGAACAGCTGGCCTTGCACTTCGCGCGCGATTTCCAGCTCGGCATGCAGGCGCTCCTGCTCCTTCTCCACCAAAATCAGGCGGGCAAGATTTTCTGTCATGCCATTGAACGACTTACCCAGCTCAGCCAGCTGGTCCTCGCCGGCGACGGGAATGCGATGGGAAAAATCACCCGCCTTGATATGCTGCGTGCCGTCGTAGAGATTGTGCACCGCGCCGGTGATCGTGCGCGTCAGCGAGAGCCCGATAAAAAACGAATACATCCATACCAGCACCAGGATGCCGGTCACCATCACCAGCAAATACAGCACCGTCTGCTCGGAATCCATGCCGCGGCCAAAAACGATTCCGAGCACCGCCGATGCGCGCGTGTGCAGCGTCAGGCCGGCTTTTTCGACGCGCTCCGGGCTATCCCAGTGCGGAATAAATTTCACCGTGAGCCAGGGAAAGTCCACATCGAAGGTGTAATACGCCGGCGGCAAATGGGATCTCCGCCGGGTCCGCGCCGAAGTGGTCTTGGCGGCAGAGGGTTGATCCGCGCTGAGGATCAGCACGTCGCCCAGGCCGGGAACCAAATCCGCCAAGAAATCCGGCGTCAATGCGGCGAGAATCTCTCCGCGTTGGGAAACAAGTGGCGCATGAAGGGAGCGGCTTGCTGGATGACTTGCGTTCTTTCATCCGGAGCGGCCTTGGCCACTAATTCTGCCAGCGTAGACAACCCCGCGGTGCGCCGCTCCAATTCGGAGTTCACCATGTGGACCGCCACCTGCCCAACCACCGCCCAGCCGCCCAGCACCACCAGCGTCAGGATCAACACTACCGGCACGACTGCAATGTAAATGTAGGCGAAAATCAGCCGGTTGCGCAGCTTCCAGATGAGTTTCCGCGACACCGCGCGGTAGAGGCGGATAGCCAAACCGATCGCCGCGGTGTAAACCGCGAGCCGAAGCACCAGAATCGAAATCCCGGCTAGCCGCAGCGCCAGATCCAGCGCCGCCAGCACCACCAGGGCGATTCCCCACCACCCGGATACTTCGAGCAGTTTCTTCAGGCGGGCCGGCATGCGTCGTCAGCTTCTGAATATTGTACTAGCGCCGGGGCGTCGATCCCGGATCGGTGGTCTTGGCGATGGCCGGCGTCTCCGGCGTTTCAGGCGTGACATGGTACTGCATCAGGCCGTCGCGCAGCAGGGTGAAAGCGGTTGCCGGATCGTCGGCGTACTGGAATAAATTTAGATCGTCCTTGTCGATCATTCCATGCCGCACCAGGGCATCGAAGTCGACGACTTCCTGCCAGAACTCGGAGCCATACAGCACGATGAGAATTTTCTTGGCTAGTTTCTGAGTTTGCGCCAGCGTGAGATATGGCTATTGGGGAACTGTTCGAACGGCAGACCGATGTTCAGCCCGATGGTCTTGCCTCCGGCTTCGGCGGCGCCGCGGTTGGCGGCTTCCATGATGCCCGGCCCACCGCCTGAGGTCACCACGAAACGATAGCTGCCGGCGGCGAACTGCTCACTCCACTCGGTGAATATCCTGGCCAAAGTCTGAGCTTCGCGGTAGTAGCGGCCCATCGGGCCATCTTCGGTGATACGGGCGGAGCCGAAAAAAACCACGGTGTCGCGGATATTCTCCCGGCGGAAATGGGTCAGCGGCTCAATATATTCGGAGAGGATGCGCAGGATGCGGGCATCGGGGCTATTCAGAAATACTTCGTTCTTGTACGCCACCGGCCGCCGGTTGGGAACGTTCTTGATCTCGTCGTTCATTTTTTTTCCAGTTCCTCGACTCGCTTCTTCAACTCGCGCAGGGTTTTCAGCAGCTCCGGCAATTTGGGAAAAGCGGTGATCGCGCGCAGCCAGACATTGGCGGCAAATGCCGGCGATCCGGAAATGCGCGAGCCCTTCTCCACGTCGCCGCCCACGCCGCTTTGCGCGTAGACGATGACATCGTCATGAATGGTCAGATGGCCCGAAATTCCCACCTGGCCCGCCAGCAGGACATTGCGCTCCAGAATGCTGCTGCCCGCCAGACCCGCCTGCGCGCAAATGATATTGTCCTCGCCCACCACCGAAGCATGGCCGATCTGCACCAGGCTATCGATCTTGGCGCCGCGCTTCACGCGGGTTTCTCCCACCGTGGCCCGATCGACCGACGTCAGGCTCTGCACCTCGACGTCATCTTCGATCACCGTAACGCCGGACTGCACAATCTTGTAGTGCGTTCCGTTGCGTTGCTTGGCAAAACCGAAGCCGTCTCCGCCAATCACCGCCCCATTTTGCAAGATCACGCGATTCCCAACACGGCAAAACTCACGCACCACGGCGTGGGAGTGCGCCAGAAAATCGTCGCCTATCTCCGCGCCTTCGTAAATCACCGCGTGGGGATGGAGCACGGCGTTGCGGCCCAATTTGACGCGCTCACCGACCACCGCGAATGGGCCGATAGAAGCTCCCGCGCCAATCTCCGCGCTCGCGGCCACCGATGCCAGCTGGTGAATGCCGGGCGCGGGGCGCGGCGGACGGTAAAAAAGCTCCAGCGCCCTGGCAAAATCCACGTAAGGGTCGGTGGAAATCAGCCGCGCTATCGGCAGCTCTCCCGATTTCTTGTCGATGAGGATCGCGCTGGCTCGCGTGTCCTTCACTTTCGGCGCGTATTTCGGGTTGGCGAGAAAAGTGAGCTCGCCAGGCCGGGCGTGTTCCATTCCCGCCACGCCGGTGATTTCTAATTCACCGTTACCCGCCACTTCGCAGCCAAGCGCCTGGGCGATCTCCCGCAACTTCATGGTCAAGCTTCAGGTTACCGTAAGTCGGCTTACACGGCTGCCCCGAAGATCGGGGTAAACTGGTAATTATGCGGAAGCTCCTTGTCGCGCTCGAAGTGTCGGCATGGTGCGTGCTTGGTCTGGCGCAGCAGCCGCCGGCGCGCAAGCCGCCTGCCGCGGTCGACAGCGCCATTGAGGAGTTCAAGATACAAACCCGCGATCTGGGGTTGCGCGAAGACAGCTCCCCGGCCGTGAAGGCAGCCGCGAAAGGCGGCCAGCAGAAGATCCACGGCCGCGTCTTCGAGAATTTCCGCAACGATTTTCTGGATGCGGTGCCGCATGAAATCGCGCAGCGTGGCGAGACCAAATCGCTGCTGCGCCGCAATCAGTTTGGGTTCAACATCGCCGGACCGGTGGCGATCCCGCGCCTGCTGCCTAGCCGCAACGATACGTTTTTCTCGCTCTCCTATGAGGGCGTGCGCGAGCGCATCTCGCGTACTTCGCTGCAAACCATCCCCACCATGGCGGAGCGCACGGGCGATTATTCGGCCGTGGTCAATCAGGCGGGACAACAACTGCCCATCTACGATCCAAAATCGACGCGGGTCAATCCCGGTTTCGACCCCTCCCAACCGGTTTCGCTGACCAACCTGCAGTACTTGCGCGATCCTTTTCCCAACAACAAGATTCCCGCGGCGCGCCTCGACCCTGTCGCCCAGCAAGGCCTTCAGCTCTATCCGGCGCCCAATACGAATGTCGGCCCGTTCAATCAGAACAACTACTTCGTGAATTCGCCCGAGACGGACACCGCCAACGGCATGATCGGGAAAGTGGATCACTCCTTTCGCGAGCGCCACCGCGTTACCACCGAACTTGCCTTTTCCAATGGCCTGCTAGGGGCGGCGAAGCTGTTTCCCAACGAAGCCAACCCTGGGGCGTCGGACCGGATATTCAGTTCTCGCCGCGGCTCGCTCGAACATGTCTATACAGCTTCCTCGCAGACCGTCAACACGCTGACGTTTGAAGTCACCGCGACCCACTCGCGCAGCGGGGACACGACCACGGATTTCCCCCAGTATCAGCTCTCGCCTTTTCTCAACATGGGGCGCTCGTATCCCGATTTCAACAACAAGCGCAACACGTTCGTGCTAACCGACGGCATTTCCACGCGCCGCGGCAAGCATTCGCTGCACCTGGTGCTGCAGCAGGTTCACTATCAGGTGAATACGTTCTGGCCGCAATATCCAGCGGGCTCCTATCACTTCTCGTCCGGATTGACCAGCCTTCCAGGCATCATCGACACCGGCGACGCGTTCGCCAGCTTTTTGTTGGGACTGCCCGATCTGGCCCAGACCAGCCGCGTGAGCGCTCCTTCCTATTTCCGCCAGAGCCATGGCACGTTTTCATTGAGCGATAGCTATGAGATACGCAAGGACCTGGCCATCACCGTGTCACTGACTACCACTCGCGACACGCCGCGAACCGAAAAATACAACCGGCAGTCCACGATATCGGCGAGTCTCATCAATCCGGCCAACGGTCTTCCGGGCGCTCTGCTCGCGGCCAGCGACGCCGTGCCCGGGTTCCGTCCGACGCTCTGGCGGGCGGGACCCAGCATCGGGCTGGCGTGGAATGTGCGCGGACAATCGAAGACCGTGGTGCGCGCGTCGTTTGCCCGTAGTTACTCTTTCATTCCGGTGTACACCGGGCAATGGGCCACGCAGGGCTTCAATGGCTATGCGGCATTCGTATCGCCCAATCCACAGCTCGAGCCGGCGCTCGTTCTTGCCAACGGCTTTCCGCCACCCACTTTTCCGCTGCCGGATCTTCGCCCGGACGCGGTCAACGGCACGATTGCCGACTTCATGGATCAGAGCCGCCGCGAGCCTATGTATCAGTCGGCTTCAGCCACCGTCGAGCGCGAGCTTCCGGGGTCGGTGATGATGACCGCCGGGTTTTCGTATTCGGGAGGCCGCAATCTGCTGGTGAGCAACGGCGCCGCCAACCCCAACGCCATTTCACCAAACGCGCTGGTCTATCGCGACCAGCTCAACGACGAAACGTTCAACAGCTCGCTGCGTCCGTTTCCGCAATACAAGGGGTTCGACGTCTACAGCTCTTATCCGCTGGGCAAGTATCAGCGCGACGCGGGATTTTTGCGTCTGGAGAAACGGGCTTCCAAAGGGCTCACGCTGAGCGCGTATTACGAAGTGTCCAAGCAACTCGACGACTACTCCGGCCCCTACGGCACGCAGGATTTTTTCAATCGCCACAATGAGTGGTCGCTCACGGCCTACAATCAACCGCAGCGCCTCTCGGTGAGCTACAGCTACGAGCTGCCGCTGGGCGTCAACAAGACTTTTCTGCCGTTCTCCGATTGGCGGCGCTACCTGGTGGAAGGATGGTCGCTGAGCGGCACGGCGGCTGTGGCTTCGGGCACGCCCATCGCGCTGCATCCTCTGTTCAACAACACCGGTGGCGTGATCAGCGCGCTGCACGTCAACGCGGTCCCGGGCGTCGATCCCAACGTCAGCGACCAGAATCCATCCAATTGGTTCAATCCCGCGGCGTTCGATCAGCCACCTGATTTCACCCTGGGAGACGTAGCCCGGACGCATCCGACTTTGCGCAATCCCGGCAGTCAGAACTACGATCTCAGCGTGAGCAAGCGCGTGGCGGTAGACCCCGAGCATGCGGTCGAGTTCAGCGCCGCAGGTTTCAACTTTCTGAACCACGCCAATTGGAACGACCCCGACGCCGGGATCGGCACCGCCTCGGCGCCGAACGTGAATGCGGGAAAAATCATCGGCTCGCGCGGCGGCCGGGTAATTCAACTTGGACTCAGGTTTAGTTTTTGATGAAGAGCGCCGGTCTGCTTCTGCTCTTCGCGGCCGCCGTCTGGGCTGCGCCCGTTAAGCCGGGGCCCACCCAGCTTCGTATTCCGGTCTGCATCGAAAACAAACAGGGCAGCGATGACGCTCCAATTGAAGCGAAAGATTTCGCGGTCACTCTCGATGGCGCCTCTTCCCGCCTGATTGATGTGCAGCGGCCCGGCGACGCGCTGGTGATCCTGCTGGTGATGGACCTTGCGGGCGATCTCACCGTGGCCGAGCCAGCGAAAGAAGCCACCATCGCCGAAATCAAAAAATTGCCGGAAGCGGTGTTTGTCGGGTTGCTGCGCGCCCAGGACGGCTTGAAAGTAATCATGGACCCGACCACCGACCATGACGCCCTCGCCGGCGCCATCGAATCGCTTCCCGTCAGCGGAAAATCCGGGCTGCTGCCGACCATCGAGGTCGCCTGCCGCATTGCCGATTCCATGCTGCGGAAATCCACCACGCGCGTCGGCGTGCTTTACATCACCGACAGCAACGCCCAGAATTACCGGGAAGATTTCATGAATCCGGTAATCAATTCAAGCGATTCGCACGATTTGAGCCGCCAATTTCCCGAAACGCTCATGCGCGAAAAGATTTCCAAGCTGGAAACCAATCTCACAGCCTGGCAATCGCCGGTTTTTGTCGCCCACCTCAACTATCAGGGCGATCGCGTGAGCGAAGAGTACCAGAACGGGCTGAAGCGGCTGGCCGATGCCACCGGCGGCGTGGCCGCGTTCAGCCGCTCGACAACGGAGATTCCGGGCGCGATCGAGCACGGTTTCGCGGTTTTGGTTTCGCACTACAGCCTCACTCTGGCGCTGCCGGAGCGGGTTTCGTCCAACCCGCAAATTAAGGTCACCATTCCCGATGCCGACCGCAGCCTTACCTACCGCACCCGTTACCGGCTGCGCTCAAAGTGATAGAATCTGCGTGTGCCGGCAACGACTGCACCCCGTAGTGCTAGCCTGACTCTGATTCTCGCAGTGGTCTGCGTAATCGCCGGCGGCGCCATCCTGTATCAAACCCGCATTATCGGCGAGCAAAACCGGCGGCTGGCATCGCGCGACGAGCAGAATCGGCAACTGACTGAACAATTGCGGCTGGCTAAGGAAGGCGCGCCGGCGCCGCAGTCTGCTGTGCCGCAGGCTCCCGCTCTGGCTTCCGGCGCCCGCCGGCCGAATCGCGAAAATGCGGAGTCTCGCGGCGAGGACGAAACGCAACCACTGCGCGACAGCCTGGCGGAAGCCAACGCCACCATGGCCCGCCTGGAAGCGCGTATCGCCGAGCTCGAATCGCAGTTGGAGAAAGCGACTGCGGAAGCCAAGCAGAGCGCCGCGGCGGCCGAGGTGCTGAATCAAAATCTGGCGGAGGCCACTCGTACCGTCGATTCACTGCAGAAAGAGACCAAGAACCAGAGCCGGCGGTTAGCTGAGCTCGAAACCGCCAACACTCGCCTGCGTGAGGATGCCGCGAAAAACACCGGCGCTGCCTCCCAGCTGATCCAGATTTCTTCCGAGCTGCAGGATTTGAATCGCCGGCGCGATACCTACGCCAGTAGCATTCTGCGCCGCTATAAAGACATCACGGATCAATACCGCGCGCTGTCCGCGGCCCTCGATGGCCGGCGCGACCGCCAATCGGCGCCGCTGGGCGAGGCTGAGCTGGCGCGTATTCAGAATGCCATCGCCATGACGGAAGAAGATTTGCGGCAGATCAACGCCCTGAACGCGCAGGCAGCCAGGCTGCTGAAGAAAGCACCGGCGCGCTAAGAGCCCGTGGGGCAGGTCCCCGATGTCAAGAGCCAAGACCTGGTGGACACTGACGGCCAGGACATCCGTGACACGTTTGGCGCGGGATAGGGTAGAGGGAAAGGGCCGGCGTTTGAGGCCCTTTCACTCTCAGCACTGAAGTGACCCGGAAACATCGGCAGGGATGGCATAAGAGGTGCCCGTCGTACGATCCAGTTCCCGCAGCGGAGTCCGGCAAAAATACACAATCGCGCGATCTCCCACCAGTTCCAGGCCTACCAGCTGCCG